>NZ_JBEPOZ010000013.1:0-120359 GCF_040547005.1 Arthrobacter sp. UYCu712
CCACACCCGTGGAACACGAACGATTCCTCGCCATAACAAAACCTCAGCCGGCACAAGCCGCCTGATCAACTGTCCACGATTTGCGGGCAACCCCACATCCCAAGTCCGAGGCGACGAGTTCCTTTCAGGCTGAGCGTTTGGAAAGAAAACCACAGGGTTTGATAGTGATCTCGTGCGCGTCTTCAAGTAACGGCAGTCCGTGTGCGCGCGGATGCTGCATCAGGCAGGGGGCCATCCAGCCGCCGATAGTGGCTGCCGCGGCACCAGAATGCCGTAGGTCTCCAGCATCGAGGCCAGTGCATCTAGGTTCCATCGTCTGCAACCCGTCTACCGGTACCCTACCGGCCATCAAAAGAGGAAAGTTCCTGCCCTAGGTTTCGATAAAGTCAAGCTTTGTCAACACTAAAAAGACAAAAAGCCTCTGACCTGCGGAAACACTGTGCCCGAGGTGGGACTCGAACCGTCTTCTAGGCCTTGAAAACACGGGGAACCCCAGAAAACATCGCCCATCCAACCGAGTCCGGCCCATATACGACCCCGTCCGAGGGAAAAGTGTTGACAGTGTCAACACTCCCGATTTATCCATTTATGGACCCCTCTCCCCGGAGACCAAGAGGCACATGAGTAATGGTCCAGTTGCCCGCGTCGGGCGATCTGAATTCGATCGCCTCCGAGTTCACCATCGACACGGCCCTGTCAGCGGCTCTCTTGAATAAGGATTCTGCCTCGACCTCGTTACCCCGGCCTTGGCGGCAAGAACAACGATTGCCTGGGTTACCGTGACTGAACCGACTTTGGCCAGGTCGAAAGTTCAGGAACACGGGCCTGGCACCAGACATCGCATTTCGACACTGCTGATTCACTCTCGAACGTCCGCCGGGCCTGCCACGTTGCTAGCTTAGATCCGGAGTTTGAATTGATCCTTGAGGTTTTGATGCCGACTACCCAGGGAAACGGGCGTGACGAACGAGTGGGCGACACTCACCGGCTCAAGGCAGCAGTCGCCTTCGGACGTAACTGTGAGCACTAGTGTGAGCAGTGTGTCCCGAATTTCATCGACAACCGGGGTGATAACCTTGCTCACCATTCTTAGAGAGTCCTCCTTAACAGCTGGCTTCTCACCGGCCTCCAAAAACAAAACGCCGCTGAATGGACTGGCATGGCAAAGGTAGTCGCATCCAGTTTCGACACGCTACGCACCTGGAACGGTGAACAGAGCCGGGCGTTTGAGGAGCTTGCGTTTCAGCTCCTCAAGGACCGGGCGCCGTATGGGACACGAGCCATACGAACTGGCAACCCTGACGGAGGAGTGGAGTGGTATGCCACGCTGCCGGACGGTACCGAGTGGGGTTGGCAGGCAAAGCATGTCCACGGCATCGACGCGCTCTTGACCGCCATGACGGATTCAGTTCGGCGCGTCGCCAAGGAACGCCCGGCTCTGCGAAAGCTGACTTTCGTCATTTCCTGGAACCTAGCCACTGGCCTCGGCGGTCGCGAGCGGAAGTCTCAGCGAATGAAGTACGAGGACAAGGTCGCCAAATGGCGCACCAACATCCCCGGCGGGAACGCGATCGATTTTGACCTGGTTCAAGAAAGTGACCTGCTGGACGAACTCGCTAAACCGCAACACAACGGTCGACGCTGGTTCTGGTGGGGGGACCTCGTCTTCGGCAACGACTGGCTAGATAACAGGTATCAGCAACAGGCTGCTGCGGCAAGCGAGAAGTATCGTCCTGACCTCCAGGTTGATGTCCCCGTCCAGGAAGATCTCCTGGCGCTCGGATTTGACCAGTCAGTCCTTTCGGTCGTTAGGCGCCTGCTCCGCGAAGTCGCCGCGGCAGTCAGCGATGCCCGCATACGGGTAGAAAACGAGGGCTCCGCGGCGTCGGCGCCCTATCAAGCAATTCGGGACACGGCCGCCGCCTTGAACGCCACGGCCGAAACTCTGGGGCTGCAGGCAGGCGATCCCCCAACCGCGCTTGATCCCTTGCTGGCTCAACTGAAGGCCTGCCAAAGTGCCATCTACGCCGCGCAAGAACACGAACGAAGAGTCAAGGCCTCGTGGCAGGCGCTACCCGATGACGACCAGAAGAAGGCCAACAAACCGTCTGAACAAGTTGGCAGCTACAGCGTCCGCGAGCTGGCCTCGGCTATCCAGGAGTTGTCGTCCTGGCTTCGCTCGTCTGCTGGACGTTCGTTTCGGACCCGGGCCTACTTTCTGACCGGTCAGGCCGGGTCTGGGAAGACTCACCTGTTACTGGACTCTACTCGGCGTGCGCTCGAAGCTGGACGTCCCGCAGTCTTTCTCGCCGGTGCCCAGTTCGGCCAAGGCAACCTGTGGGCGAGCATCGCAGACCAGCTCGGTCTTGAACCGCTTGGAGCAGATGTGCTGCTGCGTGCCATGGACGCAGCAGGTGAGGCGGCATCACTAGTTGGGAGCAGGTTCGTGATCTTCATCGATGCTCTCAACGAGACCACTCAACCCGACTTCTGGCGTATTCATTTACCCGCACTGCGGGCCGCCATCGCAGCTCATCCCCACGTCGCCATTGCTGTCTCCTGCCGAGACACCTACGAGGATCTCGTCTTAGAGGGCACCGAAGGTTCCCACTACGTTCGCCAGGCCCACCCTGGATTCGCAGAACGGGAAATCGAAGCCACCCAGCGCTACTTTGAGCACTACAGGCTCGAGGCACCCAAGATTCCGCTGCTGACGCCAGAGTTTACGCTCCCACTCTTCCTGCGGCTGTACTGCGAAAGCCTGTCACAGTCAGAGAAGGGCTCGATCCCCCAAGGACATCATGGACGGATTGCCATCTTTGAACGCTACCTTGCGACCAAATTGGCAATTGTCGCAAGGCGATACCGGCCATCGGCCACCTCAAGCTATGAATTGAACGTGGCCAAGTCACAGACGAGGCGCGTACTCGACGCCTTGCTCGACGAACTTTCCCGGCTCGGCCGCGAGAGCATGAGCGCCGCCACGGCCGAATCGGTCGCCCACGCTGCCCTGGGCAATGTGCAATCCGACGCGACAAGAATTCTCGGCCTCTTTCAGGAGGAGGGTGTCCTCACCCGCGAGCACCTTTACCTAGGCGAAGGCATCACCGATGAGGGCGTTCGGATCCTCTTCCAGGCCTTTGCTGACTTCCTCCTCCTGAAGCGCCGTCTGTCGCTTTCCGAAGACCCGATCCATGACCCAAGGCTGAAGAAATGGCTGACAGAGGACTGCAGCTGGGGTATCAACGAAGCTGCAACTATCCTGTTTCCCGAAGCCTTCGATGTCGAAGTCCCAGACCTTCTCAACATCAAACTGGACCGGGAAGAGAAAAACCCGGATGACCCAGACGCCTGGAAGCGCCACCATCGCGCCCGCCAGCTCTACCGATCACTCGTGATCATGCTGCCCTACCGCGCAACACAGGCAGTCTCACAGCGCACCATCGAACTGCTTAACGAGGCGCAGCGGTACCTGTCGCGTGACGAGTTCTACCAGGTGTTATTTTCGTTGGCCCCGCAGCCGGGAAGTCCACTCAACGGCGATGGTCTTCACCGCTATCTGACGAGGCTTCGCATGCCACAGCGAGACCGCGACTTCGGCTTCGCTACCTACCACGAGTTATCCGACACGTTCAGCCCTGCGGCCCGCCTCGCCCGGTGGGCGGCGGCCGGCCCTTACCCAGCGTACGACGCCGAGGTAGTCGAGCTCGCGTGCATCCCGCTGTGCTGGTTATTGTCGTCGCCGAATCGCTTCATGCGGGACTGGGTCACCAAGGCGCTCGTGCAACTCCTACACGGTCACCTCGATGTCACGCGGGCGCTCTTTGAGCGGTTCTGGACCGTCGATGACCCCTACGTCGTACAGCGAGTTGCCGCAATCGCCTACGGCGCGCTTCTACGAAGCACGCCGGCACAGAGTGAACAGGCGAAGGAGCTCGCGCAGGCCGTGTGCGCGCGGGCCTTCTCACGTCCAGTCCGGGCGGACGAACTGCTCCTGGACGCTGCGCGTAGCATCGCTCGATGGGCAGCCGCACACAAGTTGGTGTCCAACTCAGTCCTGGATTCGTCCCGGAGCCCCTACGGGCTTAAGCCACCCGGTCCGCCACCAAGTGAGACCACGATTGACGCTAAATACGGCTGGGACAAGGATCAACCGGACGATGAAAGCTACTCCTCCATCTACTTTTCGCTGTTGAGCCTAGGAGATTTCGGGCGCTACGTAGTTGAATCAGGCCTGCATCACTTCTCACGCTATCGCACAGGCTCCGAATACCCAGAGCCCTTGCACAAGAAGCCACGATTCGTCCGGGCCAGGTGGAAGACGTTCGTCACGTCGCTGAGCGATGACCAGAAGCATGCTCTCGAGACCCTCGTGCGCGACCCCGAGCCCGGGCGGGTGATTCAACTCAGCCTCCTCCAGTATCGCGGTGACGATCTGCTCACCGACGAGCAATACAAGCTACTCGACAGCGTGTACGTCTATCCAAAAGCGGTCAATGACGAGTACCCGGCCAGAGACGCACGGCGCTGGGTCTTCCGCCGGACGCTCAGCCTCGGCTGGACGCCTGAGCTGTTCGGGCTGCAGGACCGTACTATTGGGCGGGGTCGAGGACGGGAAGGGCATAAGGCTGAACGCTGGGGCAAGAAATACCAGTGGATGGCCTACCACGAGCTGCTGGCCCGCGTTGCTGACAACTACCACCCTTCTCGACGTTTCGACGAAAACCGGCCCTATGAAGGATTGCATCAGATCACCGGCGAGCGAGAAATCGACCCCAGTCTCCCTCCAATCGATTTCCGGGCCTTCAACGAAAATGACGGGACCGGCACAACCGCGTGGCAACCTCCGCTGATCCAGCTTGAGGAATGGCCGCCCGCACGGCTCGACTTCAACCAGTACCGAGGAGACATCCGACGCTTCCTCGCCGATACAGACTCAGAACCAACAGTTGCAGGCTCCATGTTCCTTCAGGACCGTGCTGGCAACGACTGGGTAGTTCTTGAAAGCGTCGTGAAGAAGGTGGATCCCCGGGCGCGAAAGGGCTGGAGGGGCCTTCGCGAGCAAGCCGCTGTCGACACCCTGCTCATCGCAGCAGACGCCGCTGAGGAGTTTCTCGCCGACGTGCCTGACGATCCGCACCATGAAGTTCCTGACCTCTTCGATTCTTATGGCCACACCGGCTGCTGCTACGTCGGCGAGGTTGGTCGGGTCGGTGGAGGCTGCTTTCACCGACACGACCAGCTTCAGCCGATCGAGGTCGGCAACAAGACCTTCCGGCTCGTATCAACTGTGGAGCAATATTCCTGGGAGGGAAGTGTCCTCGACTGTTCCATTGGCGAGACCGCAAGCACCGTTCTTCCCTCAACGTTCATCCAACAAACTGCAGGACTAACATTCGACATGCGCGGGCCAAGCTGGCTGAACGCAGCCGGTATTCCTGTCTTCACGTACTACGAAGAAGAAGGGAACAACAGCCACGCCTTACTCGTAAGAGCATCCTTCCTCCGCAACTTCTTGACCACCCACAAGCTAGCGCTGATCGTGCTGCACTGGTTCGACCGGATGGAACTTAAAGAAGATCACAGCGGCTCACACCCTTATGCAGAGTCTAGGATCCATGCCCGAATGTCAGCAGACTTGAAGATCTTCGAAGGTACGCCGAGAAGAAGCGGACGAGACCTCGGTTGATGGGGCGTGCAGCCGCTTAACTTCCTAGGCTCTGAACTTCCTTTACTCGTGGAGAGCACGTCGCTAAGCGGCCGCGGCGTCTACGCCCTACGTTTCTATGTTTGGTGCACTTTGACCATCGGCAACTACGACTGGAGCTTGTAGGTGGTGGTGGGTGGCGGCGAGATGGCCAAACCTACCTCCGGATGGACAGCCTTCGGCACGAGCGTCACGCCGAGTGGCGAGCCATGGGCGTCGGGGACTAGTTGATGATGGCAACGTCCGGCTCCCAGAAATGACGGGTGATGCCTTGGTCTTCGTCGGCAGCGCGTTCACCCAGCTCGATGGTTATGAGTTCGTCACCTTCATAGGCGGGACTTAACTCGAGCGCAAGATAGTCGAACAGCTCTCGCTCGTGCACTGCGATGATGACCTGTCTTTCGTTCTGTTTCGACAAGAGACGGACGAGGGCAGCGAACTGCGCGACATGCACCTCGTCCATCGCTTGCACTGGGTCGTCGAACACCAGACAAGGGACGAGAGGCTCGACTGCGAGGTGGAGCGCGAGAAACAACGACAGTGCTGCGGTGTTCAGGTTGCCTGCGGACAACATCATTTGCGGTGGCCCGCTGGCTTCCCCGTCGCGGTGAATGGTTTCCAGTTTGATGTCGAAGGTCTTCTTGGCCGCGCTTGGGATGCCGAATCTTGGAATGAAGCTCTCGTCGGGGGCGAGTCTGGTGAACACAGACTTCCATACGTCATTGAGGGACTCAGTGAACACGCGGTGGACGATGGCGGTTCGCGCTTGTGATGCGGCTTCGTGGACCTCCTTCGCCACTCCTTGACGGCGTTTGGCTTCCGCGAACCGGTCTTCCCAGTGCTTCTTCTGTTCCACCACGTCAACCACTTGGCGACCGATCAGAGAGTCACGCTCAAGGGCTTTCACTAGGAGGGCAGCTTGCTCAACGGCCTTCTTGCTCTGCTCGGCCTTGCCCTTGAGGCCGGCAACGTGAGCGTCCGCGTGGTCACGCAGTTCGTTCAACGCAGCCGGCAAATCCGGGGTCGTTGGCGCGGCTGCCCGCAGCACGTCCGCATACTTTGCGATCTCGCGGCTGATGTGTGCCTCTTCCAAGGTCGCAACCTCAAGGCCGTCCAGTGTCTGTTGAAGATCGCGCTCGGCCCGCTCCAGATCTTTGCCAAAGGACTTCGCCAATTCGATATCACCGACCTGGACAGCGAGTTCGGTAAGCGTCGTGAGACGGTCCTCGATGGACTGCCGCTGGTCAGGAGTGAGTAGGGTGCCCGAAAGCTGGGTGAGTTCGACTTCAGCACGTGCAATTCGTGCGACCAGGCGATCGCGATCATGGCGAAGGACCACGAGTTGCTGGCCATGGGTCGCTAGGTCGGCAAGTTTGCCATCGATGTGGGCCAACAAATTGTGCCCGGCGGTTTCAGCGAAGTCTCGATCACAGACTGGGCACGTGTTGCTTTCTTCGGCCACAGCGCGGGCTGCGGCCAGGCTCTCCACGAGTGCACTTGAATGCTCGTGAGCCTCGGTAAGCCTCGTTTGAACTGCATCAAGCTCGTCCTGGTCGCTCACCAAATCCGTGCGGACGGACTCGGTCTGCCTGTGAAGATCCAAATCGCTGCGCAGTTTCTGAGCAGCGACAGCCTTGGCATGTTCGATCGCGCTTCGCAGATCGGTCTGGAGGCTGGCGCCGGCGGCCGCCGCAGCTGCTTCCCATGCCCGAATCTCTACCCCGCTCGTGGCTTCCCATTCCTTCTTTCGGGTCGCCGTAGCTGCTAATGCGGTGCGTGTTTCCTCGAGGCGCTGCGGGGTGGGGCGCTCAAGGAGCGCGGAGATGCGACCGCCTAAGGCGATGAGCTCTTGCTGGCGTCTTGTCGCACCCTCCAACTCTGTAAGGGTGGAGGTGTCGTGTCGGAGTGCGTCCGCGTATTCGAGGAGGGCCTGATCGGTCTCCTGTTCGGCCCCACCATGGTTGAGGCCTGCGATCGTCTCGCTCAGCGCGGTTCGCGCGCCGGCAACCTCCGACCGACACTCTGCCAACAGGGCGGTGTGTTTCTTGAGTTCAGCTGCTGCGGATTTTGCTTCAAGGTCGGCGTCGTCTACGCCAAGTGCGAGCTTCCTAAGAAGCCTCAGGTCGAGGGCCTCACGGAGCCCGTCGCGAAGGGCATCTAGCTTCTCCAAACCGAGGAGTTCATTGACGAACTTCTCCAGCGCCGACTGATTGTTTCCTTCGCGGTCCTGATACAAATCGAGCAGACGACTCAGGGAGGCCTGGTCCAGATAGCAGCGTTCGGCGTAAAACTTTGCCGCCGACGTGCTGAACGCCGGGGTCCCTTCCGTACGCGCACCGCCGACCGTCAGCGGCTGCCCGGAATTACCTGCTTGCAGACTCTCGGCGACATCGACACGAACAGTCGCGTATGGCTGACCGAAGAATGGTAGATGAGCTCGGTAGCGCGGTGAGCTGCGTTCCATGCTCCGGATGGAACCGGTCAGCGCAAGCTCGAGCGCGGACAACACGCTGGTCTTTCCTGTCCCGTTGGGCCCATGAATGAGAACGATGGGGGCATCCAGCGGGAACTCGCGCGTGCCCTCGATACGGCGAAAGTCAGAAACCGTCAGTCGACGAACCGGAAGGTCACGCATCTTCGCCTCCCTTCTTGTCTGTCCAGCCTGCCCCGGCGTTCGCGTACCGCCGCAGAGCTTCCCGGACTGCTTCTGGTCCGTCTTGGGCGGCTTGGATGAGTGCGATGTGCTCCGATGATGACTTAGAAGGTCCAAGGGCACCCATCACATCGTTGAGCGGGTCGCTTCCATGCATGAGATCCGCGTTGGGGAGGCTGAGGGGCAGCAAGACAGCGACTGCTTCCTCGATTTCGGATACATCTGGCGTCGCTGACGATATGGGAAGGATCCGTGCATAGCGTTCGAGCTCCAATCGATCTCTGGCAGCAACTCCGCCGAGAACCACGAGGCTGACCGGGCGACGAGACTCGGCCAGATCGAGGGAACGAGCTAGACCTGCGATAAGGCGCTGCAAGCGGCGAGGAGGAACTTGGTCAGTGGCAATCAGTACCAAGTCGTGCGAACTCTTGGTTCCTCGTGCGGCCGCTTCGAAGTCAAACTCTGTACCGACGATCGTCAAGGGCTTCGGCAGCCGTTCGAAGCCAGCCCGTTCGAGTACAGCGAGGACGTTGTAGACACTCGTCATCAGAATCCTCCTGCCAGTTTGAATGCCTCATACAACTCGTCAACTGAGGACGTCTCGCACATGCTGGATGCGACGTTGAACCGTCCAGCGCCGGACTTGCCATCGCGTCCATAACGGGACCTTGGGGACCTGGTCTGCGTTCGAGGCTCCTCGTCCGCAACAACGACCAGAGCACTCGCGTTGCCATCGTCGAGTGCACCATCCAACTCGAGCCCCGTCAAGGCCGTGGCGTCCTTCACGAAGAAGACACGCGTTTCTCTGGGACCGGCCAAAAGACGGATAACGCCACCGTCAGGCACTTTACTGTAGCCTGGCTCAACCGACCACTGTCCGGCGCTGAGTCCTCTACCTATGAGGGCCAACGCGATGGCGAGCCGACCGAACTGTTTCGACGGGTAATCCGGGTTGAGCACCGCATGGGCGATGGGACGCTCCGATAGCGGTTCGTAGCGATTAGTAGTCTCATCCGGGGTCCGGCCCGCGCGGAAGATTGTCAGGGTCAGATTCACGACATCAATCAAACGGGCTGTGAACTCGCGCTGAAACTCCAAGATCTCCGAAAACTCGAATGTTTCAAAGTTGTCGGGTTGAGCAAGGCTGGCGGCAAGGTCGCGCAGCTCGAAGAGGTGGGCCTGCAACGGCTGCGCGGCCGCCGGCCCCCAGACGCCCTCTACGCTATGTTCGAGCAGGTAGCTCAGCTTCTCCGTGAGAGACGCCAGAACCAAAGCCAACAGTGTCGGCTTGGCGTACGCCCCCAACAGTGCAGACTCCGCGATCGCCTTCGAGTTGCCCTGATGATTCTCACCAAACGTAATTTTGAGCAAGTGCCGGTGGTACGACTCGAGTCGCTCTTCACTGAGCACAACAGAAGGAGGAGCCTCGGGCCACGGGCGGGAAAGGTCCTGAATGGAATTCGCAAACATCGTGTGGAGGTTCGCGTCCTGCGCCGACAGGCCCAGCATCAGGGTCAGTCTGTCCGTGTACAGCGTTTCAAGATGCTTCCGCATTGACCGGTTCTCTTGCTTCGTGGTCCATGTCGAGATCTGCGACTCACGAGCAATGAGACGATCTCGATACTCCCCCTGGAAGTCTCGGGCGCGTACCGCGCACCCGTGGAACTTGATGATGTCGATACGCGGACCGGGGTCACGGAAGTCGTCAGGTTTCACCACCACGCGGACGAGCGACGCATATGCCGGGGTCAGTTCATTCAATGCCTTCTCGAGAAGGCCGTCCCAGTTGGCCGTGACCGCTGTTGGCACCAACCCTTCCAGCAGGAGGATAGCGATGCAGTAGTGCTCTACATCGGGTTCAAGGTCCGGTGCCCCGTACGTGTCCGGAACATCGAGCCCGGTCCAGACGAGATAATCTTCTGGACTATCGTCCCCAACGGGTACATCAAGCACACTTGAGTACTTCGTCACGAGTGCGGCGAGGATTTGCTTCCGCAGGTCCCAGTTGCTGACCACGATGGAGAAATCGATAGACTCGAGCTCTTCTCGCGTCAATGGCGTGAGCCGAAGGACTTCATCGAGGGCTATCCGGTACTCACATTCGGGGTTACCTGGATCGATGTGCGACCGGAGATGCTCGATTACACGCTCAAGGAGGTCGTTAACATTCGGCACCCTCTCGCGCGAGATCCCCGAGCCCAACCAAAAGACGTACTGTCCCGCATTGAAGCCAGAAGAGAACTCTGAAAACGTGGCGTCAAACTTCTCCAATACAGCCGGAACTGTTCTTGCAGGTTCATTGCTCATTCCAGCCCCCCAGGTGCGAAAAGTCTCCGCGCCTCGCGGATGGGCGACACGTCAGTGCGCGTCTTCCCCCATCTTGCCATGCGTTGAATGCCTCTTTGCATGGTCTTCCTGGAGCGTGTCACCGTGGCGCGCCCGTTGGACCCTGGTCACGAGTTGACATTGGACCCAGCTAAAACGGCTACCAGTATTGCTTCGGGGTGTAACGTAACTCCGTTGACCAGGTCGGTATCAGTCCTCATTCTCAGAGGTCAGGCCCGCCGCTGCACATGGCGTAGGTCTCCGCGGCTGACATGGTCCCATTCCGCAGCAATGTCGAGCCGAGTCTATGGAGTCTGAAACCTCGCACGATCTGGACCACTGTACCGAGTGTTCGCCGGCAAGGACGTAGGCCACCATGTCGAAAAAGCGCAGGCGCCCAGCGAGTAAGTCGAGTGCCATATGAGACAAGCGGCGCGGAGTGGGCGGCCTTTAGTCCACAAAATCTAAACAGTCAAGCTTTGTCAACACTAGAAAAACAAAAGGCGTCTGACCTGCGGAAACACTGTGCCCGAGGTGGGACTCGAACCCACACACCTTTCGATACCGCATTTTGAGTGCGGCGCGTCTGCCAATTCCGCCACTCGGGCGCGGAGAACACCGGTGTAATAATCGCGGGCCCGAGACTGCTGTGAGCAACGCGATCGCTTCCAGTGCGCGAAATTACTCTACATGCAGATAGGCTGAATTCCAGAATCGCGCCAGTGACGCCGCATCGAACCAAACCGGTCCAAGTACACCAGCGGTCACAACCTAAGATGGTCTAGTTCCCGCCGTACCTTTCCAAGGAGTTCCCGTGTCAGAACAGACGGAGTCATCCCCTACTTCCAAGCCGGCGCGCCGCGTTGTCGTCGCCGAGGATGAGACCCTCATCCGCCTGGACATCATCGAGATCCTGCGGGGCGAGGGCTACGACGTCGTCGGCGAGGCGGACAACGGCGAGAAGGCCGTTCAGCTCGCCGAAGAACTGAAGCCGGACCTGGTCCTGATGGACGTCAAGATGCCGGTCATGGACGGCATTTCAGCCGCCGAAAAGATCGTCAAGGCCCGGATCGCCCCCGTGGTCCTGCTCACCGCCTTCAGCCAGAAGGAACTCGTGGAGCGCGCCCGCGACGCCGGTGCCATGGCCTACGTCGTCAAGCCCTTCACCCCGGCGGACCTCATCCCGGCCCTCGAAATCGCGTTGTCCCGGCACGAGGAAATCAAGGCCCTCGAAAGCGAAGTGACGGACCTGCAGGAGCAGTTCGCCACCCGCAAGCTCGTGGAGCGCGCCAAGAGCCTACTGACCACCAAGATGGGCCTCACGGAGCCGGAGGCGTTCCGCTGGATCCAGAAAACCTCTATGGACCGCCGTCTCAGCATGCGCGAGGTTGCCGAGACCATCATCAACCAGGTCAACTAGCGCCGGCCGGTAAGAGGCAAGAAGCAAAACGAAAAAGGGAGGGTCCCCGCCGCGTAAACCGCGTGGCGGGGATCCTCCCTTTTTAGTGAACCAAAGAAGCTAGGGCTTGCTGCCCTTCTTCTTCTTTTCCGGCCAGGGACCGAGCTTGTCCTTGGCAACCGCGGCTTCGCTGGTGCTGCCGAAGTCGGCCAGATCGCCGACCTTGTGGACCTTCAGCAGGTTCGTGGAACCCGCCTTTCCGGGAGGGGAACCGGCGGCGATGACGACGAGGTCACCGTCCTCTACGACGTCGAGTTCCAGGAGGCTGCGGTCGACCTGGGCGGTCATCTCGTCGGTGTGGCCCACCATCGGGACCAGGACCGGCATGATGCCCCAGGTCAACGCCAGCTGGTTCCAGACGTGCTCCACCGGCGTGAAGGCGAACACCGGACGGATCGGGCGCAGCCGCGACAAACGGCGTGCCGAGTCACCGGACTGGGTGAAGGTACAGATGTACTTCGCATCCAGCTGGTCGGCGATCTCGACGGCGGCACGGGTGATGGCGCCGCCACGGGTCTTGGGCTTGGTGCCCAGCGGGGGGACGCGCTCCAGGCCGTGGACCTCGGTGGATTCGATGATCCGGGCCATGACCTTAACGGTCTCGATCGGGAACTTGCCCACGCTGGTCTCGCCCGAGAGCATAACCGCGTCGGCGCCGTCGAGCACGGCGTTGGCGCAGTCGGAGGCCTCGGCGCGCGTCGGGCGCGGGTTGTCGATCATGGACTCAAGCACCTGGGTGGCCACGATGACCGGCTTGGCCCAGCGGCGCGCCAGTTCGATGGCACGCTTCTGCACGATCGGCACTTCCTCGAGGGGAAGTTCCACGCCGAGGTCGCCACGGGCCACCATGATGGCATCGAAGGCGTCGATGATCTCGGAAAGCTGCTCAACGGCCTGCGGCTTCTCGATCTTGGCGATCACCGGCACGCGGCGGCCTTCTTCGTCCATGATCTCGTGGACGCGCTTGATGTCCGTGGCGTCGCGGACGAAGGAGAGGGCAACCATGTCCACGCCGCGGCGCATGGCCCAGCGCAGATCGTCCTCGTCCTTTTCGCTCAGCGCCGGAACGTTAACCGCAACACCTGGCAGGTTGATGCCCTTGTTGTTGGAGACGTACCCGCCGACGATCACCTGGGCGACCACCTTGACGTCGTCGACGTCGATGGCCCGCAGGGCCACCTTGCCGTCGTCGATCAGCAGGGCGTCGCCGGGGTTGACGTCTTGGGTGAGGCTCTTGAGCGTCGTGGAGGCGATGTCCTTGGTGCCGGGGACATCCTCGGTGGTGATGGTGAAGGTGTCACCGACGGCCAGGAGGTGCGGTCCGTCAACGAAGCGGCCGAGCCGGATCTTCGGGCCCTGCAGGTCCGCCATGATGGCGACGGGCTTGCCGAGCTGGCCCGCTGCCTTGCGGACGTTCTCGTACGTGGTGTCGTGTACGGCGTAGTCGCCGTGGCTCATGTTCATGCGGGCCACGTCGACGCCGGCCTCGAGCACGGCGAGAGTGTTCTCGAAGCTCGCGATTGCCGGTCCGAAGGTGGCCACTATTTTAGCGCGTCTCATATACCTACCCTAGTAGTCGATTTGCATGGATGAAGTTGTACCGGTCAGAGGACGGCCATCGCCCGGTCGGTCGGTGCCACGGGAGCCGGCAGGATCGTCTTGCCCATAAGGAACTTGTCCACCGCGGCCGCGCAGGCGCGCCCCTCGGCGATAGCCCAGACGATGAGCGACTGTCCACGGCCGGCGTCGCCGGCCACGAAGATGCCCTCCGTGTTGGTCATGTAGTAGCCGTCACGGGCCACGTTGCCGCGGCCGTCGAATGCGGCGCTGACCTGCTCGGTGATACCGGCGGGCTCGGCTCCGGTGAAGCCGAGGGACAGGAACACCAGATCCGCGGGGATGATCCGCTCGGTGCAGGCCTTCGGAAGGCGCTTGCCGTCGACAAACTCCGTCTCCGCCACCTTCACGCCGGTCAGTTTGCCGTTCTCCCCCACGAACTCGACAGTGGAGGCGAGGTAGGTGCGTTCGCCGCCTTCCTCGTGCGCGCTGGCGACCTCGAAGAGGGTCGGGAACGTGGGCCACGGCTGGTGGTTGGCGCGCTCCGCCGGGGGCTGCTTGCCGATTGCCAGGGTGGTCACGGAGGTGGCGCCATGGCGGTGGGCGGTGCCGATGCAGTCCGCACCGGTGTCGCCGCCGCCGAGGATGACGACGTGCTTGCCGGCGGCGTGGATCTGGTTCTCCACCGTCTCCCCTGCCACCACGCGGTTGGACGGGACGAGGTAGTCCATCGCGTAGTGCACACCCTCGAGCCCGCGGCCCGGGATCGGCAGGTCCCGCGGGACGGTGGCGCCGGTGGCGACCACGACGGCGTCATACCGGCGGCGCAGCTGCTCCCAGGTCACGTCCGTGCCAATGGCGACGCCGGTGCGGAAGCGGGTGCCTTCGGCCTTCATCTGCTCCAGCCGGCGGTCCACCTGCTCTTTTTCCATCTTGAAATCGGGGATCCCGTACCGCAGGAGGCCGCCGATCTTGTCATCGCGTTCGTAGACGGCGACGGTGTGGCCCACCCGGGTCAGCTGCTGCGCGACGGCGAGCCCGGCGGGGCCGGACCCGACGACGGCGACCGTCTTGCCGGTGAGGCGCGCGGGCGGCAGCGGGTTGACCCAGCCGTTCTCGAACGCCTGGTCCACAATCGAAACCTCGACCTGCTTGATGGTCACGGCCGGCTGGTTGATGCCGAGCACGCAGGACGCCTCGCACGGGGCCGGGCAGAGCCGGCCGGTGAACTCGGGGAAGTTGTTGGTGGCGTGCAGCCGCTCCATCGCTTCCTCGCCCTTGTCCCGCCAGACGAGGTCGTTCCACTCGGGAATCAGGTTGCCCAGCGGGCAGCCCTGGTGGCAGAACGGCACGCCGCAGTCCATGCAGCGGCCGGCCTGGCTTTTCAGGACACCCTTTTCCTGGGCCTCGTAGACCTCTTTCCAGTCCATGATGCGGACCGGGACGGGACGCCGTGGCTGGGTTTCACGCTGACGTACTTTCAGAAATCCGCGTGGATCAGCCACCGGTCACCTCCAGGATTCGAGACCAAACTTCTTCGCCGTCGGGGTCAAGGCCCTCTTCGATGGCGTCAAGACGGGTTTGCAGGACGGCCGCGTAGTCGCGCGGCAGCACCTTGGTTGTGCGGGCTGCGGTGTCGTCGAAGTTCTCGAGCAGCCGGGCCGCGAGCAGCGACTCGGTTTCCTCAAGGTGCTTGACGAGCAGTCCGTGGACGATGTCGCGGTCCTCGGCATCCAGTTCGCGCAGCTGCAGCTCACCGGACTCCAGGGCCTGCTTGTTGACGCGGTCGGTCTGCAGGTCCAGGACGAAGGCCGTGCCCCCGGACATGCCGGCACCGAAGTTGCGTCCGGTGCGTCCGAGGATGAGCGCCTGGCCGCCTGTCATGTACTCACAGCCGTGGTCGCCGATGCCTTCGGCCACCGCGGTAGCGCCGGAGTTGCGGACCATAAAGCGTTCGCCGACCTGGCCGCGGAGGAACATTTCGCCGCTGGTGGCGCCGTAGCCGATCACGTTGCCGGCGATGACGTTCGTTTCCGCCGGGAAGACGTTGGTGCGGTCCGGCCGCACGATGATCCGTCCGCCGGAGAGGCCCTTGCCGACGTAGTCGTTGGAGTCACCGAACATGCGCAGCGTGATGCCTGCCGGCAGGAACGCGCCGAGCGACTGGCCGGCGGTGCCGGTCAGCGTGATGTCGATCGTGTCCGGAGCCAGCACGTCGGTGCTGAAGGTCTTGGTGACCACGTGGCCGAGCATGGTGCCGACGGAGCGGTCCGTGTTGATCACGTTGACCGAGATCTTCACCGGGGAGCGGTCGCTCAGCGATTCGGCCGCCATCGCAATGAGGCGCTGGTCGAAGTGCTTGTCCAGCTCATGGTTCTGGCCGGTCAGGTTGCGCAGCGGGGCGTCGTCGTCGAACTCGAGGCCGTGCAGGATCGGATCCAGGTCCAGCCCTTCGGCCTTCCAGTGGTTGATCGCTTCCCGGGTGTCGAGCATTTCGGCGTGGCCGATCGCCTCTTCGATGGTCCGGAAACCAAGTTCGGCCAGGATCTCGCGGACTTCCTCGGCGAGGAACTCGAAAAAGTTGACGACGAACTCGGGCTTGCCGTTGAAGCGCGAGCGGAGTTCCGGGTTCTGCGTCGCGACGCCCACCGGGCAGGTGTCGAGGTGGCAGACGCGCATCATGATGCAGCCGGAAACCACCAGCGGCGCCGTGGCGAATCCGAACTCTTCGCCGCCGAGCAGCGCGGCGATGACGACGTCGCGGCCGGTCTTAAGCTGCCCGTCCACCTGGACCACCACGCGGTCGCGCAGGCCGTTGAGCATCAGCGTCTGCTGGGTCTCGGCCAGGCCGAGTTCCCAGGGGACACCGGCGTGCTTGAGCGAGTTCAGCGGCGAGGCACCGGTACCGCCGTCGTGACCGGAAACCAGCACGACGTCGGCCTTGGCCTTCGTGACACCGGCGGCCACGGTGCCGATCCCAACCTCGGAGACCAGCTTGACGTGCACCCGGGCCGAGGGGTTGGCGCGCTTGGCATCGTAGATCAGCTGCGCGAGGTCCTCGATCGAGTAGATGTCGTGGTGCGGCGGCGGCGAGATGAGCCCGACGCCGGGCGTCGAGTGCCGCGTCCGGGCCACCCAGGGGTAGACCTTCTGCGCCATCAGCTGGCCGCCTTCGCCGGGCTTGGCCCCCTGCGCCATCTTGATCTGGATATCGTCGGCGTTGGACAGGTACAGGCTCGTGACGCCGAAACGGCCGGAGGCTATCTGCTTGACCGCCGAGCGGCGCTCGGGATCCAGGAGCCGGTCCACGTCCTCGCCGCCCTCGCCGGTGTTGGACTTGCCGCCCAGCCGGTTCATGGCGATCGCGAGGGTCTCGTGCGCTTCCTGCGAGATGGAGCCGTAGCTCATGGCGCCGGTGGAGAAGCGCTTGACGATGCTGGAGACGGACTCCACGTCCTCGAGCGGAACCGCGGGACGCAGCCCGTCCCTGAACTTCAGCAGCCCGCGCAGGGTCATGAGGTTTTCGGACTGGTCGTCCACCCCGCGGGTGTAGGCCTTGAAGATGTCGTAGCGGCGCTCACGGGTGGCGTGCTGCAGCCGGAAGACGGTCTCCGGGTTGAACAGGTGCGGCTCGCCGTCGCGGCGCCACTGGTACTCGCCGCCGCCCATCAGAGGCTGGTGCGGCAGTTCGATGCCGTTCTCCGGGTATGCCATCTGGTGGCGTGCGGAGACTTCGGCCGCGATGACGTCGAGGCCGACGCCGCCGAGCTGGGAGTGTGTGCCGGAGAAGAACTCGTCCACGAGCTCCTGGCCCAGGCCGAGCGCCTCGAACGTTTGGGCGCCCGTGTAGGAGGCCACGGTGGAGATGCCCATCTTGGACATGATCTTCAGTACGCCCTTGCCGAGGCCCTTGATAAGGTTGTAGACGCCGTCCTGCGGGGTAACGCCGACGACGTCGCCGGAACTGATGAGCTGTTCGACGGATTCCATCGCCAGGTACGGGTTCACGGCGGAGGCGCCGTAGCCGACCAGCACGGCCACGTGGTGCGTTTCGCGGACGTCGCCGGCCTCGACCACGAGTGCGGTCTTGGTGCGGTTGGCGCTGCGGAGCAGGTGGTGGTGTACGGCGCTGACGAGCAGCAGGGACGGGATGGGTGCCCACTGGGCGTTAGAGTCGCGGTCCGAAAGCACCACGTACTGGACGCCGCGGTTGATGGCGCCGGAGACCTGCTCGCAGATTTCGGTCAGCCGGGCGCGCAGCGCGTTCTCGCCGCCTTCGGGGCGATAGAGGCCGCGGACCTTCATCGCAACCCTGTCGCCGTCGGCGCTCTCGATGTTCGCGATCTTGGCGAGCTGGTCGTTGTTGATCACGGGGAACGGCAGCGAGACCTGCGGCTGGCGGACCTGCTTGGTGTCGAGCAGATTGCCGTTGGGGCCGATCGCGCACATCAGGGATGTGACGAGTTCTTCGCGGATGGCGTCCAGCGGCGGGTTGGTGACCTGCGCGAAGGACTGCACGAAGTAGTCGAAGAGCAGCCGCGGGCGCTTGGACAGGACAGCCACCGGGGTGTCGGATCCCATCGCGCCGAGCGGCTCGGCGCCGGTGCGGGCCATCGGGCCCAGCAGGATCTTCAGTTCCTCCGTGGTGTAGCCGAAGGTCCGCTGGCGGATGTTGACGGACGCCGCGGTGTGCACGACGTGTTCGCGTTCCGGCAGCTCATTGAGGTCGATCAGGTTGTCCTTGACCCAGTCGGCCCACGGGTTGGCAGCCGCCACCTCGGCCTTGACCTCGGCGTCGCCGATGATCCGGCCGGCCTCGGTGTCCACGAGGAACATCTTGCCGGGCGAGACGCGGCCTTTTTTGACCACCTTGGAGGGTTCGACGTCGATCACGCCGACCTCGGAGGCGAAAATGACCAGTCCGTCCTCGGTGATCCAGTACCGTCCCGGGCGCAGCCCGTTGCGGTCGAGGGTGGCGCCGACGAGGTTGCCGTCGGTGAAGGAAACGGCGGCGGGGCCGTCCCACGGTTCCATCAGCAGGGAGTGGTACTCGTAGAAGGCCCGGCGGGCCGGGTCCATCGTGGCGTGGTTTTCCCAGGCCTCGGGGATCATCATCATGATCGAGTGCGTGATGGGGCGTCCGGAGAGCCACAGAAGTTCTGCGACCTCGTCGAAGGATGCCGAGTCGGACGCACCCGGTGTGCAGATCGGGTACAGCTCTTCGGGCGAATCCCCCAGCAGCGGGTTGGCCAGCTGGGACTGGCGGGCCCGCATCCAGTTCCGGTTGCCCTTGACCGTGTTGATCTCACCGTTGTGCGCGATGGTGCGGAACGGCTGGGCCAGCGGCCAGGACGGGAACGTGTTGGTGGAGAAGCGCGAGTGGACAATCGCGAGCTTGGTCTTGAAGCGCTTGTCCGAGAGATCCGGGTAGAACGGCTCCAGCTGGGCGGTGGTCAGCATGCCCTTGTAGACGATGGTCCGGGAGGACAGCGACGGGAAGTACACGCCGAACTTGTTCTGCGCGCGCTTGCGGATCCGCCAGGCACGCGAATCGAGTTCATTGCGCTCCAAGACTTCCCCGGTGCTGGAGGCGAAGAACGGCTGCGAGAAGTACGGCATGCAGGCCCGGGCCATGGCGCCGACGAGGTCGGCGACGATCGGAACTTCGCGCCAGCCCAGGACGGTGAGGCCCTCATCGGCGGCGAGGCTCTCGATCCCGGCCTTGGCGGCGTCGGATTCGCGCTGCTCGGCCGGCAGGAAGGCGGTGCCTACGACGTACTGGCCTGGGGCGGGGAGTTCGAACTCGGTGATCGCCCGGAAGAACTCGTCCGGCACCTGCATGAGAAGCCCGGCGCCGTCGCCGGTGCCCTCATCGGCGCCCACGGCGCCGCGGTGCTCAAGGTTGCGCAAGGCGGTGAGGGCGGCATCGACAATGTCGTAGCCCGGCTCCCCGCGCAGCGTGGCGATGATGGCGAGGCCGCAGGCGTCCTTCTCCTGCTCCGGGTTGTAGAGCCCGGCGGCTTCAGGCAATGCCGCGAACCGCTTGAACGGTGACATGGCGGCCGCCGGCTCGCTAGGCTCGGACCAACTGGGGCTGTGCAGGGTTTGGGTCATGGGAGACGTCCTTCCTCCTGATCGTGCGTATGGGAGGGACAACATTGGCCCGGATCGGTGCGCCGGTGTGACGGGCACAACAAAGAGTTTCTAACTGGAATTGTAGGCCAGCCCGGCGTCCTGTACGAACAGTTACGCGGCCGGGTGGCCCGGGCTTGCGCGGATAGCAATGGTCTGCAGTCCGGAGCATTCCCTGCTGCCACGACGCTGTGGAACCGGACCTGCGAGCGGTGGCTCTGCGGCCCGGTTTGCCGTCGCTGGGTTACTTGGTGCCGCCAGCTTCCGGCGCGGATCCATTGGCTGGCCGGCCGGGTGCTCCGGCCGCCTGGGCTCCCGTAGCGGACGTGTTGCCGCTCGTGGATTTCTTAGCCGCTTCCGCCGGAGCAGAAGCGACACCTGGACCGCTTTGGTTATCAGGGAGATTACCACGCGATTCACTATCTGAGACAGCAGAGTCCGAATGGCGGACGCTCTCAGCCCCGGCCGGAACCGTCGCCGGTTCCTTGGTTCCGGCGTCGGTCTTCACGACGGCGGCGTCCCCTGCACCGGCGTCGGCGTCAGCCGTGTCTTCAGCCTTCTCGGCGTCGGTTGCGTCGGACTTATTGACGTCAGCCGTGTCGGCCTTGTCGGCCGTGTCGGCCTCGTCGGCAGCCGAGTCTGTGTCGGCCTCGTCTGTGTCGGCGGGTGCGCGGCCGGGCAGGTACGGGGTGTCCGGTTCGTCGCGCTTGCGCAGGCCCAGGACGATGAAGGCGACCAGGGCTGCCAGGAGAACGAAGATGCTGGTCCAGACGTTCAGCCGCGTGGTGATGCCGAAGAGGTTGATCTGCTCGGCGTCGTCGATCCGCATCGCTTCGATCCAGACCCGGCCCAGCGTGTAGTAGATCGCGTAGAGCCAGAACAGCCGGCCGCGGCGGAAGTTGAACCTGCGGTCCAGCACCAGGAGGATGGCGACGCCGGCGAGGTTCCACAGGGATTCGTAGAGGAACGTCGGGTGGAAGAGCGTGTCGGCCGGCATGCCGGGCGGGAAGTTGGGGTTGTCGGCGTCGACCTGCAGTCCCCACGGCAGCGTGGTGGGGCCGCCGAAGAGTTCCTGGTTGAAGTAGTTGCCCCAGCGGCCGATCGCCTGGGCCAGCAGCAACCCGGGAGCGGCAGCGTCCAGGAACGCGGTGAGCTTGACGCCGGCACGGCGGCAGCCGATCCAGGCGCCCACCGCGCCGAGCAGCACGGCGCCCCAGATGCCCAGGCCGCCGCGCTGGATCTGCGGGATCAGGGACAGGTCACCGGTGCCGTCGAAGCCCGGGCCGAAATACGCGTCCGGCGAGGACACCACATGGTAGAGCCGGCCGCCGATGATGCCGAACGGAATGGCCCAGATAGCGATGTCCCAGACACTTCCCTCCGGCGCCCCGCGCCGCGCCCAGCGGACGGAGGTAAGCCACAGGCCAGCGATGATACCGGCCAGGATGCACAGCGCGTAAGCGTGGATACGCAGGGACCCCCACGGCAGCGGGATGTCGAATCCGGACCAGTCCGGGCTCGGAATGCTCGCGGGAACCATCGCCGCCATGTGGAGGACTGACTGCATTGCTTACGCTTCTTCCTTGGTAAGGCCGGTGCTGAGGTCTTTCGTCAACGACGCCACCGCATCCACTCCGCCGTCGCGGATCGCCGCGACGAGGGCGGTGCCCACGATCACGCCGTCGGCGTAGGCGGCGATCTCGCGGACCTGGGCCGCGCTGGACACTCCGAGGCCCACGCAGACGCGCTCGGCGCCGGCCGCGTGCGCCGCAGCGACGACGCCCTCGGCTGCCGAGCTGACGGAGGACCGGGCGCCGGTGACGCCCATGATGGAGACGGCGTAGACGAAACCGCGGCTCGCTTCCACGGTACGCTTCATCCGTTCCGGGGAGGACGAGGGTGCCACGAGGAACACCCTGTCCAGGCCGTATTTGTCCGAAGCGGCCATCCATTCGGACGCTTCGTCCGGGATGAGGTCCGGGGTGATGAGCCCTGCGCCGCCGGCTTCAGCGAGTCGGCGGGAGAACTCGTCCACGCCCATCCGGACCACGGGGTTCCAGTAGGTCATGACGAGGACGGCGGCATCGGTCTTGCTCGTGATGCCGCGGACGACGTCGAAGACCTCGTGGACGTGGAAGCCGTTGGCGAGGGCCTCGGTGGTGGCGGCCTGGATGACCTGGCCGTCCATGACGGGGTCCGAGTACGGGACGCCGATCTCGATCAGGTCGGCGCCGTTCTCGGCCAGGGCGATCCCGGCTGCGATGGTGTCCGCAACGGTGGGGTAGCCGGCGGGCAGGTAGCCGATCAGTGCCGAACGGCCCTGCGCCTTGGCGCGGTCAATCGCTGCGGCCGACTTGCTGGTGCTCGTGATGTCCTGGGCGCCGTTCACAGCTGCTCCCCCTCTTTTGCGATCTCGGACTCGGGTGAATCCTTGTCCAGCAGGTCGAACCATTCAGCAGCGGTGGCCACGTCCTTGTCGCCGCGGCCGGACAGGTTCACGATCACGATCTTGTCTGATGCGTTGCCTGCGGCGCTGCCTTCGGCCCCGCCCTCGGAGCTCTCGGCGGCGAGGCGCTGGCCCACCTTGATGGCCCCGGCGAGGGCGTGCGCGGACTCGATGGCCGGGATGATGCCCTCGGTGCGGCACAGCAGCTTGAACGCTTCCATGGCCTCGCTGTCCGTGATCGGCTCATAGCTGACGCGCCCGATGTCCGCGAGGTAGGAGTGCTCCGGGCCGACGCCCGGGTAGTCCAGGCCGGCGGAGATGGAGTGCGACTCGATGGTCTGGCCGTCGTCGTCCTGCATGAGGTACGAACGGGCGCCGTGCAGCACTCCGGGCTTGCCGAGCGTGATGGTGGCAGCGTGGCGTCCGGTTTCGACGCCGTCGCCGCCGGCTTCGAAGCCGAAGATTCTTACCGAGGGATCGTCCAGGAAGCCGTGGAAGATGCCGATGGCGTTGGAGCCGCCGCCGATGCAGGCGCAGACGGCGTCCGGCAGGCGGCCGGTCTGGTCCAGGATCTGGGCGCGGGCCTCCTCGCCGATTACCTCGTGGAAGTAGCGGACCATGGCCGGGAAGGGGTGGGCCCCGGCGGCAGTGCCGAGCAGGTAGTGGGTGTTGTCCACATTGGCAACCCAGTCGCGGAGTGCCTCGTTGATGGCGTCCTTGAGTGTCTGGGATCCGTTGGTCACGGGGATGACCGTGGCCCCGAGGAGCTCCATCCGGGCCACGTTGAGGGCCTGCCGGCGGCAGTCCTCGGCGCCCATGTAGACGACGCATTCCAGGCCCATGAGGGCGGCGGCCGTGGCGCTGGCGACGCCGTGCTGCCCGGCGCCGGTTTCGGCGATGACGCGGGTCTTGCCCATCCGCTTGGCGAGCAGCGCCTGGCCCAGGACGTTGTTGATCTTGTGCGAGCCGGTGTGGTTGAGGTCCTCGCGCTTGAGGAAGATGCGCACTCCCCCGGCGTGCTCGGCGAAGCGCTTGGCCTCGGTCAGCAGCGAGGGCCGGCCCGAGTAGTTCTTGTTCAGCTCGGCGATCTGCGCGGTGAAGTCAGGATCGGCTTTGGCTTTCTCGAAGGTCTCTTCAAGCTCGTCCAGGGCCGCGATGAGCGACTCCGGCATCCATCGGCCGCCGTAGGAGCCGAAGTAGGGCCCGGGGGCATGCCGCAGGGATTCTCCACCCTGCAGGAACGCGTCCACCGCGCTTTCGTCTGAGCCCGCTGCTGGCGCATCGACCATCAGTCTCACCATCCTGTTCCACTGCTAGCTAGTAAAGCCTCTACAAAGTTGTTCGGCCGCCGGGCCAGGTGTCCGGACGGCCCCGTGGGGTCGGGGTGTCCGGCATGTGCCTCAGTGTCGGGCGGCGATTTCTTCCGCGCCGGCGGCCATGAATTCGGCGATCCGCTCCCGCGGGGTGGCGTCGCTGACCAGGGCCTCGCCCACGAGGACCGCATTGGCGCCGTTGGCCGCGTAGTGCCGGACGTCGTCGACGCCGCGCACGCCGGACTCGGCAATCACGAGCGCGCCGGCGGGCATGCCCCCGGCGAGTTCCGCGAAGACGGAGCGGTCGACGTCGAGCGTCTTGAGGTTGCGCACGTTGACACCGATGATCCGGGCCTCAGCGGCAACTGCCCGCGCGATTTCCTCCGCCGTATGGGTCTCTACCAGCACGTTCATGCCGAGTTCGCGGCTGAGGGCGCTGAACTCGCGCAGTTGCGCATCGGAGAGGGAGGCGACGATCAGCAGGATGAGGTCGGCGCCGTGTGCGCGGGCTTCCCAGATCTGGTACTCGTCGATCATGAAGTCCTTGCGCAGCAGCGGAGTGTCCACGGCTGCCCGGACGGCGTCGAAGTCGGCCAGCGAGCCGTTGAAGCGGCGCTGTTCCGTCAGGACGCTGATCGCTGCCGCGCCGCCCTCGGCGTACTGCACAGCGAGGGAGGCGGGGTCCGTGATGCTGGCGAGGTCGCCCTTGGACGGGCTGCGCCGCTTGATTTCGGCGATCACCTTCAGCTGCTCCCGGCTGGCGGAATCACCGCCGAGGGCGGCCCAAGCGTCGCGCGCGGGAGCTGCCGCGGCGGCGCGTTCCTTCAGTTCCGCGAGCGTGACGAGCCGCTGGCGGCCCTCCATATCCTCCCTGACACCGGCATTGATGTCATCGAGAACGCTCACCCTTAGTGGCCGGAGTTCTTCAGCTTGCTGCCGCCGACGCCGTAGCCGGCCTTGCGCATGCCGAAGCCGGTCAGCAGGCCGATCACCATGACCACGCCGCCGGCGATGAAGATCGGGGTGTTGGCGATGACAAAAGCGATGGACATGACGAAGGCCCCGGCGAGCATAACGAAGACGGTGGTCCAGGCGGCGGGGCTGTTGCCGTGGCCGGTGGGCTCGCTGTGGTCGATGTCGTCGTAGTTGTACGTTCCGGCGGCAGGCTTAGCGGCGGACACAGTGGCTTTGCTCATTGAAATCTCCTCGGGATGAATACTGCTTACATTCTGCCATTTATTGGCCGTGTTTTTTGGACGCGCTGCTGGGCGCGCACGCGGCATCGGCTCAGGTGGGATCGTCGCCGCGTGACAGCCGGTCCCAGCTGTCGATTTCGTCCGCCGGCCCGGCAGGCGCGTCGGCAGCGGAGCCCGCGGCGGCGGCGGCAGGTACTGCGTCATATTTCGTGCGCGCCTTCCAGTAGCGTCCCGCGGGAACAATCGCCAGGGCGCTGAGTCCCAGGAGGGAGCCGGCGACGACGGCGAGGGCCGGGAAGGCGGTGACGGCCACCTGGACGTTGCTGCCGCTGATGCCGGTGGCGGCGGCGATCGAGCCCTGGGCGGCGGCCAGTGGATCCGCGAGCACGATGGCGGCCGCGCTGACGATGCCGGCGGAGGCGAGCAGGATAATGGCGGTGATGATCCAGCGCGCGATCCGGCCGGCGATCGAGGCGGCGAGTCCGCCCGCGAGGGCCACGAGCGCGAGGGCCGTCACGGTGGTGGCGGCCTTGCTGCCCTGTACCTGCAGGCCGTCCTGGCTGTTGACGGCCTGGCCCAGCTGGGTGGGGTCGAGGTGGACGGTCAGCCAGGTCTGGGTGGTGCTGCCGAAGACCGCCAGGGACAGCGCGGCGATGACCAGCACGAGGGTGGACTTCCGGGCCCAGCGCGGCACGGCGCGGCTGGTGCTCTTGACGGTGGTCCCGGAGGTGGTCCCTGGCGTGGTGTCGGGGCTGGTCATGGGTTCTCCGTCGCAGCGTCGGTGATGGAATCGGCCGTGATGTTGTGCAGCGAGCCGGCGGTGTGCACGGCCCGGAGCGGGGCGGCGGCCTTGTTGACGGTTTCGAGGGCCTCGGTGGGGTTGACCGAGTCGGCCACGATCCCGCCGCCGGCCTGGACGTAGGCCCGGCCTTCGCACAGCAGGGCGGAGCGGATGGCGATCGCCATGTCCATGTCCCCAGCGAAGTCGAGGTAGCCCACCACACCGCCGTAGATGCCGCGGCGGTGGGGTTCGAGTTCGTCCAGGAGGCGCAGTGCCCGCGGCTTGGGGGCGCCCGAGAGGGTACCGGCGGGGAACGTGGCCCGCAGCACGTCATAGGCCTTGGCCACGGGGGCGAGCTTGCCGACCACCGTGGACACCAGGTGCATGATGTGGCTGAACCGTTCGACTTCCATGAACTGCGTGACGTCGACGGAGCCGGCGACGCAGACCTTGGAGAGGTCGTTGCGGGAAAGGTCCACCAGCATAAGGTGCTCGGCGCGTTCCTTCTGGTCCGCCAGGAGTTCCTCTGCCAGGGCCTTGTCCGCTTCGATCGTCTTGCCGCGCGGCCTTGAACCGGCGATGGGGTGCGTGATGACCTCTTCCCCGGTCACGGTCACGAGGGCCTCCGGGGAGGACCCGACAATCGAATACTGCCGGCCGTCGGCGTCCTCGAGGCTGAAGATGTACATGTACGGGCTGGGGTTGGTGTTCCGGAGCACCCGGTAGACGTCCAGCGGGTCCGCGCCGCATTCCATTTCGAAGCGGCGCGAGATGACCACCTGGAAGACTTCGCCGTCGACGATCGCTTCCTTGCCGCGGTCCAGGGCGGCGAGGTAGTCGGTCTCGTCCCAGCGTTCCTGCACGCTGGAGGCGAAGTCCAGGGCGGCGGTCTCCAGCACGGAGACGGGCTGCCTCACGGGGGTGCTGACCTGGGCCAGCAAGGCCTTCACCCGGGCGACGGCGTCGTGCCACGCCTCGTCGACGCGTTCGGAGCTGTTGTCGAAGTTGATGGCGTTGGCGATCAACAGCACGGTGCCGTCCATGTTGTCGTGGACGGCCATGTCCGTGACGAGGTTCAGGGCCATCTCGGGCAGGTCGAGGTCGTCTTCCGGCGGGCTGGTCAGTTTTTCCCAGTGCCGGACTGTTTCCCAGCCGAGGAATCCGACGAGCCCGGAGGTGAACGGCGGCAGTCCTTCGAACCGTTCGGTGCGGAGCGCCTCGATGGTGTCCCGGATCGCCTCGACCGGGCTGCCGTCGAGCGGCACCCCGACTGGCGGCTGGCCGAGCCAGTGCGCCTGCCCGTCCTTGGTGGTCAGGGTGGCCCGGGAACGGGCGCCGATGAACGAGTAGCGGGACCAGGCACCGCCGACAGCGGCCGATTCCATCAGGAAGGTGCCGGGCTGGCCCTGGGCGAGCTTACGGTACAGCCCGATCGGGGTTTCCGCGTCGGCAAGCACCTTCAGCCGGACGGGGATGACGCGGCTGTGGCCTGCGAGTTCACGGAACTCCTCCAGGCCCGGGCTGATGATTCCAAGGTCCTGCATGGCTGTGGTTTCCGCCTGTTCTGTCAATGGTTCCGGAAGCTTCGGTCCCGAAGCCTCAAATGCTGTGCGTGCCGGTCCGGCTGAGTCTTCAGCTGATGACGACGTCGAGGTCCCGGCCGTCAAAACAGGTCCGGGTCCCCGTGTGGCAGGCCGCGCCGACCTGGTCGACGCGGACCAGCAAGGCATCGCCGTCACAATCCATCGCGAGGGACTTGACCCACTGCACGTGGCCGGACGTGTCACCCTTGCGCCAGTATTCCTGGCGGGAGCGCGAATAGAACGTCACGCGGCCGGTGGTCATGGTGCGGTGCAGCGCCTCGTCATCCATCCAGCCGAGCATCAGCACTTCGTTGGTGTCGAATTGCTGGACAATCGCGGCCACCAGGCCGGCGTTGTCGCGCTTCAAGGCCTCGGCGAGGCCGGCAGGGAGGGGGCTGACCGGCGGCGTCGGACCGGCGGTCGAACTCGGAGCGGCCGGACTCGCGGCGGCCGGACTCGCGGCGGTCGGATTCGGGACGGTCCGACTCGGGACGGGGGCGGGGGCGGGCTGCTCAGACATCAGCTCAAGTCTAATGCCTGCCGAGGGGCGGGGCTTGGCCTCCCCACAGCTGCGCTTAACATCGGAGCCAATTAGGGGTGAAATGCCCCCCGCAGCCACACGACGGCGGTTCCGGTGCGCACGCCCCGCAGTCTCGTGCTAGTTTCACAAGTGATGCATTTCGTCGATCCGTCCCGAGAAGTCCTGGCCGAAACCCTGCTGGCGGCCGGTCCTGACTCCCCCACGCTCTGCAGGGGCTGGCTCACCCGGCACCTTGCCGCCCACCTGTACCTTCGGGAGCGTAAAGCCGCGGTCGGGCTGGGCCTCCTGATTAAGCGGCTGTCCAAGGCCTCGGACCAGGCCACAGCCAAGCTGGCGGCCAAGCTCCAGACGCCCGAGGACTACAACAAGCTGGTCAACACGTTCCGCGCCGGCCCTCCCCCGCTCTCGCCCATGAAGATCAAGGCCCTGGACGAAAGTTCCAACCTGATCGAGTACTTCGTCCACACCGAGGACGTCCGCCGGGCAGTCGACCGCTGGGCTCCGCGCGCGCTCGATGAGGAGTACTCGGACGCCCTGTGGGACGAGCTGGTCAAGCGTGCGGCGATCCTCTACCGCGGCGTGGACCTGGGCATTGTCCTGGTGCGCCCCTCCGGGCCGCGCCATGTGGCCAAGCGGGCTCCCGTCTCGGTGGCCATTGTCGGCGAACCGGGCGAACTGCTGATGCATGCCCATGGCCGCACCCGCCACGCCCTTGTCACCTTCGAAGGCCAGCCGGACGCCGTCGCACTGCTGCAGTCCGCCGAAGTCGGGCTCTGAACCGGCGCTCCGGCGAACGAATACAAACGAAAACGCGGGGCCGGTTATCAAGGTTACCGGCCCCGCGTTCTTGCTGTCCCCGCTGCCTGGCCCGCGTCAGCGGACCTCGAAGCCTGCGTCGCGGATGGCCTTCTTGACCTGGGCAATCATGTCCAGCGGGCCGAAGTGGAACACTGAGGCGGCAAGGACGGCGTCGGCGCCTGCCGCCACGGCCGGCGGGAAATGCTCCGGCTTCCCGGCCCCGCCCGACGCGATGAGCGGCACCTTCACTCCGGCCCGCGCGAGGCGGATGAGTTCCAGGTCGAAGCCGTCCTTGGTACCGTCGGCGTCGATCGAATTGAGCAGGATTTCGCCCACGCCGCGGTCTGCGGCTTCACGCGCCCAGGCGATGGCGTCAATCCCGGTCCCCTGGCGGCCGCCGTGGGTGGTCACCTCGAAGCCGGAAGTGGTGGGCTCCGAGCCCGGGCGGGTGCGGCGTGCGTCGAGGGACAGCACGAGGACCTGGGAGCCGAAGTGCCGGGTGATCTCGTCGATCACGTCGGGCCGGGCGACGGCGGCCGTGTTGATGGCTGCCTTGTCCGCGCCGTAGCGCAGGAGCTTGTCCACTTCGGCGACGCCGCGGACGCCGCCGCCGACGGTCAGCGGGATGAAGACTTCCTCGGCGGTGCGGCGGACGACGTCGAAGGTGGTCTCGCGGTTGCCCGAGGACGCGGTGACGTCGAGGAACGTCAGTTCGTCGGCGCCGCCGTTGTCATAGCGGTGTGCGAGTTCCACGGGGTCACCGGCGTCGCGCAGCCCTTCGAAATTGATGCCTTTGACCACGCGGCCGGCGTCGACGTCAAGGCACGGGATGACGCGCACGGCTACGGTCATGGCTTCTCCTGGTATTCGCTCACGGAAGATTCACTGACGGAAAGTTGAGTCACGGACGCGCCGGTGCTCAGATGCGGCAGGCGTGGATGCTGCTGACGAGGATGGCGCGGGCGCCGAGGTCGTAGAGCTCGTCCATGATCCGGTTGGTGTCCTTCTTGGGCACCATCGAGCGCACAGCCACCCAGTCCGAGTCGCGCAGGGGCGAGACTGTGGGCGATTCCAGTCCCGGCGTGAGGGCAGCGGCTTCTTCGACGAGTTCCTTGCGGATGTCGTAGTCCATCAGCACGTACTGCCGGGCCACCAGGACGCCCTGCAGGCGGCGGATCAGCACCTCGGCGGCCGGGTTCTGTTCGCCCTTGCGGCCGATCAGCACGGATTCGGAGCGCAGGATCGGCTCGCCGAAGATCTCCATTCCGGCTGCCTTGAGGGTGCTGCCGGTTTCGACGACGTCGGCGATCGCGTCCGCGACGCCCAGCCGGACGGAGGATTCAACGGCTCCGTCGAGGCGCACCACCTTGGCCTTGATGCCGCGCTCGGCGAGGTAGCCGCGGAGCAGCCCGTCGTAACTGGTGGCGAGGCGCTTGCCTTCCAGCTGGTCAACGGAGGTGAAGTCGCCCACCGGGCCGGCAAAGCGGAAAGTGGAAGCGGCGAAGCCCAGCGGCAGCAGCTCTTCGGCTTCCACCTCGGCGTCGAGCAGCAGGTCGCGTCCGGTGATACCGACGTCGAGCGTGCCCTGCCCGACGTACACGGCGATGTCGCGCGGGCGGAGGAAGAAGAATTCAATGTCGTTGTCCGGGTCCACCATGACCAGCTCGCGGGTGTCGCGGCGCTGGCGGTAGCCGGCCTCGGCGAGCATGGCGGAGGCGGCTTCGGACAGGGATCCCTTGTTGGGGACGGCAACTCTCAGCATTGGGGAGGTCTTTCTGGGTTTAGGAACAGTCGGTTCAGGCACAGCGGGCCACGCATTTCACCGGTTCCGCCAAAAATTCCGGCGGGCTTCCGGTGCGGACGTGGCTAGAGATGCTTGTAGACGTCTTCCAGGCTGAGTCCTTTGGCGAGCATCAGAACCTGCAGGTGATAGAGCAGCTGCGAGATTTCTTCCGCCGCGGCTTCATCGGATTCGTACTCGGCAGCCATCCAGACCTCGGCTGCTTCTTCCACGACTTTCTTGCCGATGCCGTGGACTCCGGAATCCAGTTCGGCGACGGTGCGGGAGCCCTCCGGACGGACGGCGGCCTTCTCACTCAGTTCTGCGAACAGCGATTCGAAATTCTTCACACCCTCCAGCCTACTTGCTCGCAGCTGGGCGGTGCCTGCCGGGCCCTTGCATGACGGCCGGGTTGTGAGCGATTCCACAATTCCGCGGCCGCCGTGCAAGGGCGGACGGGCCAGGGCTTCAGCTGTACTGGCGGAGTGTTACGGCGGTGGCGAGGGCGGCGGTGACGGCCTCGTGGCCCTTGTCCTCCGTGGAGCCGGGCAGCCCGGCCCGGTCGATGCCCTGCTGTTCGGTGTCGCACGTCAGCACGCCGAAGCCGACGGGGACGCCGGTGCGCACCGAGACTTCGGTCAGGCCCAGGGTGGCGGCCTCGCAGACATATTCGAAGTGCGGGGTTCCGCCGCGGATCACGACGCCCAGCGCCACGACGGCGTCGAAGTGCGGCGCCAGCCGGGCCGCCGCGACGGGGAGTTCGAAGGTGCCGGGAACGCGCAGCACGGTGGGCTCGCCGATGCCGGCGTCCTGGGCCGCCCGGAGGGCGCCGTCCAGCAGCCCGTCCATGATCTGGGTGTGCCAGCTGGCGGCCACGATGGCCAGTTTCAGCTGGGAGGTCTCCTCCGGCTTGAATGTGCTGAGGTCAATCTGTGGTGCGCCGTGTCCGCTCATCTGCAATTCCTTGTTCTGCTAAGTCGTTGGGTGGTACGTGGTCAGTCCTGATCGTGTTCAAAGCCCCGCGGGCCGGCCAGGGGCGCCGCCGGCTGCACGTCCAGCACGAGCCGGTGGTCCATCCGGTCCTTTTTGGTCTGCAGGTAGCGGATGTTTTCGTCGCGGGAGGGCACCTCGGTGGGAACCATCTCCACCACCCGGACGCCGGCCTTGGCGAGCCGGTCCTGCTTGTCCGGGTTATTGCTCAACAGCCGGACCTCATGCAGACCCATCTCGGCCAGGATCTGGGCCGCGGCCTTGTAGCAGCGCGCGTCGACGGGCAGGCCCAGCTGCTCGTTGGCCTCCACGGTGTCAAAGCCGGCTTCCTGCAGGGCGTAGGCCTTCACCTTGTTGGCCAGGCCGATCCCGCGGCCTTCCTGCCCGCGCAGGTACAGCAGCGTACCGCCGGACTCGTTGATCAGCTCCAGCGCGTAGGCCAGCTGCTCGCCGCAGTCGCAGCGGTAGGAACCGAACACATCGCCGGTGAGGCACTCTGAATGCAGCCGCACCAGCGGCGCCATCCCGTCGGTGGGCGGCAGCGGCGAACTGACCGCGAGGTGCTCCGCCCCGGTAGCCAGATCGGTCCACGCCTGCGCCACAAAGGTGCCGAAGGCCGTGGGCAGCTGGACGATCGGTCCTCCGCTGACCGGGTGCGGCTGGCGTCCCGTGCTCATCTCTTGTACTTCCGACGTCGTCATCGTCTCTCCTTCGTCAAACGGCATTCAGACGGTGTCCGCTGCACTGCCGGCACGCTGTCCAGCATTAAGGTAATCCACCAGGTCCGCGATCGAGATCAGCGGGCAGCCGTGCTCCAGGGCGAAGCCGCGAAGTCCGTCCAGCCGCATCATTTCTCCGTCGTCGTGCACCAGTTCTGAAATCACTCCCACGGGTTCCAGGCCGGCCAACCGGCACAGGTCCACGGCCGCCTCGGTGTGGCCCGGACGTTCCCGCACTCCTCCCTTAACAGCGCGGAGGGGAAAAACATGCCCGGGGCGGGTCAAGGCGGACGGCGCGCTGCCGGCGTCGGCGAGGATCCGGGCCGTCAGGGCCCGGTCCGTGGCGGAGATTCCGGTGCTGACGCCGACTGCAGCGTCGCAGGACACGGTGTAGGCAGTGCCCTTGGCGTCCTCGTTGATTTCCACCATGGGCGGGAGCGCCAGCGCGTCGGCCCGGTCGGCGTCGAGGGGCACGCAGATCACCCCGGAGCTGTAGCGGACCGTCCAGCCCATGAGGGCCGGGGTGGCATGCTGCGCGGCAAAAATGATGTCGCCTTCGTTTTCGCGGTCCTCGTTGTCGACCACGAGGACGGGACGGCCGGCCGCCATGGCGCGGATCGCGTCCTCGATCGGATCGAGTCCCGAGTGCGGAGAGCTCTTTGTTGCGGACAGGTCCTGAAGGTCATTCATCGTGCCGCCACCTCCCCGTGCGCTGCTCCCCCGGCTGCTCCGCCGGAAAATGCCAGCAGGCGCTCAGTGTACTTCGCCAGCACGTCCACTTCGAGGTTAATCCGGCTGCCGAGGCTCTTCGCGCCCAGACCGGTTTCGGCCAGGGTGGTGGGGATCAGACCCACCTCGAACCACGGGGCCGGCTCCGATGCCCGGCTCACGGTGGTCACGGTGAGGGACACGCCGTCGACGGCGATGGAGCCTTTTTCCGCGATGTACCTGGCCAGTCCGGCGGGAACCCCGAAACGGAGCCGGTCCCAGTTGCCGAGGGCCTCGCGCTCCAGCAGTTCCCCGACGCCGTCGACGTGGCCCTGGACGACGTGGCCGTCGAGGCGGCCGCCCGCCGGAACGCACCGCTCCAGGTTGACAGGGTCCCCGGCGGCGAGTTCGCCGATGGTACTCCGGGTCAGGGTTTCCCCCATGACGTCGACGCTGAAGTCCTTGCCGTCGATCTCCGTGGCGGTGAGGCAGACGCCGTTGACGGCGATCGAGCCGCCCAGGGCGAGCCCCTCGGTGGAGCCGGGCGCGTGCAGCCGGACGGTGGCGCTGATGTCGCCGTTGCGCTCAACGGACAACACCTGCCCCTGCTCGGCGATAATTCCGGTGAACATCAAATGCCTCCTGCGGCGGTCTCCGCGCCCGTGCGGCGCGGGATGGAATCGGATGAAGTGGTGGGGGCGGCTGCTTGGGAGCCGTTTTTCGGTGCGGGACGCAGGTGCAGCCGCAGGTCGCGGCCGAGCATCTGGACGGCCCCTCCGGACGCGGGGTCCCAGTCCCACTGCTGTGCCTCGGCCAGGGTGGTGACGCCAAGGTCGTCCAGTGCCGGCGTGCCGGAACCCAGGAGCGTCGGCGCGAGGTAGACAATCAGTTCGTCGACGAGGCCCGCTGCGAGGAACGCGCTCAGGATCCGGGAACCGCCTTCGACCATAAGGTGCCGCACACCGGCCGCGAACAGCACGTCCAGCGCCTCAACCGGGTCGCGGGTGGGCAGGTGCAGCACCTTGCCGTCGTTGCCGTTGATGGCCGCGCCTTCGGGAATTCCGCGGTAGCCCATCACGGCGCGCAGCGGCTGCCTGCCGGCCGGTTCGCCGTCGGCGTTCCTGGCGGTGAGCCGGGGGTTGTCGACCAGCACGGTCTGGGTTCCGACGAGGATGGCGTCGATCCGGCCGCGGAGGGCGTGGTTGTCGGCGAGGGATTGCGGGCTGGAAATCCACTGGCTGGTGCCGTCGCTGGCCGCGATCCGGCTGTCCAGGGTCTGCGCGATGTGCAGGGTGACAAAGGGCCGTTTGGCGGCGACGGAGTCGAACCAGCGCCGGTTCAGGTCCAGTGCTGCGCCGGCCCCGAGCCCGGAACGGACCCGGACTCCGGCGGCACGCAGCGTCGCCGCCCCGCCGGCGGCCGGGTCGTGCGGGTCGTCGACGGCATAGACGACGTCGGTGATACCGGCGTCGATGATCGCCTGGGCGCATGGTCCGGTGCGGCCGCAGTGGTTGCAGGGCTCCAGTGTGACCAGCATGGTGGTGCCGCTGAGGTCGAGGCCGGCGGCGGCCGCCTGTGCGATTGCGTCCGCTTCCGCGTGGGCCGTGCCGGCGCCGCGGTGGTAGCCGGTGACGACGTTGGTTCCGTCCGCGGCGATGACGACGGCGCCCACCAGGGGGTTGGCGCCCCGTGGCCCTTGCCGGGCTGTTTCGAGGGCAGTGTCCATGGCGGTGACCTCGGCGGCGCTGAATCCGGCGCTGAATAGGGCGCTGTTGAGGGCGCTCATTTGGCCACCTGCGGGTCGGGGAAGGCGGTTTCGACCGTTACCGGCCGGTCCGCCAGCTTCGAAGCGCGCCACCAGACGAAGAATCCGGTGAGCGTGAAGAAACCGTAGAACAGGTACATGACGGCGCTGGCGTAGTAGCCCGCGCTGAACAGCAGCGGCACACCGACGATGTCCACGGCCACCCAGATGAGCCAGAATTCGGTCCATCCCCGGGCCATGCCGTACGTCGCCAGCAGCGAGCCCATGAAAGTCCAGGCGTCTGCCCAGACCGGAGGGTATGAGCCCAGCGAGTCGAAGAGCGGCGTCAGCGAGGCGGTCCCCGCAACGAGGCTGAGAGCCAGGATTAGCCGGGTCTTGTTGCTTGCCCAGCGCGGCGCGACGGCGGCGCCGCCGTCGGCTGACTGCCTGCCCTGCTGCCAGCGGTGCCAGCCATAGAGGGCGACGACGATGAACATGACCTGGCGACCGGCCTGTCCCCACAGCGTGGCGGGGGTGGCGGAGCCGAAGACGTTGCCCAGGAAGACGGTCAGGAGCAGTAAGTTGCCGGCGATGCCGACGGGCCATGCCCAGACCCGGCGGCGCATGCCGCCGAAGGCGCTGGCGAGGCCAAAGATGTTGCCTAGCACTTCACGAAGAATCAGAACAGATCCGCCTACCGGGATCTGCGCTTCGAAGAGCCATCGCAAGAGGTCCATGCGTGTGTCGTTCCTTCCCTCAAGAACCGCGATGGCTCCGGGGGTATACGACAGCGCAATGCCACGGCGTTAATTGGACACCGCAGTAACAGCTGTACGTGCTTCTCTCATCCAGACTTTAACTGTCGGTACCGGAGTTCCACCGGTTCAACCGTCCGCCGGCTTCCTCCCGAAGGAAAACGCCGACTCGCGGGTCGCGGACTATAACCGCCGGTTCGGACTTACACCGACCCCGGAGCACGTATGTGTGTTGTTATTCTGACACAACTGCCGGGTAGCCCGGGGTATTCCCCCGCTGCCGATATGTCGCCGGGCGTCATCTTCGTCCCGCCCCCGTAGCGTCAGGCTGCCGCGTCAGCGGCTCCCGGCCGCCCGGAGCCGCTCGATGGCTTCAGCCGGGTCTGCGGCGCCGTAGACGGCGGACCCCGCCACAAAGACGTTCGCTCCCGCTTCTGCGGCCCGCACGATCGTCTCCTCGGTGATGCCGCCGTCGACCTGCAGCGCCACGCTGACGCCGGAGCCGTCAATGGCCGCACGGGCCCGCCGGATCTTGGGCAGGGTCAGGTCCAGGAAGGACTGTCCGCCGAAGCCGGGCTCCACCGTCATGATCAGCAGCAGGTCCAGTTCCGGGAGCATGTCCAGGTAGGGCTCCACCGGGGTGCCCGGACGCAGCGCCATGCCGGCCTTGGCGCCGCGGGCGCGCAATTCCCGCGCGAGTTTGATCGGCGCGATCGAGGCTTCGGCGTGGAAAGTCACCGAGGCCACCCCCGCGTCCGCGAAGCCCGGCGCCCAGCGGTCGGCGTCGGCGATCATCAAGTGGGCGTCCAGCGGCACCGGACTGACGGCCAGGATGCGCTGCACCACGGGCAGCCCGATGGTCAGGTTGGGCACGAAGTGGTTGTCCATGACGTCCACGTGCACCGCGTCTGCGTTGCTGATGCGGCGCAGTTCGGCCTCAAGGTTGACGAAGTCAGCCGAAAGGATGCTCGGGTTGATGCAGCACTGGGCCATGGATTTCCTTTTCGTTCGTACTTAGCTGTCAGTGCCCCAGTATCGGTGAAACTCAGGCCTTCTTATGAATGAGCGCCAGGAACATTGCGTCGGTCCGGTGCACATGCGGCCAGAGCTGGGCGGTGAGTTCGTGTCCGGCTTCGAGGTGGCCGGTGAGGCTGACGCTGTCCAGCGCCGCACCGGCGTCGAGCAGTTCGAGGTCGTCGCGTTTGCGCAGCACATCGCTGACGACGGCGGTGGTCTCCGCGGGGTGCGGCGAGCACGTCACGTAGGCGACGACGCCGCCGGGTTTAACGGCGGCCAGCGCGGACTTGAGCAGTTCGCGCTGCAGCGGACCGAGGTCCGCCAGGTCCTTGGGGGTGCGCCGCCAGCGTGACTCGGGGCGGCGGCGCAGGGCGCCGAGCCCGGTGCACGGCGCGTCGACCAGGACGCGGTCGAAGCTCTCCGCCATCTCCGTGCCGATCTCGCGGCCGTCGCCCGTGCGGACGTGCCAGACCTCGTGCGGAACGGCGGCCAGGGCTTGCCGGACCAGCTTGGCGCGGTGCGGTGCGGGTTCGTTGGCCAGCAGGGTTGCGCCCTGCTGGCGGGCGAGGGCGCCCAGCAGCGCGGCCTTGCCGCCGGGACCGGCGCACAGATCGAGCCAGCGTTCGCCTGCCCCATCGGCGCCGGTTCCGGTGCCGGTGCCGAGGTCGGCGGCGGCCATGGCGCGGGCCACGAGCTGCGAGCCGACGTCCTGGACCCGGGTGCTGCCTTCGCGGACCGAGGCGAGGCGGCCGAGGTCGCCTCCGCTGGAGAGTGCCGAGCCTTCGACGAGTTCGCCGGGCGTGGCCCCGCCGTCGAGGGCTTCATCGAGGCTTCCGAGCCCGGGCAGCGCCACGAGGTTCACCACCGGGGCGGCGTTGTCGGCGTCCAGAAGTTCGTTGATTTCGCTGACCGGACGGCCGTGGGTCACGAGGGACTGCCGCAAGGCGCGGACAATCCATTCCGGGTGGGCGTAGCGGATCGAGGCGATCCTGGTTTCGTCCGTCTCATCGCTGAGCAACAGTTCCAGCCACTCCTCCAGCGTGTGCGCGGAGACCTTGCGCAGGACCGCGTTGATGAGGGCGGAGGGTCCGGCGCCGATCACGGCGCGGGCCAGGCCGACAGTCTGGTCCAGGGCGGCGTGGGCGGGGACGCGCATGGCGACGAGCTGGTGGACGCCGATCCGGAGTGCATCGAGGATGGCCGGATCCAGCTGGTCCAGGGGCCGGTCCACGCAGCGGGTCAGGATCGCATCATAGGTGCCCTGGCCGCGCAGGGCGCCGTAGCTCAGTTCGGTGGCGAAGCCGGCGTCGCGTTTGTCCAGTCCGTGGTGCCGGATCCGGGCCGGCAGCACGAGGTTGGCGTAGGCGTCTTCGGACGCGACGGCGCGCAGCACTTCGAAAGCCACCAGCCGGGCAGGATCCGCCCGGCGGGTCCGCTGTGACGGCGCGTTCTCGGTGAAGCCGCGCTGCGGACCGCGGTTGCGTTCGCGGCCCTGCGCGTTGCGCATGCTGCCGTCGCGTCCGCGGCCGCCCTGGCCGCCACTCTGACCGGCGCCGCGCTGGGGGCCCCTGCCACGGCCGCTGCCGCTAGTCCCGGACTCGCTCATTCGAATACCACGCTTTCAAGTGTTGCCTGTCCGCGCGCCCAATCAGCGGCGGTCATCATTTTCTTGCCCGAAGGCTGGATCCGGGTGAGTTCCACCGGGTGTGAGCCTGTACCCACGATCACGCTTTTGCCGTCCATCGCCAGCCGACCGGGTTGCAGGGCGGGGGCCTCGGGCCGGAGTAGCACGGGGGCGAGTTTCACCCGTTGGCCGTCCATCATGGTCCAAGCGCCGGGCTCGGGCGTGACGCCGCGCGCCCGCCGCCCGATTGCGAGGGCGGGTTGCCGCCAGTCGAGCCGGCCGTCGTCGAGGGTCAGTTTGGGGGCCAGACTGACGTCGCCTTGCTGCTGCACGGCCGCCGCTTTGCCGGCGTCGACGGCGGACAGCGTCTGGGTGAGCAGCACGGCGCCGCTGTGGGAGAGCCGTTCCAGCAGCGCACCCGCGGTGTCGTCGGGGCGGACGCTTTCGGTCAGGGTGCCGAGCACCGGGCCGGTGTCCAGCCCTTCTTCGAGGAGGAAGGTGACGGCGCCGGTGACGTCGTCACCGGCCATGACTGCCCGCTGCACCGGTGCGGCGCCGCGCCAGGCCGGCAGCAGGGAGAAGTGCAGGTTAATCCAGCCGTACCGGGGAACATCCAGGGCGTCCCGTGGAATCAGTCCGCCGTAGGCCACGATCGCGGCGACGTCGGGGGCGGCGGCGGCGATCCGTGCGGTGACGTCGGCGTCGACCTTTGCCGCGTGGATGACCTCAATGCCGAGTTCCGCGGCCCGGGCAGCCACCGGTGACGGCGTCAGCACGCGCTTGCGCCCCAACGGTGCGTCCGGCCGGGTGAGGACAGCGACGACGTCGAACCCGACTGCAACGAGGGCGTCCAAGGACGGCACCGCGACAGCGGGTGTCCCGGCGAAGAGAACCCTCACTGGGGGGTTCCGAAGGCGCCACCGCCGAAGCTGGACCCTACCGTCTTGGCGCGCTTGGCCGTCGTCTGTTCCGTGATGGAGTCGTAGTTCGCGTTGCGGATGGCGCGCAGCGCGGTCTTGCGGTCCTCGCCCTCGAGGCGGTCGGTGAACAGGATGCCGTCAAGGTGGTCCGTTTCGTGCTGGAAGCAACGGGCCAGCATGCCTACGCCTTCCACAGCGACCGGGTTGCCGTGCAGGTCCACGCCGGTGACGCGGGTGTGGCTGCGGCGCCGGACCGGGAAACTCAGCCCGGGGATGGAGAGGCATCCCTCCACCTCGTCCGGCTGGAAGTCCTCGCTGTTTTCCAGCACCGGGTTGATGATGTGTCCCTCCACCCCGCCGATCCGGTAGGTGAAGACGCGCTGGCTCACACCGATCTGGGGAGCGGCCAGGCCTGCGCCGTCGACGTCCTCCATGGTCTCGGTCATGTCCGCCACGAGCTTTGCCAGTTCTGGCCCGAATTCCGTCACGGGATCTGCAACTGTGCGCAGCACAGGATCGCCGATGATGCGGATATTCAAAATGGCCATGTGCAAACTGTCCTTACGATGGGCGGCTACGGAATTCAATCCAGTTTAGTTGCCCCGGCGTCGTCCCTGACGACTTCGACGGATCTGCCCGGGTGGAGTGGGCGTTGGACGGGTGCTGGGGCGGGTCCTGGGGGCGGGTCTTCCGGCGGGTCTCCCGGCGGAGGGGCGGGGCCGGCGAGTCCTCCGGCGGGGGGGCGGATCAGTGGTCCTGAGTTATGCCGGCCTGCGGAGGCTAATACTGTCGTACCCCCTTGGGAGTATTGGGTTATGGAAGCCGTAAGGGATTTCATTCCTTTCCAGGACGAGGATCTGGACACGGACCAGGGTTCAGTCCCGGTCCAGCACTCCGGTGTGGACGGTGCCCTGGCATTGTTGCAGAACATCGGTTCGACGGCGGCGCAGGACGCGGAGCTCTGGGGTGTCCAGGCGGCGGCGGATTTCGCCGGGAGCGTGGAGGAACTCTCCCGGACGATGGAGTATCTGCAGCTCGTGGCCGCCGGCGCCGTGGACCGGACCCGGAAACAAGCCGCCAACTCGGCCGCCGCGGCCTCAACTGCCGGGGGCGGCGGGTCGTGGATGACCGGCTGGCAGGACAGTCCGGGCGGGTGGGTGACCGGCGGGGGACCCTCTGCGGCCGCGGATGTGCCCGCGGATCCTGCCGGGACCTCGGCGGTGCCCGTGCCGGCCGCGGCGGCGGTGGCCGGGGTCGCGGGGGTGGATGACGGGTACCGGAACACCGAGGAATTCCTGCGGGCGCGGTTGCGGATCGGTGCCGGCGAGGCGAAGCGCGTGCTCGGCCTGGCCCGGGGCCTGCTGCCCCGGCCGGGACTCACCGGTGCGTCCCAGCCCCCGGCCCACCCGGAACTCGGCGCCGCCGTGGCCGCCGGGGAAATCGCGTCCCGCTCCGCCTCGATCATCACCGCGGCCCTGGACCGGGTCCGGCACCTCTGCGACGAGGCCACCGCCGCCCGGATGGAACACACCCTGACCCGCACCGCGGCCGAGCACGACCCGGACTTCCTGGCCCGCGTCGCCCGCGGCTGGACCGAGGCCCTGGACACGGACGGCGCCGAACCGTCCGAGGAAGTCCTCCGCCGGATCCAGGGCGCCTTCATCCGCCCGCCCCGCCACGGCCTCCAGCACCTCGAAATCTACGCGACGCCCGAACAGTTCGAACACCTCCTGACCGTCATGAACACCGCCACCAACCCCCGCACCATCACCGCCACCGCCGGAACACGTGACGGGTCTGGTGCGGACGGTGAGGTCTCCGGGCACGGCCCTGCCGCCGGTGCGCCGGAGGAGCCCGGGCTGCCGGTCCTGGATCACCGCTCCCGGCCGCAGAAGCTGCTCGACGGCCTGGTCGGCGCCTGCAAGGTCGCCCTCGCCGCCGGAGGCCTGCCCGCCGCCGGCGGACTGCGCCCGCAGATCATGGCCACCATCGACTACCGCGACCTCCTCACCCGCCTCCAGGACCCATCCGGCACCACCGGCGCCGCACCAGATCCCGCAGAACCGGCCGATCCCGCAGATCCGGCAGGTACCGCGACTTCGGGAATCCGTCAGTCACCCCGCCGGCCGGGCACGGGGACCGGGTCGCTGCTGTTCACCGGACCCGTCACCGCCGCCACCATCCGCAAGATCGCCTGCGACGCGGACATCATCCCGGTCCTGCTCGGCGGCGACGGCCGGATCCTGGACATCGGCCGGGCCTCCCGGGTCTTCCCGCCGCACCTCCGCAAAGCCCTCACCGCCCGCGACCAGGGCTGCGCCTTCCCCGGCTGCACCATCCCCGCACCCTGGTGCGAAGCCCACCACATCACCTACTGGTCTCGCGGCGGCACCACCGGCACCGAAAACGGAACCCTGCTCTGCTCCCACCACCACCACCTGATCCACAAAGAACACTGGACCATCCAACTCAAAACCGGGATCCCCTGGTTCATCCCGCCACCACACATCGACCCCCAACAACACCCCCGCCGCAACCACTACTTCCAGCACCAAGGCCCAGATACGGCCCGGTGACAGGAGTGCCCCTTGACCCGGAAGGGCCGCAGGCGGGTGGCAATGTGTATTTCGGCTGGCTGTGGCCTCAGCCCAGCCCAGCCCAGCCCAGCCCAGCCCAGCCCAGCCCAGCCCAGCCCAGCCCAGCCCAGCCGAGCCCAGCCGAGCCCAGCCGATACAAGTGAAGCAGTGTCCGGGCCGCGTAGGAGTTAGCGCTGCGGGGGCGGGGCGAGCGGGAGGAGGGCAGCTCCGGCCACGGCAGTGTCCGCGGACGTCTCCCAGACCCGCCGCAGGGCGCAGAACTTCCACCAGTGGTGCTTCAGGACTTCCGGGTTTGCCCGCAGGGGGCGCACCTCCGTCTCGCCGACGGCAACTGCCAGCAGGATCGGGGATTCACCGTGTTTCCAGGACTCCCACTCCCCCGCCACCGGGTCTACGAGGCTTTCCTCGGCCTTCATGCCGGCAACGAGCTGCATAACGACTTTGTCGTCGAGGGGCTTGACGGTGCCGTCCCGGCTGGTGCCCTTGGTCTTGTAGTCGATGAGGCAGATGCGGCCGTTGATCTTTGCGACGAGGTCAAGGGTTCCGGCGTAGCCGACCGTTTTGTTCCAGACCGTGATCTCCGGCGCGATCGGTTCCACCTGGAAGAGTTCCCACCATTCGTCGAAGCGCGCCGCGAAGGCTTCCTCGCCGTTGGCCGCCAGGGCCTCGCGGGTTTCCTTCATCCGGTGTGGCCTGCCGAGGGCACGGAGGGCCACCTGCTCGCAGTAGTTGTGGACCCGGTCCCCACGCATAGCGGCGTCGTCACGGTATGTTTCGGCTGCCTTGGCGGCACGGCTCACCGCCTGCCGCACTTTGGCGGGGCTCCCGAGGATGCCGGGCAGGGTGGGGTCCTGGGCGAGGCTGTTCGCTCCCATGTACCCGAACCAGCCGTCCAGGCCGTGGGGCTGCTGGCCGATCACGGTGGTGATGGACGGGACGGTGTACTGCTCGGACGTGGAGCGGGCGTACATCCGGCCATAGTCCGTGGCGTGGGCAAGAAGTGGAGCGGTCATGGAAAGACTCTTTCACAGGGGTCGGACATTGGACGCAAGCCGTGAACCGCGAAGGCGGTCCCCAACAATCACTGAGCGGCAGCCGCATCAACGGGCCAACTCAACGGGCCAAAACAAAAATGGTCCGCCCCGCTCGGTGAGCGGAACGGACCATGTATTGGGTGGGCGATACTGGGTTCGAACCAGTGACCTCTTCGGTGTGAACGAAGCGCGCTACCACTGCGCCAATCGCCCCAATGCCATTGAATGCTAGCCCACCTCAGCGGATATTTGAAATCGGGCCCGCCGGCGGCGGATTGTGTCCGGGTCAGATCGTCGTCCAGGTGAGGACGGGCCGCAACTCCCGCCCCGCCGTCGCGCCGCCGACCGCCCGCTCGAGGAAGCGAATTACAGGCCTGTAATTAGTAAAAAGCCCTAGAATTCAAGGATCTGCGGGGTTCAGGGGAATCCTGCGACGTCGCGATTTGTAGATTCCCTGAACCTCCTATAGAGTTCTTACTCGTTGGAACGCGAGGAAATGCCGATTGCGGCGGGGAATTGCAGACAATAATGCGGACGTAGCTCAGCTGGTAGAGCACCACCTTGCCAAGGTGGATGTCGCGAGTTCGAATCTCGTCGTCCGCTCGCAGGACACTGTCACGGCAAAGGTTCTTCGGAATCCTGTCTACACGGTGGGTTGGCCGAGAGGCGAGGCAGCGGCCTGCAAAGCCGTATACACGGGTTCGAATCCCGTACCCACCTCGGTGAAAACCCTGGTTTCCGGTTCCGGCCGGATGCAAGGGGCGATTGGCGCAGCGGTAGCGCGCTTCCCTGACACGGAAGAGGTCACTGGTTCGATCCCAGTATCGCCCACCAAAGCAAGGCAACTTGCTTTATCCAGTACCACCGGCCCAGCCGGCATGGACTAAATGCGGACGTAGCTCAGCTGGTAGAGCACCACCTTGCCAAGGTGGATGTCGCGAGTTCGAATCTCGTCGTCCGCTCTTTGATTTACAACTCCACTCCGGATCCTTCCGGTTGAGGGCGATTGGCGCAGCGGTAGCGCGCTTCCCTGACACGGAAGAGGTCACTGGTTCGATCCCAGTATCGCCCACCATGAAAGCAGCTCCCCCGGGGCTGCTTTTTCTGTGCCATCTTCGCCGCCTCCCCACCTGGCATGCATCACCGGGCCACAAGACCCTGGACATTGATCCCCGTTCGTATCCTTGGCAGGCCACCGGACGGCGGCTAGGGTAGATAGCGCAAGGAGCGATCTGGCTCCGCGACAGAAGGGAGGTGCCCGTGGGATTACTTGACGATCTAAAGGGCAAGGCTCAGAAAGTAATTGGTGGCAACGAACAAGCCATCAAGAACGGCATCGAAAAGGCCGGCGATTTCGTCGACACCAAGACCGGCGGAAAGTACGCCGACAAAATCGATTCCGTTCAGCGGGGCGCTTCCGACTTCGTGGACAAGGCAGACGACCAGCCGAATGCGGCCCCGGTCGCCGATCAGACTCCCGTCGCCGGTGAGCCACCCGCTGCCGGGGAACCCCGGCAGCAGGGCCTCTGACCCAGATACGTCAGTGAGGTGCCGGTCCCGCCGAGAGGCGGCACCGGCACCTTCGGCGTTTAACGAGGATTTCGGCGTCTAACCGCGGCGCAAAAACCTAGGACGGCTCGTGGTTCTGGCCTTCACGGGCCAGGGCAGTCAGCCGGGACACGGCGCGGAAATACTTCTTCATGTACCCGCCGGTCATCATTTCCTCGGTGAACAGCTGGTCGAACGGCACTCCGCTGGCGAGGATCGGAACGTCCTTGTCGTAAAGCCGGTCGGCCAGGACCACAAACCGCAGCGCAACAGCCTGTTCCGTAATGGTGTGGACGTTCTTCCACACCACGCCCTCGATGCCGTCCAGCATCTGCCGGTAGCGGCTCGGGTGTACACCGGCCAGGTGGTTGATCAGCGTGCTGAACTCGTCACGGGCCACCGTCTTGCCGTCGAATTCGGCGTGCATGTGGTGCGTGAGGTCATCATTGCGCAGCGGCGACGGTGCGGCCGGGAGGCCACGGTGCCGGAAGTCCTCGCCGTCGATCCGGACGACGTCGAACTGGTCCGCCAGCACCTGGATCTCGCGGGCGAAGTCGACGGCGGCGAAGCGGCCGTCGCCGAGGGACCCCGGCAAAGTGTTGGACGTGGCTGCCAGCTTGACGCCGGCGTCGGCCAGTTCGCGCATGAGCCGGGACATCAGCACGGTGTCGCCCGGATCGTCGAGCTCGAATTCGTCGATGCAGACCAGCTTGTAGTGGCTCAGCGCCTCCACCGTTTTGCGGAAGGACAGCGCGCCCACGAGGTTGGTGTATTCGACGAAAGTGCCGAAGGCCTTGGGCCCGGGGGCCGCGTGCCACAGCGAGGCAAGCAGGTGGGTCTTGCCCACGCCGAAGCCGCCGTCGAGGTAGATCCCGGCGCGCGAGGTGTCCTTCTTGCCGAAGATCCGTTTGAAGAGCCCGTCGCCGTCGCGTGCGCCGACGCCGGCCGCGAAGCTCTCAAGCGCCCGGACCGCCGCCGCCTGGCTGGGCTGGGACGAATCCGGCCGGTAGCTGGAAAACGACACCTCACCGAAACGCGGCGAGGGATAAAATCCGTTGAGGAGTTCATCCACTGAAACTGCCGGGGTGCGGGCGGCGAGCTGTTCGATCTGTACCAAGGTGGTCCGTTCTGCTGGTCTCTTGTCCCCAGAAAGAATACCGGCAATGCACGGCCCCGCCTGCGTGGGGACTGCAGCGCGGCCCGGCGCGCACCGGCCCCACGTGACGAAGGCCATGTTTCAGAGTATGAACGAGGCGGGACATTCCCGGCCGGGCGTGGCTAGTGTTAGGAGACCCGGCGCCGCGATCGATCCTTCCGCAGCCCGGCCCTGACCGTTTCAGTGAAAGGCCATCGCATGTCCTATCCCCTTGAGCAGAACGAAAAGTTTGCCGCCTACGCCCACCCCGAGCGGCTCGTCTCCACCGAGTGGCTGGCCACCGAAATCGAAGCCGGCGCCCTCAAAGGCGGCCAGCTGGTGGTGGTGGAGTCCGACGAGGACGTGTTGGTCTACGAGACCGGCCACATCTCCGGTGCGGTGAAGATCGACTGGCACACGGACCTCAACGACGAGGTCACGCGGGACTATGTGGACGGCGAGGCGTTTGCCGCCCTGGCAGCGGCCAAGGGGATCTCCCGCGACACCACCGTCGTGATCTACGGCGACAAGTCGAACTGGTGGGCAGCCTACGCCCTGTGGGTCTTCACGCTCTTCGGCCACGAGGACGTCCGGCTCCTGGACGGCGGCCGCGACAAGTGGATCGCCGAGGACCGGGCCCTCACCACAGAGACCACCGTGCCGGTTCCCGGCGAGTACCCCGTGGTGGAGCGCAATGACGCCCCGATCCGGGCCTTCAAGGACGATGTCCTGGCGCACTTCGGCAAGCCCTTGATCGACGTCCGCTCCCCCGAGGAATACACCGGCCAGCGCACGCACATGCCCGCCTACCCGGAGGAAGGTGCCCTGCGCGGCGGCCACATCCCGACGGCGGCCTCCATCCCGTGGGCCCGCGCGGCCGCCGGCGACGGCACCTACCGCAACCGTCCCGAACTTGAGGCGCTCTACCTCGGCGAAGCGGGCCTGACGGCCGGCGACGACGTCGTGGCCTATTGCCGCATCGGCGAGCGTTCCAGCCACACCTGGTTTGCGCTGAAGTACCTGCTGGGCTTCGAGACCGTCCGCAACTACGACGGCTCGTGGACCGAGTGGGGCAACGCCGTGCGCGTCCCCATCGCCAAGGGCACCGAGCGCGGCACCGTTCCGGCAGCCAAGTAGGCACCGGGCGTAAGCTGGGACTGATGAATACTTCTGCCCTCCCCGCCGCGCTGGCGGAAATTGTTGACGACTTCCAGGCCCTGACGGAACCCGAACGGCTGCAGCTGCTGCTCGAGTTCTCCCGCGAGCTTCCCGAGCTCCCGGACCGGCTCAAGGACCACCCGGAGCTGATGGAACAGGTAGTGGAGTGCCAGTCGCCGCTGTTCCTGACCATTGAGACGGAACAGCACGACGGCGGACCCGCGCGAGGCGTGCGGCTCTTCTTCAAGGCGCCGCCTGAAGCCCCCACCACCCGGGGCTTCGCCGGCGTCCTGCATGAGGGCCTTGACGGGCTCAGCGCCGCGGAGATCCTTGCCGTGCCGGACGACATGCCGGAGCTGCTGGGCCTCACCCGCGCCATCACTCCGCTGCGCATGCGCGGAATGACGGCGATGCTGGGCCGGATCAAGCGCAAGGTTGCCGCCCTCCCGCAGCCGTCCTGACCGCAGGATACGTCAGTGGCCCGCAAACAGGCGTCCCAGGGAACCCCGGCCACCGCCGCACTCGCGGCGGCCGGGGTTCCTTTTGTCCTGCACCCCTACAGCCATGACCCCGCGGCAGCCAGCTACGGGCTGGAAGCCGCCGAGGTGCTCGGCATCGATCCTGCCCGGGTCTTCAAGACACTGATGGTCGACGTCGATGGCCGGCTCGCCGTCGGCGTCGTTCCGGTGTCCGGCAACCTGGACCTCAAGGCGATGGCGGCCGCCCTCGGGGCGAAGAAGGCCGCCATGGCGGACCCTGCCGCCGCCGAACGCCGGACCGGCTATGTGCTGGGCGGGATCTCACCGCTCGGGCAGCGCCAGGCCTCCCCCACGGTGGTCGATGACAGTGCCCTGGGCCTGGACACGATCCTTGTCTCGGGCGGGCGGCGGGGCCTGGACATCGAACTGAGCCCGGCCGAACTGATCCGGCTCACCGGTGCCCGGACGGCCAGGATCGGCACCGGCCGCGGTTAGCCACGAACAGAAGCGCCGAGATGGGAACTAGCCCGGGGTGGACTGGCCGGGGTTGGGACGCGGGGCGAGCTGCAGCCGGAGCCAGGCCGATACGAGCCCCTCCCAGCGCTCCGGGTCCACATTCCACTCCTTGGTGTGCAGGGCACGGTCGAACTTCTCGAAGGTGACCATCTCAGGGTTCTTCTCGGCCAGCGCCGCAGACGGTCCATACGGGACGTACTCGTCGTCGACGCTGTGAAGGATCAGCGTCGGCGTCCTCAGCTCGACGGCGCGCGAGACCCAGTCCATGGTTTTCAGGTCCACCGGCGCGGCGAGGCCCGTCAGCCGGCGGCCCAGTCTGTGGCTCATCATCAGCTGCCCGTAACGCCCGACGGCGGACGGGATCCGGTTGAGCTCGGCGTGGTGCGCCAGCACGTTCACCCAGTTGATCACCGGAGCGTCGAGCACCATGGCCCGGATCAGGTGGTGGTAGCGGGAGAGGTCCGCGGTCTGCAGGCAGATGGCACCGCCCATCGACCAGCCGAACAACACGACCTCGCGGGCGCCCTGCTCCAAGGCGAAGCCGATGGCGGCCTCAACGTCCCGCCATTCGGTGGAGCCGAGGCCGTAGCGTCCGTCCAGTGCCGATGGCGCGAGCCCGTCGTTGCGGTAGGAGATCAGCAGGCTGGACATCCCCAGGTCGTGTGCCGTGCGGGCGGCCCGCAGGCCCTCCAGCCGGTTCGCGCCGCGACCGTGGACCATGATCGCCCAGGTGTCCGGCTCGGGTGCCCGGATGAGCCACGCCGGTGCGGACCCGCCGTCGACGTCGATCTCCACCTCTTCCCAGGCGAGGCCGATGGTGGCGGCGTCCGGGTGGGCGGCGCCGCTCCACCAGCCGCGCCGCGCCTTGGTGAGGTCGCCGCTGTAGACCGCTTCGACTTCCCGCAGCACAGTGCGCTCGGCCGGCGAGTAGGACACGATCCGGCCGATCCGCGCATGGCCCCGGCCACCGTCGAAAAAGAAGCCGTAGACGCCCTCAACGGTGTTATCCGGGGTGGCCGCGAGGATGACCTGCAGCCCGTGTCCGTCACGGATCACGGCAAGGATTTCCTGGTCCTCGTCGCGGACCCGGGCCGGGGTGATCACCCGACGGGCGAAGTACACGGCCAGGGCGGAGGATCCGGCGGCGAGCAGTCCGGCCGCGGCGCTCCCGCCGATGATGCCGCCCAGGGCCCACTTGGCGCCGACGGGCAGGGAACGTTCGGCCCCGGCGGCCGCGGAGGCCACCTTGCCGCGGGTGGTCGGGATCCGGTGCGGGTCCGGCAGGAGGCGCTGGGAGGAAACCATGGCACCATTCTTACCGAAGTCGCCGCTCACAGCGGCATCCGGGATTGACCAGGGGCCCGGACACGGGCAATTTCGTGCGGGGCCGGCGGGGCCGGACTAGGCTGGGGGCATGAGTGATCCAATCGTCATTTTGACAGAAGAGCCCCTCGGCGCGGACGACCGCGTCAACATCAAGTCCCTGGTTGCCGGCGGTGACGCTCCCCTGGTGGTCCTGGTTCCGGCCAACACCGAGCGGCACCTGCTGGTGGATTTCCTGGAGAACCTTTCCCTGCTGGAAATCGCCAAGGCCTTCCGTGAACTGTCGGCGCACTCCGACCCTGCCGGGGAACGGGCTGAAGCCGCCGAAACGCTGGCAACATCGCTCGCGGCCCTGGCCGGGCTGGGCGGCGGCGTTTCGGGCGAAATTGTCGAGGGCAAGGCGGTGGACGGCCTGGTGGCCAAGGTCAAGGAACTCGGCGCGGGGCAGGCTGTGGTGATCACCCGGCCGCATGCCGTCGCGGACACCTTCCACACCGACTGGGCCAACAAGGCGCAGGACAAACTGGGACTGCCGGTCCTGCATCTGTACGCCGGATCGGGATTTATCGGGGACTCCTGAGCGTTATTCAGGCTATGAACATCTTTCACAACAAGCCCAAAGTCCTGCCCGCCGACATTTCCTCTGACGTTTCCGCTGCCGGCGCCGAAACGTCCACCGAAGCCGCGGGAAAGTCGGACGAGCACTGGCGCCAGGAACTGACTCCGGAGGAGTACCGGGTGCTGCGCCAGGCCGGCACCGAGCGGCCGTACACCGGCGAGTACTGGGACACGCACACCGCGGGCGTCTATCAGTGCCGGGCGTGCGGCACCGAGCTCTTCACAAGCAACGAGAAGTTCGACTCCCACTGCGGCTGGCCGTCCTTCTGGGCGCCGCTCGCCGAGGGCACCGTCCGCTACATCCATGACCGCACCCTGGGCATGGAACGTGTGGAGGTGCGTTGCGCCACGTGCGATTCCCACCTGGGCCACGTGTTCGACGGCGAAGGCTACGGAACGCCTACTGACCAGCGCTTCTGCATCAATTCCGTTTCGCTGAAGCTCGTCCAAGCGGACGACGCCGGCAAGTAGCCCGGCGGCTCTCCGCACCGGAGCCGGGCTGGGACCGGGCAGCCACGCCTCCGCTGTAGCTGGGGCGGGCGTCCGGCCCCACTTGCCACAGACTTTCTTATGCTCAAGGCAATTTTGCATTAGGAATCCTGTTTGCTTGCTACGCTCGCCATAGACGCTAAAGAGCGACGCTCCCAGCAAACAGAAAGGTGCCGCTGACGATGACTACCACCGCTATCGCCGCCACAGCCCCCATCACCGCCGGCTCCCCGGAGTGGCTGCGCCTCAAGGCTGCCGCCACCGCACTCCAGGCCCTCCAGGCCCAGGACGGGTCCGTTCCCGAAGCCGGAGACCATGCGGCCGCAGCCGGCCACGTTGAAGCCATCACGGCAGCCATCCGGGAACTCGCCCCCGCCTTCCCGCATGACGCGGACTACCTCAGCCTCCTCGTCAGCGACTTCGGCCGCTGGGTCGACGCCGGGTTCGGTGTCCCGGACTTCTTGGACTCCCTGCAGGCCTTCCAGCCGCAGCAGCACCGGATCAACGGCCTGCAGCACCTCGTCGTGTTCCCGATGTACACCCAGAACGGCAGCAGCAGCCGCTTCGTCGAAGCCGTGCTGATCGAGGTCATCTGGCCGGAGTTCATCGCCGGGCTGGAAGAGGGCGAATACTCCAACAAGCTCTTCGTCCCGATCCGCTTCCTGGACTTCACCCCGGGCTACAACACCAACTCCGCGGTGCTGTTCCCCGAATCCGTCGCGGTCCGGGAAACCCCCACCTTCACGTGGGGCGCCATTTTCGCGGACCGCGAGGCGGCCCGCTTCCGCCGTGTGCTCCGCGCCGCGGCGGACATCACCTCCCTGCAGCTGCCTGAGGATGCGGCGGCCCTGCTCGAGGACCAGGAGCTGACCCAGGAAACCTTCGTCATGTGGGACCTCATCCACGACCGCACCCACATGCGCGGCGACCTGCCCTTCGACCCGTTCATGATCAAGCAGCGTATGCCGTTTTTCCTCTACTCCCTTGAGGAACTGCGCTGCGACCTGACCGCCTTCCGCGAGTCCGTGAAAATCGAAAAGGATGAAGAAGCCGATCCCGAGGCCCGCCGGCACGCCAAGCTGGTCCAGTACGCCGTCATCTTTGACCGGATCTTCCGTTTTGCCATCACCGGCAGCCGCGTCCGCAACTACGACGGACTGGGCGGGCAGCTGCTCTTCGCCTGGATGCACCAGCACCACGTCCTGCACTGGACCGACAGCAAACTCAGCATCGACTGGGACGAGGCTGCCGACGTCGTGGTTGAACTCGGCGCGAAGATCGAGGAACTGTACTGGCGTTCGATCGACCGTCCCAAGATGGCGCATTGGCTGGCCGCCTACGAGCTGATTTCCGGCACGGTCACGCCCAACCCGGCCTCCGTGTGGGCCAAGGGCCCCGACGCGCTTCCAATTGCCGGGCCGCCGCGCGGCCTCACGGACCAGGTGCTCGACGACGAGTTCCCGCTGTCTATGTTCTACGAGGCACTGGAGAAGAAGATGCGGCCCGTCATTGAATCGACGGCCGGGATCATCGGCTCCTCGGACACCGGAACGGCCACCGGCCCGGGCACCACAGCCCTGAACGCCGGATGAGCGCCGGAGGCACCCTGACCGTCGTGGTCACGGGCGGCAGCGGCCCCTCGGGGATCGCCACCGCCCGTGCCCTGCACGACGCCGGACACAACGTCTTCACCGTGGGCTCCGATGCGGCACGGATCGAGGCGGCTGCTGCCGAAGCCGGCAGCGGCGTCACGCCGCTCGTGTGCGACCTCGCGGACCTCGCGGAGGTCCGTGCCCTGCACACCACGATCGCCGCGGCGGCCGGGACCGTCGACGGCGTGATCCACCTGGTCGGCGGCTGGCGTGGCGCCAAGGGCATCACCGACCAAAGCGACGAGGACTGGGACTTCCTGGAACGCGGCGCCATCACGACGGTGCGGAACGTCAGCCGGGTCTTCTACGACGACCTCGCCGCCTCGGACACGGGCCGCTTCGCCATTGTCTCGTCCACCGCCGTCACCAGCCCGACGTCGGGCGGCGCCAGCTACGTGGCAGCCAAGGCCGCCGCCGAGGCCTGGATCCTCGCGGTGGCTGACGGCTTCCGCCGGGACCAGGCCGCGGCCGCCCCGGCCGCCGGTGCGGGCAGTTCCGGCGTTCCCGCAGGGCAGCACAGCGCCGCCGCCATTTTTGTGGTCAAAGCGCTCGTCGACGCCCGGATGCGGGCAAAGTCGCCCGAACGCAAATTCCCGGGCTTCACCGATGTGGAAGACCTGGCCGCCGCCGCCGTCGGGCTCTTTACCACCCCCGCGGCGGAGCTGAACGGGCAGCGGCTGCTCTTGGGCCGCTGAACCCGAACCCTGGACTTAGCCCCTGGGCCCGGACCTCCTTAGACTGAAAGCGTGAGCAAATCGATGACAAGCACAGTTGAGACTTCCCCCGCCGGCACCGCGGTGCGGCTCCATGATCCCGCCGTCCGGGGCTTCGCCTCGGACAACTACTCCGGCGTCCACCCCGAGGTGCTGGCGGCCCTCGCCGCCGCCAACGAGGGACACCAGGTGTCGTACGGCGAGGACGACTACACCGCCCGGCTGCAGCAGCTGATGGAGGGGCACTTCGGCGAAGGGATCCAATCCTTCCCGGTCTTCAACGGCACCGGCGCCAACGTGCTCTCGCTGCAGTCCCTGCTGCCGCGCTGGGGCGCGGTCATCTGCGCCTCGACGGCCCACATCAACATGGACGAGAACGGCGCCCCGGAACGGATCGGCGGCATCAAGCTGCTCCAGGTGCCCACGGAGGACGGCAAGCTCACCCCCGAGCTGATCGACAAGGAAGCCTGGGGCTGGGGCGACGAGCACCGCGCCCAGCCGCTGGCCGTGTCCATCACGCAGACCACCGAGCTGGGCACCTGCTACACGCCGGAGGAAGTCCGGGCCATCGCCGAGCACGTCCACGCCAAGGGCATGAAGCTGCACATGGACGGCGCCCGGCTGGCCAACGCCGCAGCGCACCTGAACGTGCCGCTGCGTGCGTTCACCCGCGACGCCGGGGTGGACATTCTCTCCTTCGGCGGCACCAAGAACGGCCTGCTGTTCGGTGAGGTCGTTGTGGCCCTGAACCCGGTAGCCGCACACGGGCTGATCTACCTGCGCAAGATGAACATGCAGCTAGCTTCCAAGATGCGCTTTATGTCCGCGCAGTTCATCGCCCTCCTCGATGGTGACCTGTGGCTGCGCTCGGCCTCGCACGCCAACGCCATGGCGGCGCGGCTGCGCGCCGGCGTCGAATCGATCCCGGGCGTCCAGCTGAGCCAGAAGACCGAATCCAACGGGGTCTTCGCGATCCTGCCCGCCGGTGTGGCGGACCGGCTGCGCACGTCCTTCCGTTTCTACGACTGGAACGAGGCGGCCCGCGAGGTCCGCTGGATGTGTTCCTTCGACACCACCGAGGAAGACGTTGATACTTTCATCGCGGCCATCAAGCGCGAACTCGCTGCCGTCTGACACCAGCCCGGACCAGGCCCGCCGCCGCCCCGCCCGGCATCTGCCCGGCCGGGCGGCGGCGAGCCTGCCGGGCTTCGACGCCCGCGTTGCATAGCCTTCCATTGTGAGCGCACTCGACCAGGTTCCGGCAGATTTTCTCTTTGCCTTGGGGACCCTTCGACAAGCACGATGCCGCAGTGAACTGCGCCTGGAGGAGATTCCGGCCCCCTCACGGCTCGCACCCTTTGCCGTCGCCCTCGGGGCCGAAGTCATGGCCCCGGGAAACACCTCCGGCGCCATCCACGGTCCGGCCGCAGCAGCCCTCGAACCGGCCTCGGGGAGCGACGACGTCGAGCTGGCCACCGGCCGGTTCATCCTGCTCCACGATCCCGACGGCTCCGCTGTCTGGGACGGCGAATTCAGGATCGTCACTTACATCCGCGCCCAGCTCGAGCCCGAGATGGGCAACGACGAAATGCTCGGCTCCGTCGCCTGGACCTGGCTGGTGGAGGCCCTGGACAACCACGCCGCACCCTACCGTTCGGCCGGCGGCACCGCGACGAGAGTGCTCTCCGAAAGCTTCGGCAGCCTCTCCGACCGGCCCAACTCCATCGACATCGAACTCCGCGCCTCCTGGACCCCGGCGACGGCGGACATCACCTCACACCTCGAGGCGTGGTCGGACATGGTCTGCACCTTCGCGGGGCTTCCGCCGCTGCCCGACGGCGTCACCCCGCTTCCGCGCCGGCGCCGGGAGCAGCCATGAGCCCGGGCCGAATCGGCCCGGTTTTGGCCGATGCGCCGCCCTCCCCGCAGTGTTGTCGGTAAACTGAACTCATCATGACCCCTCAAATACCGGAAATCACCACGGCCGGCGCTCCGGCCGCTGAGACCACAGCCCATATCACCGTGGAAGGCTTCGACAGCCTGGTCCCCGAGGTAATCGACCTCGATTCCCCACGAGACGGCGTACCGCTGGTGATCGAAACCCAGTCAGGCCTGGAACGCTGCGCAGCTGCCCTTGCTGCGGGCCACGGCCCCGCCGGGGTGGACGCTGAACGGGCCTCCGGCTTCCGCTACGGCCAGCGCGCCTTCCTCGTTCAGATCCGCCGGGAAGGTGCCGGCACCTGGCTGATCGACCCCGAACCCTTCGACGATTTGCGGATCGTCAACGATGCCTTGCGCGGCGTGGAATGGATCCTGCACGCAGCCAGCCAGGACCTGCCCTGCCTCTCCGAGCTCGGCATGTGGCCGGACAAGCTCTTCGACACCGAACTCGCCGCCCGGCTCGCCGGGCTGCCGCGCGTCGGCCTCGCCGCGGTGATCGAACAGCTCCTGGGCTTCGGCCTGGCGAAGGAACACTCTGCCGCCGACTGGTCCACCCGCCCACTCCCCGAGCCCTGGCTGCGCTACGCGGCCCTCGACGTCGAGGTCCTGACCGAACTGCGCGAGGAGCTCACCGAGCTGCTCGTGGCCGACGGCAAGCTTGACTTCGCCGAGCAGGAGTTCGCCGCCATTCTCGAGTCCGGCCAGGCCCCGCCCCGCGTCGACCCCTGGCGCAAGACCTCCGGACTCCACCAGATCCGTGACCGCCGCCAGCTGGCCGCCGTCCGGGAACTCTGGCTGGAACGCGACTCGCTGGCCCAGAAGCGCGACGTCGCCCCGGGCCGGCTCATCCCCGACTCCGCCCTGGTGGCCGCGGCCAAGGCAATGCCGACCACCGTGCCGCAACTGCTCGGCACCAAAGGCTTCCACGGCCGGGCGGCCCAGCGCGAGGCGCCGCGGTGGCTGCGCTGCATCAGCACCGCCCGGAGCCTCGAAGAGCTGCCGCCCCTGCACCTGCCCACCAACGCTCCCCCGCCGCCGCGCGTCTGGGCCGACCGGGATCCCGAGGCTGCCGCCCGGCTCAGCACCGCCCGGCCCAAGCTGCAGGCCCGGGCAGAGGAACTGAACCTGCCGGTGGAGAACCTGCTCACCCCCGATTACCTGCGCCGGGTCGCGTGGCGTCCGCCGGCGGAACTCAGCGAGGAGGGCGTGGCCGAGGAGCTCCAGAACCTCGGCGCCAGGCAGTGGCAGATCGAAATCACCGCGCCGCTCATCGCCGAGGCCTTCCAGAACCCGGAGCCGCTGCCGGCAAAGGAAGTCAGGGCAGCCCCGGGCACTGTGCCCGACGCCGCCCTCTGACGGGCCCCCGAACAACTCCTTGCCAGCTATGTTACTCACGAGTAACATGTTGATTGATGTCGCCCGGATCCGCTCTGCCCCAGGCTGTTCGCCGCAGGCGCGGATCCGGCATCCATGTCTCAATGAGGAGTAACACGTGAGCCGCAGCGGAAAACACAGCAGCGCGAGTCCCCGCACCGTCCGCGATATCGTCTTCGTCGACGGTGTCCGCACCCCGTTCGGCCGCGCCGGCGAGAAGGGTATCTACGCCGGAACCCGAGCAGATGACCTCGTGGTCAAATGCATCCGCGAACTGATGCGCCGCAACCCCTCGCTGCCCGCCGAACGCATCGACGAGGTGGCCATTGCGGCCACGACGCAGAGCGGCGACCAGGGCCTGACCATTGGCCGCACCGCCGCCCTGCTGGCCGGCCTTCCCCGCACGGTGCCCGGCTTCGCGATCGACCGGATGTGTGCCGGTGCGATGACCGCCGTGACCACGACGGCGAGCGGCATCGGCTTCGGCGCGTACGACGTCGTGATTGCCGGCGGAGTGGAACACATGGGCAACCACCCGATGGGCGCCGGCGCGGATCCCAACCCGCGGTTCATGTCCGAACGGATCGTGGACCCGGCCGCCCTGAATATGGGCAACACGGCCGAGAACCTGCACGACCGCTTCCCGGCCATCACCAAGGAGCGCACCGACGCCTACGCCGTCGCGTCGCAGGACAAGCTGGCCGCCGCCTACGCCAAGGGCCAGATCCAGCCCGACCTCGTGCCGGTCGCCACGATGAAGCCGGGCCAGGGCTGGACCGTCAACACCCTGGACGAGCCGCCGCGGCCGGGAACCTCGCTTGAGGACCTCGCCGCGCTCAAGACCCCCTTCCGTGCCCACGGCCGCGTGACCGCGGGGAACGCCGCCGGCCTCAACGATGGCGCGACCGCCGCCCTGCTGGCCTCCGCAGACGCCGCCGAGGAACTCGGGCTGCCGGTCAAGATGCGCCTGGTCAGCTACGCCTTCGCCGGTGTGGAACCCGAAGTCATGGGCATCGGCCCGGTCCCGGCCACCGAAAAGGCTCTCAGGAACGCCGGACTCGGCATCGGGGACATCGGTCTCTTCGAGATCAACGAGGCCTTCGCCGTCCAGGTCCTCAGTTTCCTGGACCACTTCGGCATCGCCGACGACGACCCCCGGGTCAACCGCTACGGCGGCGCCATCGCCGTCGGACACCCCCTCGCCTCCTCCGGCGTCCGGCTGATGAACCAGCTGGCGCGGCAGTTTGAGGAGGACTCCTCGGCGCGCTACGGCATGACCACCATGTGCATCGGGCTGGGCATGGGCGCCACCGTCATCTGGGAAAACCCGCATCACGCGGACTACGGCACCGCATTTGAACCAGCCACCGCCACCACCACCGAGACTGGAGCCGCAGCATGAGCGCCGCCGATTTCCGCAAGCTTGCCGATCTCTTCCCGAACGAGACGGTCACCCATTCCTATGTCCAGGACATCGAGCTCCCCGCCGCAGGTGGGAAGACGACTGACAGCAAAAGCCCCGGCACCTTCGCGCTGGTCACACTGGATAACGGCCTGGACCACTCCAAGCCGACCACCCTTGGCCCCAACACCCTGATCGAGCTCGGCACCGTTCTGGAAGGACTGCGGGAACGCGCCGCCCGCGGCGAGATCGTGGGCGTGGGCGTCACCGGCAAGCCGTACTTCCTCGTGGCCGGGGCCGACCTGTCCACGGTCAAGTCCATCAGCGGCCGCGAGCACGGGCTGTGGATGGCCCAGCTCGGCCACGATGTCTACCGCACCCTGGCCAACCTCGGGGTACCCAGCTTCGCCTTCATCAACGGCCTGGCCCTGGGCGGCGGGCTGGAGATCGCCCTGCAGTCCACCTACCGCACTGTGTCCACCGGCGCCGGCGCGCTGGCCCTGCCGGAGGCGTTCATCGGGCTGATCCCGGGCTGGGGCGGCGTCTACATCCTGCCGCGGCTCATCGGCCCCGAGAACGCCCTCAAGGTGATGATCGAGAACCCGCTGAGCAGCAACCGCACCCTCACCGGGCCGCAGGCCTACCAGCTCGGCGTGGCGGACGCGATGTTCGAACCGGCCGACTTCGTGGAGCAGTCCGTCGCCTGGGCCGCGCAGGTCATCTCCGGTGCCGTGGCGCCCGAGCGGGCCAACGCCGTCGACCCCTCAGCACCGGAGGTCGCTGCACGCTGGACGGCCGCCGTCGCGGCCGGCAGCGCCTTTGTGGAGGCCAAGACCTCCAACGCCTCACCGGCACCGGCCAAGGTCCTCGAGGTTATGGAAGCGAACCGCACGCTGACCCAGGCGCAATCCGCCGAGCTCGAATGCGAAACGCTGGCGGACCTCATGCAGACCGACGAGTTCCGCTCCACCGTCTACGCCTTCCTGGACCTCGTGCAGCGGCGTTCCAAGCGCCCCGCCGGCGCCCCGGACCGCAAGCTCGCCCGCCCGGTCACGAAGATCGGCGTCGTCGGCGCCGGGCTGATGGCGGGCCAGCTGGCCCTGCTTTTCGCCCGCCGGCTCAAGGTTCCGGTGGTACTGACGGACGTTGACCAGGCCCGTGTGGACAAGGGCGTGGGCTACGTCCATTCCGAGGTGGACAAGCTGCTGGCGAAGGGACGGATCAGCCCGGACGCCGCCAACCGCACCCGAGCGCTGGTCACGGGATCTGTTTCCAAGGAGGCCTTCGCCGACGCCGACTTCGTCATCGAGGCCGTGTTCGAGGAACTCAACGTCAAAAAGCAGGTTTTCAAGGAAGTCGAGGCGATCGTCTCGCCCGAGTGCATCCTCGCGACCAACACCTCGTCGCTGTCCGTCACCGCGATGGCGGAGGACCTCGAGCACCCGGAGCGCCTGGTCGGTTTCCATTTCTTCAACCCGGTGGCCGTGATGCCGCTGCTGGAGATCGTGCGCGCCCCGAAGACCGACAACGCCGTGCTGGCCACCGCGTTCGAGCTCGCCAAGGGGCTGAAGAAGTCCGCCGTGTTGGTCAAGGACGCCCCCGCGTTTGTGGTCAACCGCCTCCTGCTGCGCCTCATGGGCGAAGTCACGGCAGCCTTCGACGAGGGCACGCCCGCCGACGTGGCGGACAACGCGCTGCGCCCGATGGGCCTGCCCATGACTCCCTTTGTGCTCGGTGCCATGGTGGGCCTGCCCGTGGCCCAGCACGTCCAGGAATCGCTGCACGCCGCGTTCCCTGGCCGCTTCACGGTCTCGCAGAACCTGCAGCAGCTGATCGACAACGGCGTGCGGTCCATCTGGGCGCCGGAGAACGGTCCGGACGGCAAACCGTTCATCCCGGCGGAAACCCTGGCACTGATGTCGTTCGGCAGCACACCGTCCACCGGCGGGGAGGTGCTGCGCCGCACCCAGGACGCGCTGGCGGAGGAAATCGGCCTGATGCTCGAGGAGGGCGTCGTGGCGGGACCCGAGGACATTGACCTGTGCATGATCCTCGGCGCCGGCTGGCCGATGTTCCTCGGCGGGATCACCCCCTACCTGGACCGGGTGGGTGCCTCCGAGCGGGTCACCGGCAGGAAGTTCCTGGCGCCCGGGGTCGCGTCCGAACCGGCCTGATGCGGGCGGGGGGGGGGGGGGGGGGGCGGGGGGGGGGGGGGGGTGGGGGGGGGGGGGGGGGGGGGGGGGGGGGTGGGGGGGGGGGGGGGGGGGGGCCCCCCCCCCGGGGGGGGGGGGGGGGGGGGGGGGGGGGCCCCCCCGCCCCCCCCCCCCCCCGGCGGGTCAGAGCTCCGACAGCCGGCCGCCCTTGAGTTCCAGCACCCGGTCCGCGTTCGCCCGGGCGTAGCCCAGGTCATGGGTGACCATGACCACGGCGGCGCCCCGTGCGGCGGCGCGGACCACGGCGCGCTGCAACGCGTCGAGGCCGTGGCGGTCCAGTCCGACGGTGGGTTCGTCGAGCGCCAGCACAGCGGGCTCACGGGCCAGCACTGTGGCCAGGGCAAGCAGCCGCTGCTGCGAGGACGGGAGTCCGGCCGGGTGTGTCCCGGTGGCCCCGGACAGCCCGACGGCGGCCAGGGCCTCGCCGGCGCGGGCCGCCGCCTGTTCTGCTCCGACCAGCCTGCGGAGTCCGAAGCTGACTTCCCGCAGCACCGTCCGTTCAAAAAGCTGGTCCCGCGGGTGCTGGAACAGCAGCCCCACCGAGGCCGCGACCATCCCTGGCGCAACTCCGGCAATGTTGTTTCCGCGGACCCGCACGGTTCCGGCGGCAGGACGCAGCAGCCCGTTGAGGTGGCGCAGCAGCGTCGATTTGCCTGCCCCGTTGGGACCGGTAATGGCCACGGTCTCCCCCGCCCGCACTCCGAGGTCCAGGCCGGCCAGGAGCGGCTCGGGGGCGGAGAGTCCGCCGGTGGGATAGCTGAAGGCCAGGTTCTCGATCTCCAGCAGCGGGGCACGGTCCCGGGCCGCCCGCCGGGATTGGGTGTAGTGCACAGGCAGGGTGTCAGACAGTGCCGGGACGTAGCGCACCGCGGAACCCACACCCGGGGCAGTGTCCACGCCGGCTTCCACGACGACGCCCGTCGCCGCGAGCTGCGGCGACGCTGCCACGTCCGCGGGGCTCCCGGCGGCGGCAACGGTTCCGGCGTCGAGCACTATCCAGTGCCCGGCCGAACCAGCCAGCGTGTCCGCCCGCTGGCTGAGCAGTACGACGGCGGTCCCGGCGGCTGTCAGCCCGCGGACGAGCTCGCGGAGCTGCGCCGCACCGGCGGCGTCGAGGGACGCGAGGGGTTCGTCCAGGACCAGCACGTCGGGGTGGGTGATGAGGGCGCATCCGAGGGCCAGCCGGCGGAGCTCCCCGCCGGACAGCGTGGCCGGGTTGCGGTCCAGCAGCCCGGCGAGGCCGGCGAGTCCGGCAGTTTGGTGCACTTCGCTCAGCATCTCCGGCCGTGGCGTGCCCCGGTTTTCCAGGCCGAACGCCAGTTCCTCCGCGACGGTGGCGCTCACCGTGGAGAGCATGGATGCGGCGTCCTGCGGGACGTAGGCCACGCGCCGGGACCACGCCGCCGGGTCGATCCGCGGATCACCGGATCCGGCCCGGAAGTCCAGCACGGTGCCGGCCAGTGCCAACCGTCCGTTCAGGACTCCGGCGTCCCCCGGCCGGAGCCAGCCGCCCAGAAGCTTCCCGAGCGTTGATTTGCCGCTTCCGGATCCGCCCAGGACCGCCGTCAGGGTGCCTCCGGACACGCCGATCCCGAGGTGGTGCAGTACCGGGACGTCCTCGCCGTGGAAGGTGAAGCCTGTGATGTCAGCGCTCAGCACCGGACTGTTCATGCGTTGCCGGTCCCGGGCCAGGAGGCCGCCACGCGGAGCAGGACGGCCACTGCGGCCAGGAGCAATGCTGCCGGGCGGATCCACCGCTGCGCCTCCGGGTCGGTCAGTGTCCGGTAGCTGGTCCGCGGACCTTGCCCGCCGAAACCGCGGGCGTCTAGGGCCTGGGCGCGGCTGCCGGCGTCGTCGATCAGGCCCAGCACCAGAGGCACCATCTGCAGCCGGATACCCACCAGCCGGGACAGCAGTCCGCCGCCCAGCACCAGCCCGCGGGCCTGCTGCGCCTGCCGGATGCGGCCGAGCCTGGCGGCAATGGCCGGCAGGAGGGTCAGGGTGGAGGCCAGGACGAAGCTGAACTGCCGCGGCACCCGGCGCGCCGTGAGGGCGGTGACCAGGTCCGGGACGCTGACGGTGAAGGAGAACAGCAGCAGCATCAGCACGCAGGCGGCGGTGCGGGTTCCGGCCTCCAGGGCGAAGCCCAGTCCTTCCGCAGTGACCCTCGCCGGTCCCCAGGCGGCGAGGACCGTGCGGCCCTCGGTGAAGAAGAAGCCGTGCAGCATCAGCAACGACAGCCCGAAGGGGACCAGGATGACCGCCGCGGCGGCGAGAACCCGGCGGGCCACCCCGGCACGTCCTGCCAGCAGTGACGCGGTCAGTGCCACTGCCACCGACAACGGCCAGCTGGCCGCCGCCGTCGTGATGACGGCCGCGCAGCCGGCCAGGGTCAGCGCGGTGAGCGGATGCAGCGGCGGCAGGGCCGGCGAGTCGGGCACGGTGCGTGGATCCGGCTCAGGCGCCGGGCGTGGCCGGGGCCTTGCCGGCGAGCACGCGGAAGCGACGGACGAAGGGGAACTGGAAGGTGGTGCGCCGCGGCATGGCGTAGACGAGCAGCGCGGCGATGGCGAAGACGATCGCCTTGTCCATCGGATCCGAAATCAGGGCCTGCTTGGTGACGGCCGCCAGCAGGGTGTCGCCCATGGCCCGGAAGGCGCTCACGATCGCACCGGTGCCGACGCCGGAGGTGCCGCCAAAGACGAAGGCCGCGATCGGGGCGGACACGACGCCGGCGAGCATACCTGTGACAAAACCGGCCACCGGTGCGAGGTAGAAGCGGCGGAACAGTCCGCTGCGGGCAGCGAGGCCGGCCAGGAAACCGATCAGGGCGGCACCGGCGGCGAAGGGCAGGACGGTGGGGTTGAAGAAGGACCACACGATGCTGCTGAGCGCACCCGTGGCGGCGCCCGCCGCAGGACCGGCCAGGACGGCGATCAGGACGGTGCCGATGGCATCAAAGTAGAACGGCAGGCCGGTGGCGCCCATGAGCTGGCCGAGGACCACGTTCAGGACCAGCGCCACGGGCATCAGGACCAGGGTGGAGGTGGGCAGCACCGGCAGCACGGCGAGGATCAGCAGCACGGCGCCGAGCAGGAAACCGCCGAGCGCGACGAGCGCCGAGAAGCTTGCCGGGCCGTTGGCGATGTCCGCTGGCTGGGTGAGGACCAGGAAGATGTAGGTGCCGGCGATGGCGGCGGCGCCGGCAAGTTCGAGCAGGCGGCGGCCTCGGCCGGCCGCCTGTCCAGGAGCGTGGCCGGAGGCAGGGAGGGTCAGGGGGTGCTGTGGCATGGGGATGGTCCTTCGGCTGGGATAGCTGCAACATCCGCCTATGTCACCTCGGCGCAGCTACCATCCTAGCGAGCAGCCGGCTCTCCGCTGACCACGGTGCCGCGGACGGTGCAGGCTACCGGTGGCCGATCCCGCGGGCGAGGGCGCCGACGGAGGAAATCAGCTCGTCAAAGCACTGCCCGGGATCGTTGGTGGCCACGATCCGGGCGTTGGGCGGCAGCCCCCAGAGGCCGCGGAAATCGGCTACCGTGGTGCCGATGAGCAGCGGTGAGGAGGTTTCGACGTCGACCGTGGCCAGCCGCGTCGTGACGGCGGTCCGGCCGATGGCGGCGCAGGCCGCGAAGGCATCGTGCATGTGGGCGACGTAGCCCTGGTCGTACTGCCGGTGGAACTCCATGTAGAACCGGATCGCGTCGGACAGGCACGCGACCAACGGATTGGCCGAGGCGCTGGGCTGGCCGTGGGGCTGTTCCGGCAGGACCAGTTCCGGCCCGGAACCGGCAGCCTCCGCGAGGCTTTGCAGGTGCTCCGGCCGCATCTCGATGCGTTCGGTGGATTCCAGCGCGCACACGAGCGGCAGCTTGTCCTCGGGCAGGCCTCGGTAGGCCGCAAAGACCTCCTTCGCGGCGTGCGGGTCCACCGAGACGTTCCACTCGGCAGTCGGTGTTGTGTTGCCCTGGTAGTTGAAGCTCCCGCCCATGATGACCAGGCCTTTGAGCAGCCGCGGCAGCTCCGGCTCCCGGCGCAGGGCGAGGGCGAAGTTGGTCAGCGGCCCGGTGATGAGCCCGGTCAGCTCCCCCGGGTGCGCACGGGCTTCTTCCACCCAGACGTCGACGGCGTGGCGCGCCGAGATCGGCTGGGCGGGCGCCGGCAGTTCGGCGTAGCCGATCCCCTGCGGCCCGTGCGTTTCCTCGGTGGTCACGAGCGGGATCTCCAGGGGCACCTCGGCGCCGAGGGCGACCTCGACGCCCTGCCGGCCGCACAGCTCCAGCAGGGCCAGGTTGTTCAGCGCCACCTGGCGGGCACCGACGTTGCCGGCGGTGCAGGTGATGGCCCGGATCTGCACTTGCGGCCGGGACAACAAGTACACGAGGGCCAGGGCGTCGTCGATGCCGGTATCGACGTCCATCAGCACGGTATGCCGCGAGTCAGGCTCACCCACGGCAGGCTCATTCAGGTCAGGCGCACGGTCCACTTAGAACAGCGCGACCTTCGGCGTCCGGGGGAAGAGGTCGTCGAGTTCGGCCAGCTCGGCGGCGCTGGGGATCCAGGCCACGGCGGCGGCGTTCTGCCGGACCTGTTCCGGCCTGGTGGCGCCGGCGATGACGCTGCTGACGGAGGGCTGGGCGGCGAGCCAGGAGAACGCGACCTGGATTTCGTTGAGGTCACGCTCGGCGGCGAAGGCGCTGAAGGCGCCCAGCTGTTCCCAGTCGGCGTCGTGGACCAGGTTGGTGCGGGTGTGGCTGAGCCGGGACCCCTCGGGGGCGGCGCCCTTGGCGTATTTGCCGGTCAGCAGGCCGTTGGCCAGCGGGAAGTAAGGCAGCACGCCGAGTCCGTAGGCTTCGGCGGCCGGTGTGACCTCGAGTTCGGCCCGGCGGTCCAGGAGGTTGTAGTGGTTCTGGCTGGAAACAAAGCGCGCTCCCCCGCGGTTCCTTGCCACGTACTCGGCCTCGGCGATCTGCCAGCCGGCGCGGTTGGAGTGGCCGATGTAGCGGACCTTGCCGCTCGTCACGAGTTCGTCCAGGGCCGCGAGCGTCTCATCGATGGGAGTCAGCGGGTCCGGCGTGTGGAACTGGTACAGGTCGATCCAGTCCGTGCCCAGCCGCCGCAGGGATGCCTCGGCGGCTTTGATGATGTAGCGCCGGGAGCCGCGGGCGCCGAAGTCGTTGCCATTGGTCCCGCGCATGTCCAGGCCGAACTTCGTGCCGATGACGGCGTCATCGCGGCGCCCGGCGAGGGCCTTGCCCAGCATTGTCTCGCTGAGGCCCGGCTCGCGGCCGTAGCTGTCGGCGACGTCGAAGAAGGTGATGCCGGCGTCCAGGGCCGCATGCACGACGGCGTCGGTGCCCTCCTGCGACTCTGTCGCGGTGGTGGAACGACCCAGGTTGTTGCAGCCAAGCCCAACGGCAGAGACGGTCAGTCCGGAATTGCCCACGCGGCGGTATTCAGTCATGGGATTCAGCCTATAACGGCCAGCGGGGCTCCCCGCTCAGCCCGCCCGCAGTTCCAGTCCGTGGTCGTCCAGGGCGTCCCGCAGTTGGGCCATGGTCCGCGGGCAGACCCCCGCCATGCCGGCGAGCCGGCGTTCGCCGAGCTGCACGACTTGTTCCAGGGTTTCCACGCCTGCATGCGCAAGGGACTTGCGGGCGGGTGCCGCGATCCCCCGGGGAAGCGGGGTGCGGCCTGGTTCACGGGATTTCTGCGTCATTGCGGTTGCCTTCCAGTTGGTTGCCCCAAACGGATGTGACCCTTTAATGCGAACTACAGGTAATGCGGAACTACAGGCTGAAGCTGTTGGCCGGCTTCGGTGAGTGCTTGAGCTTGAAGGATGTCTCACCGTACGGTGCGGCACCGATGCTCAGTTTGGTGAAGTCGAGGTCCTCGCCCCGGATACAGACCTTGATGGCGTTCACGGCCTTGTTGACGTCCGGGGTGAGGCAGAAAATGTTCAGTTTGGCGTCACTGAATTCGGAGCGGTCCACGATCCCCAGCCCGCGCCAGGCCAGATGGCTGATGAGTGCGTCCTTGGCCTTTTCTTCCAGGTAGCGGTCGCGGTCCGTGCCGTCCTTGGTCTTCAGGGCGTACTGGGCTACCACCCAGAACTGCTCCTCGTCGGGGATTTCGGCGTAGCCGTCCTCGGCGCACTGCACGGCGAAAGCATCCATGAGCCTTTCCGCGGCGGACGCGTCCGCGACGTCGGTTTCATCGGTTTTGCTTTGGTGCCCGACGACGCCGTGGTTCATCACGAACTGGCTGTAGTCCTCGTCAAACCAGGCCTCCCGGAATTCGAGGGCCCCTTCGTCGTTGCGTTTGTAGACCCGGATAATTCCGCTCATGTGCCAGTTCCTTCCTGGACCGTGCTGCAACGGCGCCTAAGTAGCGGCGTCGGACGGTGTTGCTTCTTGGATTCGCTGTTCAGATGTTCTGGCTAAAGCAGCGGCAGGCTGCCGGTGCTGGGGTGTTCCTGCCCGGGCAAGGGGCGGGCGAACGGCACCTTGGTCCCAAGGACCTGGGCGACGACGTCGTGCGTGATCTTCTGGGCGGTCAGGCCGACGCGCTCCAGGACCTGGCTGCGGGATCCGTGGTCCAGGAATTCCACCGGGAGGCCAACCTCGTTCAGTGCCGTGTCCACCCCCGCGGCCCGCATTTCCTGGCGGATCCGCGAGCCGACGCCCCCGGCCCGTACGCCGTCCTCGATGCAGATGACCAGGCGGTGGTGGGAGGCGAGGGCGATGATGGATTTCCGGACCGGCAGCAGCCACCGCGGGTCCACCACCGTCGAGCTGATACCCTGGGCGCCGAGCCGGTTGGAGACGTCCAGCGCTAGTTCGGACATCGCGCCGACGCTGACGATCAGGACGTCGTTTTCGGTTGAGCCGGCGGGGCGGCGTGCGAGCACGTCCACACCGTCGCTTAGCCGTTCGACGGCGTCCACCTCGGCTCCGACGCTGCCCTTGGAGTATCGGATGACGCTGGGCGCGTCTTCGATCGCAACGGCCTCGCGCAGTTCCTCGCGGAGGCGGGTCGCGTCGCGCGGTGCGGCAAGGTGCAGTCCCGGCACGATCTGGACCATGGCCATGTCCCACATGCCGTGGTGGCTGGCGCCGTCGGGCCCCGTCACGCCGGCGCGGTCCAGGACCACGGTGACGCCGGCCTTGTGCAGGGCCACGTCCATCAGCAGCTGGTCGAAGGCGCGGTTGAGGAAGGTGGCGTAGACCGCGACGACGGGGTGCAGCCCGCCGAAAGCCATGCCTGCCGCGGAGGTGAGGGCATGCTGCTCGGCGATGCCGACGTCGAACACCCGCTCGGGGTGCCGTGCGGCAAACTTGTGCAGCCCGACCGGGATCAGCATGGCGCCGGTGATGCCGACGATGTCCTTGCGCTCGTCCGCGATGTCGGCTATCTCATCGGCGAAGACGGACGTCCACGACTTCGCGCCGCCGGCCTCGGTGGGTTCGCCGGTTTCAGGGTCGATGATCCCCACGGCGTGGAACTGGTCCGCCTCGTGCGCGCGGGCTGGGGCGTAGCCGTGGCCCTTCTCGGTCATCGCGTGGACAATCACCGGTCCGGCGTAATTCTTGGCCGTCGACAGGGCATGTTCCATGGCCTGGAGGTTGTGGCCGTCCACCGGTCCGATGTACTTCATGCCGAGGTCCTCGAACATGCCCTGCGGGGCCCACCAGTCCTTGATGCCCTTCTTCATGGCATGGAGGCTGCGGTAGGCGAACTGGCCCGCGGTGCCGCCGTTCTGCAGCTTCCGGCGCCACCACTCCAGCGCGCCCTCGTAGGAGGGCTGGGCGCGGAAGGAATCGATGGTGGGGCGCAGCGAGGCCAGGTAGTCGGCGAAGCCGCCGACGGTCGGGGCGTAGGAGCGGCCGTTGTCGTTGACGACGATCACGACGCGGCGCTTCTTGTCCGCGGCGATGTTGTTGATGGCTTCCCAGGCCATGCCCCCGGTCAGGGCGCCGTCGCCGACGACGGCGATGACGTAGCGGTCGCCGTCGCCGGTCAGCTGCCGGGCGCGGGAGATCCCGTCGGCCCAGGACAGCGAGGAGGAGGCGTGGGAACTTTCGACGATGTCGTGCTCGGACTCGGCGCGGTCAGGGTAGCCGGACATGCCGCCCTGCTGGCGGAGGGTGCTGAAGTCCTGCCGGCCGGTGAGGAGTTTGTGCACGTAGGACTGGTGGCCGGTGTCGAAGACGATGCTGTCCCGGGGGGAATCGAAGATCCGATGCACCGCGATGGATAGTTCGACGACGCCGAGGTTCGGGCCGAGGTGGCCTCCGGTCTGGGAGACGTTGCCGATCAGGAATGCCCTGACCTCGGCTGCGAGCTGATCCAGCTGCGCCTCGGACAACTTGCTCAGGTCCTGCGGATTCCGGATAGTCTCCAAGATTCCCAACGGCCCCTCCTTCGACTGGTAGACATGCCTTTTAACTCTAACGCCTCCGGAGGAGCCCCGGTGCCGGAACGCGAAGGCCCCGGCCGGTCAATGACCGGCCGGGGCCTTCTTCCGTGCTGTTCCTCCCGCGAGGGAGGGGACCTCCGCTAGTTGGCGGAGATCTGGCGCAGCACGTACTGCAGGATGCCGCCGTTGCGGTAGTAGTCCGCCTCGCCCGGGGTATCGATGCGCAGGACCGCATCGAAGGACTTGGCGGAGCCGTCAACCGCTGTGGCCGTGACCTTGAGCGTCTTCGGCGTGGTGCCGTCGTTGAGGGCGGTGACGCCCTCAACAGCGAACGTTTCCGTGCCGGTCAGGCCCAGGGTGGCCGCGGACTCGCCGGCCGGGAACTGCAGGGGCAGCACGCCCATGCCGATCAGATTGGAGCGGTGGATGCGCTCGTAGCTTTCGGCCACGACCGCCTTGACGCCCAGGAGCGCGGTGCCCTTGGCAGCCCAGTCGCGGGAAGAGCCGGAGCCGTACTCCTTGCCTGCCAGGACCACCAGCGGGGTGCCGGCTGCCTGGTAGTTCTGCGCGGCGTCGTAGACGTAGGCCTGGGGGCCGTCCGCCTGCGTGAAGTCGCGGGTGAATCCACCCTCGACTCCGTCGAGCAGCTGGTTCTTGATCCGGATGTTCGCGAACGTGCCGCGGATCATGACCTCGTGGTTGCCACGGCGTGAGCCGTAGGAGTTGAAGTCCTTGCGCTCCACGCCGTTGGCCAGCAGGTACTGCCCGGCCGGGGTGTCCGACTTGAAGGAACCGGCCGGGGAGATGTGGTCGGTCGTGACCGAATCGCCGAGCTTGAGCAGCACGCGGGCGCCGCTGATGTCGGTGACCGCATCCGGCTCGGCCTTCATGCCATCGAAGTACGGGGGCTTCCGCACGTAGGTGGACTTCGGGTCCCAGGCGAACGTGTCGCCGGCCGGGGTGTCGAGCGCCTTCCAGCGTGCGTCGCCGTCGAAGACGCCCTCGTAGCCGCGGGCGAACATGTCCTTGTCGATCGAGGAATCGATGACCTGCTGGACCTCGACCGGGTTCGGCCAGATGTCCCTCAGGAAGACGTCGTTGCCGGCCTCGTCCTTGCCGAGCGAGTCGGTGTCGAAGTCGAAGTCCATGGAACCGGCCAGGGCGTAGGCGATGACCAGCGGCGGGGAGGCCAGGTAGTTCATCTTCACGTCCGGGTTGATCCGGCCTTCGAAGTTGCGGTTACCGGACAGCACGGCAGTGACGGAGAGGTCGTTGGCCGCGATGGCCTCGGAGATCTCCGCGTCCAGCGGGCCGGAGTTGCCGATGCAGGTGGCGCAGCCGTAGCCCACGATGTAGAAGCCGAGCTTCTCCAGGTACGGGGTCAGGCCGGACTTGTTGTAGTAGTCGGTGACAACCTTGGAACCGGGCGCCACGGAGGTCTTGACCCACGGCTTGGACGTCAGGCCCTTGTCGACGGCGTTGCGGGCCAGCAGTGCGGCGGCCAGCATCACGGACGGGTTGGACGTGTTGGTGCAGGACGTGATCGAGGCGATGGAGACCGCCCCGTGGTCCAGCTCGAACTCGCGGCCGTCCTCGGTCTTGATGTGCACCGGGTTGCTCGGACGTCCGGCTGCGCCGTTCGCTGCCGACACGACGCGCTCGATTTCCGTGGTGTGGGAATCGGCGTGCGTGAAGGAGGGCGGGTCCGAGGCGGGGAAGGACTCGTCCAGCGACTCGTCCACGCTGCCGTCTTCGAGCGTGACGTAGTTGTGGATGTCCTTGCGGAACTGCTCCTTGGCATCCGTCAGCTCGATGCGGTCCTGGGGACGCTTCGGGCCGGAGATGGAGGGAACAACCGTGGACAGGTCCAGCTCGAGGTACTCGGAGAACTTGATCTCGCGGGAGGGATCGTGCCAGAGGCCCTGTTCCTTCGCGTAGGACTCCACCAGGGCCACGTTCTCGTCGGACCGGCCGGTGAGGCGCAGGTACTCGAGGGTGACGTCGTCGATCGGGAACATGGCAGCCGTGGAGCCGAACTCCGGGCTCATGTTGCCGATGGTGGCGCGGTTGGCCAGCGGCACAGCGGCCACGCCTTCGCCGTAGAACTCGACGAACTTGCCGACCACACCGTGCTTGCGCAGCTGTTCCGTGATGGTCAGGACGACGTCGGTGGCGGTGGCGCCGGCCGGGATGGACCCGGTCAGCTTGAAGCCCACGACGCGCGGGATCAGCATGGAGACGGGCTGTCCCAGCATGGCGGCCTCGGCCTCGATGCCGCCGACACCCCAGCCCAGCACACCCAGGCCGTTGACCATGGTGGTGTGCGAGTCGGTGCCGACGCAGGTGTCCGGGTAGGCCCGGACGACGCCGTCAATTTCGCGGGTCATGACCGTGCGGGCCAGGTACTCGATGTTGACCTGGTGCACGATGCCGGTTCCCGGCGGGACGACCTTGAAGTCGTCAAACGCGGTCTGGCCCCAACGCAGGAACTGGTAGCGCTCACCGTTGCGCTGGTATTCGATCTCCATGTTGCGCTCCAGTGCGCCGGAGTTGCCGAAGGCGTCGATCTGCACCGAGTGGTCGATCACCATTTCCGCCGGTGCCAGCGGGTTGACCCGTTTGGGGTCTCCGCCGAGTTCCTTGACGGCCTCGCGCATGGTGGCAAGGTCCACAACGCAGGGCACGCCAGTGAAGTCCTGCATGATCACGCGCGCCGGCGTGAACTGGATTTCAGTGTCGGGCTCGGCGCTGGGGTCCCAGCCGGCCAGTGCTCGGACGTGGTCGGCCGTGATGTTGGCGCCGTCCTCGGTCCTCAACAGGTTTTCAAGCAATACCTTGAGGCTGAACGGAAGGTTTTCTGCACCTTCAACGGAGTTCAACCGGAAAATTTCGTATTCGGTACCGGCTACATTAAGTTTGCCTTTTGAACCGAAGCTGTCCACAATGCTCATCGCAGGACTCCTCTCGCAACAGTTTCATCTTTGTCGCGCCGCAGACCCCTTGCTAGTTAGGCGAGCCTAACTAGTACCGGGCCTCGTCGGGACGAGGATCAGTGGGGATTGCAAGAGGTCAGCCGTGATTACGGAGCGCGACGTCGGACTACTCCGCCCATCCTAGTGGGATCAGCGCCGGGGAGTCAGTAGCGCCACTGTCTCCATGTGGTGGGTGTGCGGATACAGGTCGAAGGCCCGCAGCCCCGAGAGTTCCCAGCCGCCCTGCTGGAAGTAGCCAAGATCGCGGGCAAACGACGCCGGATCGCAGGAGACATACGCCACGGCCCGCGGTCCCGCGCCGAGCAGCTGGTTCACAACGGCCTTGCCGGCACCGGCCCGGGGCGGGTCCAGGAGGACGGCGTCGAAATTCCGCGGATTGTGGCGCAGCACGCGTTCCACCTTCCCCTGCACAATTTCGACCTGGGAAGCGCCGTGCAGGTTCTTGCGGGCATCCCGGCTGGTGCCGGGCGCCCCCTCCACGGACAGTACGGATCCGGTCACGCCGACCGCGTCCGCGAGGGGCGCGGTGAAGAGCCCGGCTCCGGCATAGAGATCCGCCACAACCCCTCCGGCCTCGAGGAACCCGCCGTCGTGCAGGAAACCCGTGACGGCCCCCACGAGGGTTTCCGGTCCGGCGCGGTGGATCTGCCAGAAACCGTCGCCCGTGACGCGGAACTCGTGGCCCGCCGCGGTCTCCTGGACATAGGTCCGGCCGCGCAGCTGCAGGACCTCGCCCTTGACCGGATCGATGCTGGCGACGGAGACGTCGTCGGGGAGTTGCGCGAGGATGGCGCTGAGGCGTTTGGCCCGGGTGCCCGGCGCCGGGACCAGGAGCACCAGCGGGCGGGAGCCGTTGGCCGGTGCCGTCACCTCCACCCGCTCAATGCCTTGCAGGTCGATGTCCCAGAGCCGCAGGGCGTTGATGCCCTCGACCGCCAGCGGCATCTCCCGGACCGGCAGGACAGTGTCGGAGCGGTGCGCGTGCATGCCGAGCTTCCCGCCGGGGGTGACGGCGAAGCCGGTGCGGGTCCGCCAGCCGAGGCCGGCGGGCCGGCCGCCGTCGTCCGCTGTTCCCGCCGGCTCCCCCACTGCCTCAACAACGGGTGAAAGCTCGACGCCGGCGAGGCGCTGCAGCTGTTCGGCCAGCACCTCGGCCTTGAGGCTGCGCTGGCGTTCCAGCGCCACGTGGCCGAGTTCGGCACCGCCGAGGGGCGGGTGGCGGTGGGACCAGGAACGCGCGGAATCCGCCAGGTCCCAGAAATGCGGTATCCGGTCCGGGGATGCCTCCAGGACTTCCACCACGTCGGCGCGCCAGAACTTGGCGTCCGGGCCGGAGTCGGTCAGGCGGACCCGGACTTTTTCGCCCGGGATCGCGTGCCTGACGAACACCACGCGGCCCTCATGCCGGGCGACGCAGTGGCCGCCATGGGCTATCGGGCCGACATCGACGATGAGGTCGGTGTGGGGGTGCGTCACTGTTTCGGGGCTCATTGGATATCCTGCAGTTTCTTGGCTTCTTCGGATGATTTCAGCTGCCACGGGACGCTGGCAACCATGACTCCGGGCTCGAAGTGGAGCCGGGTTTTGATTCGGAGGGCGGTCTGGTTGTGGACCAGTTGCTCCCACCATTTGCCGACCACGTACTCCGGGATGTACACGACGATCAGGTCACGCGGTGAGTCGCGGCGCATGTTGGTGATGTACTCCATGATGGGCGTCACCGTTTCGCGGAACGGGCTGGCCAGCACAGTCAACGGTACCGGGATTTCCAGTTTCTCCCAGTCAGCGACGGTCTGCTCGGTTTCCTCGGTGCTGATGTCCACGGTGATGGCGTCCAGCCGGGAGGGACGCGAGGCGCGGGCGTAGGCCAGGGCACGCAGCACGGGCTTGCGGACGTGCGAGACGAGCAGAACAGCGTGCACCCGGGTGGGCAGGGCCCGCGGCGAGGAGTCCGCGTCCACGGCGAGTTCCTTGGCCACATTGTCGTAGTGCGCCCGGATGCTCCACATGATGAGGAACAGGACGAACATCGCGAGCAGCGCGATCCAGGCGCCCTGCTGGAACTTGGTGATCAGCACGATCACCAGCACCAGGGCGGTCATGCCGAAGCCGATGGTGTTGATGGTGCGGGACTTGACCATGCGCAGCTTCACCGCCGGGTCCTTGGCGAGTTTGAGCTCCCGGCCCCAGTGCCGGATCATGCCGAGCTGGCTGATGGTGAAGGAGATGAAGACGCCCACGATGTAGAGCTGGATGAGTTTTGTGACGTCCGCGTTGAAGGCGATGATCAGCACCAGGGCGCCGGCGGCCAGCGCGAGGACGCCGTTACTGAAGGCCAGCCGGTCCCCGCGGGTGCGCAGCTGGCGGGGCAGGTAACCGTCCTGGGCCAGGATCGAGCCGAGGACCGGGAAGCCGTTGAACGCCGTGTTGGAGGCGAACACCAGGATCACGCCGGTGGCGGCGACCACGACGTAGAACGGGATGGAGCCGGCGCCGAAGATGGTCTGCGCGATCTGGCTGATGGCCGGGCTCTGGATGTAGTCGGCGGGCAGCGGTTTCCCGTCCAGCAGGAATTCCTTGGCCGGGTCCAGCACGATGTGCACCTTGGTGGCGTTGGCGAGGTAAATGATCCCGGCCAGCATGGAGGCGGCGATCACCCCGAGGAGCAGCAGGGTCGTCGCGGCGTTTTTGCTCTTCGGTTTCTGGAAGTTGGGCACGCCGTTGCTGATGGCCTCAATGCCGGTCAAGGCTGCGGCGCCGGAGGAGAAGGCCCGGAGCAGGAGGAAGGCGCCGGCGAGCCCGACGAGGCCTTCGTCGAAGCCTTCCGCGGGCACGATCGCGAAGGCCGCCGACGGCGCCTGGCCCAGTTGCCCGGTGGCGGCCTGGAAAATGCCGACGCCGGCCATGCCCAGGATGGACGCCATAAAGATGTAGGTCGGTACGGCGAAGACGCTGCCGGCCTCCTTGATGCCGCGCAGGTTCACGAGCGCCAGGACTATCACGCCGATCGTCGCGATGGCGGCCTGCTGGCCGTGCAGCGCGGGGACGGCGGTAGTCAGGTACGTGGCGGCCGAGGACATGGACACGGCGACGGTCAGCACGTAGTCCACGAGCAGCGCGGAGGCGACGGTGAGGCCGGCGTACTTGCCGAGGTTTTCGTTGGCGATCTCGTAATCGCCGCCGCCGGAGGGGTAGGCGTGGACGTTCTGGCGGTACGACGCGACGACGGTCAGGAGGACCACCATAACGGCCAGCCCCACCCAGGGCGAGAAGGCGACGGCGCTGACCCCGGCCAGGGCCAGGGTCAGGAGGATTTCGTCCGGCGCGTAGGCCACGGAGGACAGCGCGTCGGAGGCGAAAATGGGCAGGGCGATCCGCTTCGGGAGCAGGGTGTGGGCCAGGCTGTCGTTCCGGAAGGGCTTGCCTACCAGCACCCGCTTCACGGCATTGAATATTGTCAGCACCACACAAAGCTAGTCGCATTCTCACGCGATGTCATGACAACCCGGTGTCCTGCGGCGACGCTGGCTGCCGGGCGCCTCGTGGCCGGTAGAGTTTTACGCAGCAGCAGACAGCGAAGCATTAGGAGGCACGAGTGGCGCACTTCGTCATTATGGGTTGTGGCCGGGTGGGGGCAACCCTGGCGCACACGCTTGAGGACGCCGGTCACTCGGTGGCCATCATCGACCAGGACGACCGTGCCTTCCGGCGCCTCCGCACCGGCTTCGCCGGCCGCAAGGTCACGGGTGTGGGCTTCGACCGGGAAACCCTCAAGCAGGCCGGCGTGGAGGAGGCCTACGCCTTCGCCGCCGTCTCCAGCGGGGACAATTCCAACATCCTCGCCACCCGGGTGGCCCGCGAGACCTTTCACGTTCCGCACGTTGTGGCCCGGATCTACGATCCCGGCCGCGCGGAAATCTACCAGCGACTCGGCATCCCCACGGTCGCGGCCGTGCGGTGGAGCGCCGACCAGGTGCTCCGCCGGATCCTGCCCGAACAGCACCTCGCCGGCGATTTCCGCGATCCGTCGGGCCGGCTGGCGCTTGCCGAGGTGGACCTGGAGGCCGGCTGGATCGGGCACACCGTGGCATCCATCGAGAAGGCTGCCGGGGTCCGGGTGGCGTACCTGACCCGGTTCGGCGAGGGAATCCTGCCCGCGGCCAGCACCTCCTACCAGGACGGTGACACGGTCCACGCGATGCTGGACGTGGACCGCAGCTCCGAAGTCGCCCACATTCTTGCCAAGTCCCCCGCCAAGGAGTCTTAAGTGAAAGTTGTCATCGTCGGGGCAGGCAGTGTCGGTTCGTCCATCGCCCGTGAACTGCTGGCCCACAAACACGAAATCCTGCTGATCGACCTCAAGCCCGAGGTGATCGGGCGCAGCGGCCTCCGGGGCGCCCATTGGCTCGTCGGCGATGCCTGCGAACTGAGCACGCTCAAGGACGCGAAGCTGGAGGATGCCGACGTCGTGGTGTCCGCCACGGGTGATGACAAGGTCAACCTTGTGGTCTCGCTGCTGGCAAAAACGGAGTTCGGCGTGGGCCGCACGGTGGGGCGGGTCAACAACCCCAAGAACGACTGGATGTTCGATGACTCGTGGGGGGTCGACGTCGCCGTCAATACCCCGCAGCTTATGACCGCCCTCGTCGAGGAGGCTGTGGAGATCGGCGACCTCGTCCGGCTCCTCACCCTGCAGACCGGCGTGTCCTCGCTGGTGGAGTTCACGGTTCCGCACGACTCGCATGTCATCGGCCTGACGGTCGGGGGCATCGAATGGCCCGAGGACGCCACCCTGGTCGCAATCCTCCGGGACCAGGCGCCCATCACCCCGAGTCGTGACGACGTGATTGACGGCGGGGACGAGCTGTTCTTCGTGACCACAATCGTCGCCGAGGACGAGCTGCGGGCCCTGCTGTCGCCGGAGTCGCCGGAGTCGCCCCACGACGAGCAGCACCCGGTCACCTCCGACCGGCACGGCAACGGCAACCACCAGTCCGAGGATGACGGCTTCGACGGCTGATCCGCCGCGGTTGCGCTATCAGTTGGCGTCGTTCTGAGCGCTGGGAACGACGCCAACTGATAGCGCAACGGGGGCCGGAGCCGGGGGCAGGCCAGGTGCGGACTAGCTGCGTTCGGTTCCCGGGTCGGCCGGAGCAGGGGCGGGCCGGGTCAGGAGCCACGCCACCCAGACGCCGAGGATGTAGAGCGGCGCCCCCATCAGGAGCCGCGTCGTCGCCAGCGCGGCCAGGCCGGCTTCGCCCATGAAGTACAGCGGCACCTGGACCACCAGGCGGAGGACCAGCACCGAGATGATGACCCACGTCCCGATCTTGTAGGCCTTCATCCGGGCGGGGTGCTTGCGCCACTCCAGCCCTTCATTCCGGATGAACCCGAAGATGAGCCCGGCGAACGGCCAGCGGAAGGCAATCGACAGCGCCATCGCCAGGATGTACGCCACATTGGTGAAGAAGCCGAGGACGTAGAAGTCCTCGGCCTTGCCGGTGGAGTTCGCAAGCCAGGCGGAGAGCCCGACGCCGACGACCCCGGCGAGTGCCTGGGTCAGCGGCCGGCGCTGGATCAGCCGGGCGATGGTGAACGCCGCGGCCGTCGCGAGGGAGCCGATGAGGGCAACCGGCAGGTCCCGGGTGATGGTGAAGGCAACGAGGAAGACGAGCCCGGGCAGCACGCTTTCGGCGATGCCCTGCACGCCGCCGGCGCTTTTGAGCACGTCAATGTTGCCGTTGCTGGAGCGGTGCAGTCCTGCCTTGCTCGCGTACCCCTCCGCCAGCTCTGCCATGGTGGGCTGCTCGGCCCCGGATGCGGGCTTCTCGGGCAAGGTCATTGCTCCTCCTGGCGGGAGAGTATTTCGTAACGGGGATTGAACATGGTGGGCAGGCCGTCACGGACGGTGACCATGCCCTCGAGCCGCAGCTCCGTGCCGGCGTCGACGCCGGGGATGCGCCGCCGGCCCAGCCAGATCACCCGTAGGCGGCTTTTGGAGCCTTGGCCCGCGGCCTTGACCGCCGGCCGCGGGGTGTCGTGGTCGACGACGATGGCGGTGAAGGCCGCCACATGGATTGCCGGCGCGTAGGTTACGGACTCGATGAACCCCTGGCAGAGCACGTGGCCGCGGCCCGGCAGTCCGCGGACGGAGAGCGGTGCGGCAGTTTCTTTGCGGGCGGCATCAGCCAATCTGGGTGATCTCCGGTCCACGTTCGGGTTGTTCGAGGTCCGGCGCAGCCTTGGGCGCCGGCGCAGCGGAGTCCTTGGGCAGGCGCAGCTGCAACAGGTCACGCGGCGGCATGGGGTTCTCGCCGCGGACGACGACGATCTGCCGGAACAGCCCTTCGAGCTTGGCGGCGGCCTCGCGGTCCACAGCAGCCTCTCCGCCCAGGACGCCCCTGAGGAACCAGCGCGGACCGTCGACGCCGATGAAGCGTGCGACGCGGTAGCCCTGGCTGCCGTCCCCGCCGCTGGCGGGAAGCTTGGCGAGGAGTTCGGTGCCGAAGTGTCCCTGGATCTCCTCGACCTGGCCGCCCTGGCTGCCGACCGACTGCCCGATCTGTTCGCGGATTTCCTCCCAGAGTCCTTCGGACCGGGGCGCGGCAAACGCCTGCAGCTGGAGGCTCGAGCCGTCCAGGTCCATGGTCACGGCGACGACGCGCTGCGTGGCCTCCTCGACCTCGAGCCGGAGCTGGAGTCCTTCCTGCGGCGCGATCAGGAGCGCACCGAGGTCCACGTACCCGTCCTGGTTCTCGATTTCCGACACATCGAAGGGGCCGGTAGAGCCACGGACCGCTCCGCCGGCGGGGCCCGCGGCAGAGACTTCAGCAGCTGACCCCGGGGTTTCCCCGGGCTCGGTCAGCTGTTCCTGCTTGGCTTTCCTGCCACGCCCAAAAACCATCGGGTTTTCTCCTTAGTTGTGATGTGCCGCCGCGCCGCTTTGCGTCCGCGTGGCGTCTGGCCCGTGTACCGGCCACTGCGCAATGCTAACGGCCTCCGCCCAACTAACCGTCACCGCGCCGCAGGCTGTCGCTGCGAAGTGCCGGCAGCCCGAAGCGGTTCAGGCTGTGGGGGCGCCAAAGCCGCCGGTGGATCCGAAGCCGCCGCCACCGCGGACCGAGCCGTTCAGCTCCTCGACGGCAAGGAACGTTGCGTACTCGACGCGCTGGATAACCATTTGTGCAATTCTATCGCCGCGCTTGAGTTCGATCGCCTCGTGCCGGTCAGTATTCAGCAAGGTCACGGCGATTTCTCCGCGGTAGCCCGCGTCAACGGTTCCGGGCGCGTTGAGAACAGTCAGCCCGTGCTTCGTGGCCAGGCCGGAACGCGGGTGGATCAGGGCAACAAAGCCGTCAGGGAGGGCGATCGACACCCCGGTCGGCACCAGCCGGCGCTCCCCCGGCTCCAACACAACGTCTTCGCGGGCACGCAGGTCCGCGCCGGCGTCGCCCGGGTGCGCATACGACGGCGGTTCGAGGCCGTCGTCGAGCATCTTCAACTGCACGGTCAGGGTGGGGGTCCCGTACTCCGGGCTGCCGGCTTCCGCGGGTGCGTCCGGGCGGGTGGTCACGGCGGTGTTTTCTTCAGTCACAGTCCCTCACTCTATCGCCCGGCCTGCGCTTCGGCCTAGCCGCGGGCGCCTCCGGCGGGCACCGCAGCGCACGGCGTGCGTACCGGTCCGGACCGCGGCCGGCGGCCAAGGTGAAATAGCCCGGGAAAAGTGGAAAGCTGGGCTCATGCCCGAATCCAGTGCAGCTGTGCCTGCCTCCAACACCCCCAGTGACTCCGCCGTTCTCTACCAGGAGAAACTCTGGCCGAATTTCTGGATCTGGCTGGTGTCGGCAGGACTGTCCAGCGCCGGGATCCTGGTCTTCGCCCCCATCAGCATCGGCGCCGGAATCACGGCCGCCGTTGTGCTCTTTGTGATCATCTCCGTACTGCTGATCCTGTCCACGCCGTCCATCACCGTGACCGGCTCCACCCTGCGCGTCGGCCGGGCCATGATCGAACGCCGCTTCGTCGGCAGCGCTGAGGCTTTCGAAGGGAAGGAAGCGACGGCGGAGCGCGGCACCCGGCTCAACGGCCTGGCGTTTATGTGCATCCGCGGCTGGGTGGATCCTGTGGTCCGGATCGAGATTACGGACCCGTCGGACCGCACCCCCTACTGGCTGACCTCCACCAAGCACCCGGACCGGCTGCTCGCGGCCTTGGAGTCCCGCAGCTGAATCTCCGCGTCCGGTTGCCCTAGCCCTCGCAGTCTTTGCAGAAGATGAGCCCGTCTTTTTCGCGGGCGATCTGCGAACGGTGGCGGACGAGGAAGCACGACGCGCAGGTGAATTCATCCGCCTGGGCCGGCATGACCCGGACCAGGAGTTCCTCCCCTGACAGGTCTGCCCCGGGGAGTTCGTAGCCTTCCGCCAGCTCGGTTTCATCTTCATCCACCACTGCGGAAGGCTTGTCCGTGCGCCGCGTCTTCAGTTCCTCGATGGAGTCCTCGTTGAGGTCCTCTTCGGTCTTGCGTGGCGCATCGTAGTCTGTCGCCATTATTTGTTGCTCACACTCCGCTTGATCGATTGGTTCGCCGGGCCACGGTCGGTCCTGCCGGGCTTGTGGCCCGGGACCGCTTCTGGCCCGGTTCTCCGATGTCAACACCGGCCACGCGGTTTTTGTGCCCGATGTCGGGTCATTTTTGCTTAAGCGTCTGGTGAAAGCCAGAGGCAAGTGTTCGTCCGCCCGGCGGATGGCCGCCAAGGGGTCGAAAAGTCGCGAATAGTCGCGGAATTTCGCGGCGCGCCCTTCGTCCTCACCCCATATGTGCCCTCCGGGTGGCAGAGTTTCGATTGTTAGTAATGCCAGGGTGGAGGATTTGTATGCAGGATCTACGGCTTGTAGGCGTCCACGACGACGGGGAGCATCTCCTGTTGAGCGGCGCCGGCGGCGAGATGTTCCAGCTGCCAATCGATGAAGCACTTCGCGTCGCGGCCAGCCGGACGTCGGCGAAGGGCTCTTCCGGCGCGGGCGCCGCGCCTATTGCGATGTCTCCGCGCGATATCCAGTCGCGGATCCGCAGCGGTTCGACGGCGGCCGAGGTGGCTGAGCTCTCGGGTATTCCGCTCGCCAAAGTCCAGCGCTACGAAGGTCCGGTGCTCGCCGAACGCGAACACGTCGCGCAGCAGGCACGCAAGGTGGAGGTTGCCGCCCCCGCCCCCGGGCAGGACATGTACCGCTCGGTGTTCGGCGACAATCCCGCGTCCCTGAGCGAGATGGTGGCGCACCGCCTGAGCGCGCACGGCATTGAGCCCTCCACGGTCGAGTGGGACTCCTGGCGGCGTCCGGACGGCGCCTGGAACGTCGTGGCGCGCTTCGAGCAGGAGCCCGGCCATTCCGGCATCGGCGAGGAACCTCCCGCGATGTGGACGTTCAACCCGGCCCGCAAGTCCCTGCAGAACGCCAACCGTTGGGCGCAGCAGCTCAGCGAACTGGAACCCCTCGACGGCCCGGTCCCGGCACGCCGGCTCTCGGCCGTGTCGGACCGGCCCTTCGATTTCGAGACCGACGCCGATGCGGCGGCCAGGACGGCGACCGCCCAGCATAACGTCATCCAGCACCTCCAGCTCCAGCAGGAACAGGAAGCGGACGGGCTGCTGGATATGCTCCGCTCCCGCCGCGGCCAGCGCCTCGGCGTGGATGAAGACGCCGACGACGCCCTCGCCCTGCTGCTGACCAACGGAGTCCCGGCCGCCCACCCGCGGCCCTCCGAGGTCCTGGCCGGGGCCGCCGCGGAGGCGGAAGCTGATTCAGCCGACGACGTGCCCGGCGACCCGGAACCGGAGCATCAGGACACCCCGGCAGAAGCGGAGCCCCAGGCCAGCGCGGACATCTGGGAACGCCGCCGCGACGGCCGGCCGTCGATCATGTCCCGGCTGACCCTGGCGCCCCGTCATGAGGACCCGGACGACGACGCCTTGAAACTACACGACGGCGTGAGCACGGAAACCCGTGAGATCACCATTGCGGCATCCCAGCTGCGGCCGGTCGGCCAGCAGGGCCCGACCCCCAGCAAGGGCCTGGACGAACTCCTTGGAGGCGGAAGCCCGCGCCGGCATCAGCGTGACGCTGCCACCGGGCCCCGGCCGGACCGCGAGTCCGAGCAGCCTGAGCGCCAGCCCGCCAAGCCCAAACGCTCCAGCGTGCCCAGCTGGGACGACATCGTCTTCGGGACCCGCGGGGACTGACGCCCGCCTGGCGGCGCTGCCTGGTGGCGGCGCTGCCTGGTGGCGGCGCCCTCCAGCGGCGGCGCCGTCGAGCAGCATTCTCTAGTGGCGGCGTGGCGCCTTGGTGCCGTCGGCCTGGAAGCACAGCAGCGGCACTTCCCGTTCGGCCTTCGTCAGGGAACCGTGCTGGCCCACAACCTCCATGGACGTCGGCCGCACCCGCCGGATGTCATAAAATGCCAGTGCATCGCGCGCGGCGATCATCACGTCGCCGATCCGCGGGCCGACTTCGGCACGGACCTCGCCGAACAGTCCTGCGGCGATGGCCTCTTCACGGGTGAAGGCCCAGATCCGGTCGCCGAAGCGGTCACGCCATGCCTCGAGCAGCCGCGCACGTCCGGATTCGCCGGCCCCGTCCTCGAGGTAGAGGTGGACCATCCGCGGCTCCCCCGCAGTGTGCCTGACTCCGTCGATGAGCGCCGGTTCGGCCGAGTAGTCAATCCGCTGCGATTCGGGCACGTCGAGCATGCCGTGGTCCGCGGTGAGGAGCACTGTGGTTCCGGCCGGAAGGGTGCTGCTGAGCCGGCGCACCGTGGCGTCCAGTTCCTCCAGCTGGTGCTCCCACTGGGGTGACTGGCACCCGTGCCGGTGCCCGGCCTTGTCCAGTTCATTGACGTAGAAATACATCAGCGAGGCGCCCGCGCCGGCCATGGCCTCGGCGGCGGCGGCGGTCCTGGCATGGGAGGTAGTCGCCGTAATGTAGCGGCCGCCCCGAAGCGCTGCCTGGGTCATCGCCGAGTTGCTGAACTGGGGCAGGCTCACGGTGGTGACGTCCACGTGCTCCGCGGCGCGTTCGAACACTGTGGGGAAGGGCTGCCAGAGCAGCGGGTCCACCCCGGCGTCCCAGTTGCCGAGCATGTTGACCACGCGGTCCTGGTCCGGGTCGAGCACGTCGTAGCCCACCATGCCGTGCTGCCCCGCGGGCAGGCCCGTGCCGAAGCTGGCCAGCGACGCCGCCGTGGTGGAGGGAAATGCGGAATCCAGGGACACGGGCACGCGGTCCTGGCCTGCCTGCATAACGGAGCGCAGAAACGGGGTGTGCGCCGACTTCTGCTTGAGCAGGTTCCGGCCCAGCCCGTCGGCCAGCACAACGCAGATCCGTTTACCCGTGGGCAGGTCCAGCCGGTTTTCGAATCCCGGGACGCCGATGCTGGCCGCGGCACTGCTGAGCACTTCGGCGACGGAGCGGTGGCCGAACGCCGGCGGAGCGGGCAGCGCCGGGGCAAGCGTCACGGGCAGGGGGGGTGCCGACGGCACGGAGAGCGGTTCGGGCACGCGGTCCGGCACCATCTCAGCGCTGGTGGCCGCGGCTGAGGCGGTTTCCGAAGACACCCATGCGGGCGCGGGGCGGCAGTCCGGGGCCGGTGTGCGGCGTGGGGGCCGTGGATCCGGTATTGACGGCCCGGAGGGCGCGGGCGAACAGTTTCGCATCCTGGACGGCCTGCAGCCCGTCGGCCTCGGCGCTGATCCGGAGCACAATGTCTTCCTGGGCGATGGTGCCGCTGTAGCCGTGGTCCGCTTCGCATTGCGGGTCGCCGCAACTGGCCGGCCCCATGTCGAGCCGCTGCCCGCCGGACCAGGCGATGGACAGGGTCAGTTCGCGGACCGGGTCCGAGGGCTTGTAGTCCTGCGGCTGGGCGTAGACGTAGCTGAGCACAACGGAGCGGATCTGAGTCACGGGGACGGACTCTGTGGAGACCTGGGCGACGGTCTGCTCGCCGGCCTCATCGAGCTGCTGGTCATCCACGTGGGTGATGACCAGCATGTCCTCGGTCAGCACCAGCACAGTGATGTGGCGCCGGACCTCGGCCCGGTCGAAGTGTGTCTCGAGGTGGACCAGGTGCGCCACGCAATCGCGGCCGTCCAGGGCATCGGCGACCACATCAGCCACGAGCGGCGGGTAGAACCCGGCCTGCTGAAGGGCCCCTTCCAGGCTTTGACCCTGCGCACTGTGGTCATGCAGGCCGGGGTGCGGGGTGCCCTGCCGTCCGGAGGCAGGCGCCGGGGACTTGGGTGTCGGAGACTGGGTGCTCATGATCTCCATTTTCACAGATCGGCTGAGGACATGCTAACCGCACGACGGCGGTCCGGCGCCGGAAGGGCCGCTGCGGTCCGGCGCCGGGCGGCCTGGCGGCGCTCAGCTGCGCATCGCCCGGCGCGCACTGTCGGTGCGCTGGGCCGCATTGGCGATCCGGACGTCGGCGGCAAGGATCGAGGCGCCGTCGGGTCCGGCCAGGACGGGGTTGAACTCCACGAGCGCGATTTCCGGATGGTTGTCCTTAAGCCGGGTGAGCCGGGCGGCCAGGTCCTCGAGGGCCGGTACGTCCACGGGCGGCAGCCCCTGGTAGCCGAAGAGTTTCCGCGAGGCGCGCGGACCCCGGATGAAGTCGTGGACATCGGAGCCGGAGAGCGGCGGGACCCGGTGTGCCCAGTCGTCCAGCAGGTTGACGGCGTCCCCGGCCAGGCCGAAGGAGATCACGGGGCCCAGGAGCGGATCCTCGATGGCCCGGAAAGTGCAGGCCTGCCCCACCGGCACCATCGTCTGCACCTCCAGGGACGGCGAGCCGTAGCGTTCGAGCGACTTTCGCATCTGCCCGACGTTTTGCCGCAGTGACTCGGCGTCCGGGATGTCCAGCCGCACCCCGCCGAGGTCCAGCCGGTGCCGCAGCGCCGGGTCCGTGGTCTTCAGAGCCACCGGCCAGCCGAGCTCGTCCGCGGCGGCCACGGCTTCCTCGGCGGTCTCGAAGCCTTCCGAGGGCACCACCCGGATGCCGTAGTGCCCCAGCAGCCTCGCGGCCGTCGCCTGGTCGAGCCTGCGCAGGTGCTCGCCGCCCACGCCGCGAAGCAGCTCTTCCAGCTCCGTGCGGGTCCCTTCCGGATCGCAGCCTTCGGGTTCCACGAAGAGCCCGTGGTCCCGGTCCAGCCATTGGGCGTAGCGGACCGCGGCGCCGAGCGCGGCGATGGCAGCTCCGGGGTTGGAATAGCACGGCACGGTGGCCCCGGCTGCCGGCTCTCCGTTGTCAGCGCCGACCATGCCCTCGACGTACACGGAGGGATCCAGGATGCCGCTGAAGGCGGCCACCACCGGTTTCCCGGCGGCCGCTGAACATTCGGCCAGGATTCCGGCGATCTTCTCCACCGTCAGGCCGCGCGCCGGGAGCAGCGCCACGACGACGGCGTGCACGGAGTCCAGCGCGAGGGTCTCCTGCACGCTGCGGCGCAGTGCCGGCAGCGCCAGTGACATCCCGGCGTCGAGGTCGACGTCGGTGACGATGCGCTCCACGCCGAGGCCCTGCACGGCCGCGCTGTCCGCGACCACCTTGCCGAGGGCCCGGGAGTTGCTGAAGACAGCCAGGCCGGGACCTTTGGGCAACGGCTGGCTCGAGACGATCTGGGCCACGTCCATCAGCTGTTCGATGGTCTCGACACGGATCACCCCGGCCTGGCGCATCATGGCGTCGACCGCCTCGGGTGGCGCCTGGGTGGTGCGGACGGCGTGGCCAGGCGGCAGGTGCTGTCCCATCGCATCGGACTTGGCCACGATGACCGGTTTTGTCCGGGCCAGGCGCCGGGCGAGCCGGGAGAACTTGCGGGGGTTGCCGATGGACTCGAGGTAGAGGCCCACGGCCGTGGTGTCGGCGTCGTCCTCCCAGAACTGCATCATGTCGTTGCCGGACACGTCGGCGCGGTTGCCGGCCGAGAGGAAGGTGGAGATCCCGACCCGGCGGCGGCTGGCGGCGGCGTAGAGCGAGACGCCGATGGCCGCGGACTGGCTGAACAGGCCCAGGCCGCCGCTGCGGGCCAGCGACGGCGCCATCGAGGCATTCAGCGATACGGCCGGGTTGGTGTTGACAATGCCCAGCGACGCCGGCCCGATCACCCGCATCCCGTTGGCTCGAGCCTGGCGGACCAGTTCGCGCTGCCGGGCGAGGCCGTGGTCGCCGTCGTCGGCATAGCCGGCGGTGGCCACGACAATCCCCTTGACCCCGGCGGCGCCGCATTCCTCCACGACCTTGGGGACTTCGTCGTACGGGACGGCGACGACGGCGAGCTTCACCGGGCCCGGGACCTCGGAAAGTTTGGCGAAGGACAGCATCCCGGCGAGTTCCAGGGCCTCCGGGTTGATGGCGTAGACCGGGCCCGTGAACCCGCCTTCAATGATGTGTTCGAGCAGCTGGTAGCCCACGGTGCCCCATTTGCGGCTGGCGCCGATCACGGCCACGGAGGACGGGGCGAGCAGTTCCTGGATGCTGCGTGCTTCGGCGCGGTGTTCGCGGGACTCCATCACGGCGCGTGACTTGTCGGTGGGGTCGATGTTGAACTCGAGGCTGACCACGCCGTCGTCGAAATGGCGTTTGACGTCATAGCCGGCGTCCGAGAACACCATCAGCATCTTGCGGTTCTCGGGGAGCACCTCGGCGCTGAATTTCCGGATGCCGTTTTCGCGGGCGGCGGCGGCCAGGTGTTCGAGCAGGATGGAGCCGATGCCGCGGCCCTGGTGGGCGTCGGCGATGTTGAAGGCCACTTCCGCTTCGGCCGGATCGTCCAGCCGGTCGTAGCGGCCGATTCCCATGATCTCGCCGCCGATCGTGATCACGAGGGCAACGCGGTCCCGGTAATCCACTTCGGTGAAGCGCTTGAGTTCCTTGCTGGAAAGTTTGGACTTGAACGCAAAGAACCGCATGTAGATGGACTTCTGCGACTGGCCCACGTGGAAGGCCTGCACGGCGTCGGCATCGGAGGGGTGGATGGGGCGCAGGTGCGCGGTCCCGCCGTCCCGAAGGACAACATCGGCTTCCCAATATTCCGGATATACGCCGTCCGCGGGCTGATCCACCATAGGCTTAGCCTAGTCATAAACTTTTGCAGCACACGCTCAGCACACCTCAGAAGGACCCACCAGCCTTATGGCACGCCGCCAAACCACGCCCCCGGCAGGGGAAGCCAGCCAGGATTTCGTCGAGAACATCGTCGATATCGATGTCACTTCCGAGATGGAAGGCTCGTTCCTCGAGTACGCCTATTCCGTGATCTATTCGCGTGCGCTTCCGGACGCCCGCGACGGCCTCAAGCCGGTCCAGCGGCGCATCCTCTACATGATGTCCGACATGGGCCTGCGCCCGGACCGCGGACATGTCAAGAGCGCCCGCGTCGTCGGCGAGGTCATGGGCAAGCTGCACCCGCACGGCGATACCGCGATCTATGACGCCATGGTGCGCATGGCGCAGGACTTTTCGCTGCGGCTGCCGCTGATCGACGGGCACGGCAACTTCGGCTCCCTTGACGACGGCCCGGCCGCGCCGCGGTATACCGAAGCCCGGCTGGCGGCAGCGGCGCTGACCATGACGGACCACCTTGATGAAGACGTGGTGGACTTCGTCCCCAACTACGACAACCAGCTGACCCAGCCGGATGTCCTGCCGGCCGCGTTCCCGAACCTGCTGGTCAACGGCGCCACCGGCATTGCCGTGGGCATGGCCACGAACATGGCCCCGCACAACCTCGTCGAAGTCATTGCCGCCGCCCGGCACCTGATCGCCAGCCCGGACGCGACGCTCGGGGACATCATGAAGTACGTCCCGGGACCGGACCTGCCCACGGGCGGACGGATCGTGGGACTGGACGGCATCCGGGACGCCTACGCCACCGGCCGCGGCTCGTTCCGGACCCGCGCGAAGGTGGAGGTCGAGCAGCTCTCGGCCCGGCGGACGGGCCTCGTGGTCACGGAACTGCCGTACATGGTGGGTCCGGAAAAGGTCATCGAGAAAATCAAGGACGCCGTCAACGGCAAGAAGCTGACGGGCATCAGCGACGTCGTGGACCTCACCGACCGCAAGCACGGCCTGCGCCTCGTGATCGAGCTCAAGAACGGCTTCAACCCGACTGCCGTGCTGCAGCAGCTGTACCGCTACACGCCGATGGAGGATTCCTTCGGCATCAACAACGTGACACTCGTCGACGGCCAGCCGCAGACCCTGGGCCTGCTGCAGTTGCTGTCCGTCTACGTGGACCACCGGATCACCGTGGTACGGCGCCGGACCGCCTTCCGCCTGGGCAAGAAAAAGGACCGCCTGCACCTCGTGGAGGGCCTCCTCGTCGCGATCGTCGACATCGATGAGGTCATCCAGATCATCCGGTCCTCGGATGAGGCGGCCGCGGCCCGGACCCGGCTGATGTCCATCTACGACCTCTCCGAGATCCAGGCCAACTACATTCTGGAACTGCGCCTACGGCAGCTGACCAAGTACTCCCGGATCGAACTGGAAAAAGAGCAGGACGAACTGCGCCGGGACATCGCGGAGCTGGAAGCCATCCTCGGCTCGGACGGGCGGCTCCGCACCCTCGTTTCCGACGAACTGGCCGAGATCGCGGAAAAGTACGGCACCCCGCGCCGCACCGTCCTGCTCGAGTCCGAGGCGGTCTCCCCCACCGTCGCTGCCGCGCTGGCCGCCGCTCCCGGGGCGAAGGGCAAAGCCGCCCCACTGGCGCTGGAGATCGCCGATGACCCCTGCTGGGCCATCCTTACCGCCTCGGGCCAGATTGCCCGCACCGCGAACCAGGACAGCCTCGCCGAGGCCGGCCCGCGGACCAAACACGACGTCTTCCGTTCCGTGGTCAAGACCTCCGCGCGCGGCGAGATGGCCGCCGTGACCTCGCAGGGCCGGATGCTGCGGCTCCAGGTGATGGACATGCCGGTGCTGCCGCCGACGTCGGGCACCCCCAACCTGGCCGGCGGCGTTCCGGCCAAGGACTTCATCACCCTGCTCAAGGGCGAATCGCTGGTGGCCTTCGCGCCGCTGGATGAGGTGCTGGCGATCGGCACCGCGCAGGGCGTGGTCAAGCGGGTGCAGCCTGACTACCCGCTGAACCGCGAGGACTGGGAAGTCATCGCCCTCAAGGACAAGGACGCCGTGGTGGGGGTTGCGCCCGCCGGATCCGAGGACTCCGACCTCATCTTCCTGACGCGGCAGGCGCAACTGCTGCGCTTCGGCGCCTCGGCGGTCCGCCCGCAGGGCCGGACAGCGGGCGGTATGGCCGGTATCAAACTGGCCGCCGGAGACACCGTGGTGTTCTTCGGCACCGCCGGCGCATCCGACGACGCCGCCGTCGTCGTGACCATCGCCGGGACCGAGGGCGCCCTGCCGGGCACCGCCCCGGGAGCGGCCAAGGTCACCGCGCTGGCGGAGTATCCGGCCAAGGGCCGTGCCACAGCCGGTGTCAGGGCGCACCGTTTCCTCAAGGGCGAAGATACCCTGCTGCTGGCCTGGGCCGGGCACGGCCCGGCGAAGGCGTCGTCGCTGGCCGGCGTGGCCCGTTCGCTGCCCGGGGAGCACGGCCGCCGCGACGGTTCCGGTATCCCGCTCTCGCAGGCTGTCGACGCGATCGGGCCGAGCATGGCCTGGACCGCGGACGACGCCGTCCCGGCTGCCGGCTAAGCCAGGTCGGGCTCACAGGACGCACCAAGCCCGGGCGGCTGCGCTTCCGCAGGCGCCCGGGCTTGGTGCGTCCAACCTAGGGCATGTAATTGAGGCTCAAGATGTTGCCCTCAGTGTCCAGGAACCACGCAGCTGCGCTCCCGTCCGGCATGGTGGCAATGCCGTCTTCGGTTTTCAGGCCCGGAAAATCGTAATCCGCAAAAGTGACCCCCTTGGCCCGGAGTTCGGCAACGGCGGCGGGAAGGTCATCGACGACCCAGCCGATCTGCGTATTCTTCGCTGTCCCGGCGTTGGGCGTCTGGTAGAGGAGGAACCCGGTTCCGGAGCCGCACTTGTACTCCAGGTTGTCCCCGGCATCCGGGTTCTCGGGTTCGAGCTCGAGCTTGTCACGGTAGAAATCACGCGCACGGGCGATGTCCGCCGCCGGCAGCACTGCGCCGACTTGCTTATCCTTGAGCATGGCTATTCTCTTTCCAGGCCCGCCCCCCGGAAGGAATCATACTCCTTTGGAAACCGCGCGTCCCTGCCGGACGGGGCCCGGTTTCCAGTGGGATGACCTGGGCTGATCAACGTCCTCCAGCGGGCCGGGAGAAATGCACATAGACTGCCGGAATGCCTATCATCCCCGATATCAAGGACTGGACCTGGGTGCTGCAGCGGCCCTGTACGGAGTGCGGTTTCGATGCCTCGGCGGCCACGCCCGCGACGGCGCCCGGAATCGTGGCCAGCATGCTGCCACGCTGGCGTGCCGCCCTGCGGCGTCCGGACGTGGCAGACCGTCCCGACGAAGCAACCTGGTCGGTGCTCGAGTACGCCTGCCACGTCCGCGACGTGTTCGGCTTGTTCGACTACCGGCTGTCCCTCATGCTTACCCAGGACGACGCCCGTTTCAACGACTGGGACCAGGACCTTACCGCGCTTGAGAAGGACTACGCCAACTCCGACCCGGCCGAGGTCAGCGCCGGGCTGACCGCCGAGGGCGAGCAGATAGCCGCGTCCTTCGCCGGCGTTCCGGAGGAGGATTGGGGCCGCAAGGGCACCCGCAGCAACGGTTCGGGGTTCACTGTGCTGACGTTTGCCCAGTACTTCCTGCACGACGTCGTCCATCACCTCCACGATGTGGACGGCTAGCGCGTGGACGGCTAGCTACAGCTCCTTGTCCCAGGCCATGCTGTGGTTGACCGCGACGTAGCCCATCTTCGTGTACAGCGCCAGGGCACCGGTGGGGTTTTCCGAGTCGACGTCGAGTGACGCCTTGTCCATGCCCGCCGCGGCAAAACGGCTCATCGCATCGGCCAGGAGCGCCTGGGCAATGCCCCGGCCTCGGAACTCCCTGCGCACACCAAGCAGGTCGGTGTAGCCCTCGCGGAAGCCACGGGCATCCGCGCCTTCGGCGTCGTGGCTTGCCAACTGGTAGCCCGCCACCGTGCCGCTGGACCGCTCGATCACGACAGCGCTGAGGTCCGGGCGCATCTGCGGATCGTTCACCACAAAGCCCCAGGCTTCCTCGTCCCGCGGTTCGCTGCCCCAGTGGTCGCGGAAGACGTCGTTGTGCGCCAGCCGGACCGGTTCGTGCAGCTCCGGTCCGAAGGCCACGAGCTCCAGCCCCTCGTCGAGTGCGGCCTCGGGAACTCCGGCGTCGAGGGGCCGGTGCATCTCGTTGTAGTAGCGGACGATCCGGTAGCCGGAGTTGTCGAAGAGAGCCGCCTGGTGGGTGTGTTGCTGCTCCATGCAGAGCCGCAGCCTCGGCGCCGGGCCCGGCTCACCGGACACCGCATCCCCGGCGAACCGCTCCCGGGTCCGCTGTTCCAGCCAGCCGAGCAGGCCCGTCCCGATCCCCTGGCCCTGCCACGCCGGATCGACGCAACCAAAGCCGACCGCCTTGTCGCCTGACCGGCTCTTCGTGATCCGGCTGTAGGCGCGGGCCACCCCGACACTGTCGACGCCGAGGATGGTGTTCGCGGCGGCAGCGTTGTTCTTCGAGTCGAGGATCTGTGCCAGGTCGGCGCGCCGTTCGAACCAGACCGGCCGTTCGACGGCGGCGGTCCTGGCGATCAACTCGGCCCAGTTGTCGAGATCCGCCGAACCGGCGGGCTGCCACAAGAGCCTGGCGTCGAGGCTGGCGCGGGCGTCGGCGTCTCGGTATTGGTTCATTGGAACAGGCTAGCTTCCGGCTTAACCCCGTGCCAGCACCGCGTCCGCTGTGTCCGCAGCCGCGGCGTCGAGGTCCAGGCGGCTGTCCCCCGCGTCGATGTCCTCCGGGTTGTGCGTCACAAGGACCACGGTGCGGTCCCGGAGCCCATGCCGGAGTTCGGCCAGCAGGGCCCTGCCCGACTCCGTGTCCAGGTGGGCCGTGGGCTCATCGAGAAGGATCACATCCGCCCCGGTGAGCAGGGTGCGGGCGACAGCGAGCCGCTGGCGCTCCCCGCCGCTGAGGTGCGCCCCGCCGGGACCGATCCGGGTGTCCAGTCCATCTGCCGGGCCGCTTTCCATGTAGCCCGCCGGGCCGCGGTCCAGCCGGGCGAGGAGGGGACCGAGGCCCACCGCGGCGAGGGCCGCCCGCATGTCCTGCTCCACCGGCCCGCCCGGCCGGCCATCGCGCCGGCTCTCCGGGAGGCCGAGCATCAGGTTGCCGCGGATGGTGGAGTCGAACAAGTGCGCCTCCTGCGGGCACCAGGCTGCCGTGCCACTGACGTGGATCTGACCGCTCCGGGGCGGAAGGAAACCCAGAAGCACGGCCAGCATTGTGGATTTCCCGGAGCCCGACGCGCCGGTCACTGCGAGCCACCGTCCGGGTTCCGCCGTGGCGCTGAGCCCGGTGAAGACTGCCCAGCCGCCGGGCCAGGCAGCGGACAGCTCCCGCAATTCGACCCCGGGTTTGCCTGCAGGCCGCGCCGGCACCGGCACGAGTCCGCCGGCCTCCCCCGCCGGATCCGGATCGTACCGGTCCAGGACGCCGGCCGCACTGATCCGGCGCAGCACGGCGCGGAGGGCCGGGTACTGCCGGACCGCCGTCGTGATGGCCGCATAGGGTTCCACGAGGGCCAGGTGCAGAAGCACAACGACGGCGACCGTAGCGGGCTCCACCGACCCTCCGAGGGCCAGCGGCGCGGCCAGCACGGCACTGGACAGGGCGGCGGCCCCGCAGGCCAGTACCGTGAGGCCCTGGCCGAGGCCTTCGGCCCACGCGGACCTTTGGGAGGCCGCGGTCGCGGAGCGGTCGGCCGTGGTGATGGCGGCGAGGACCGGGCCGGAAACGCCGTTGGCGTGGAGTTCGGCGCGGGCGTCAAGGGCGGCCGCGACTCTCCGCAGCACGCCGGACCGAAGGCGTTGCTCGGTGCCGGCGGACATCCGGTCCGCAGCCAGGGCCAGCGCCGGCGCGGCGAGGAGGCTCAGCAGGGCGGCACCGATCGTGGCGGGAAGCGCGGCGGGCAGCAGCAGGCCGGTCCCCGTCACGGCCGCCACGGCGACGGCAACGGCAGTCAGCGGCGGAAGGACCACCCGTGGCAGCAGTTCCCGCACCGTGTCGACGTCGTCCACCACGGTGCCCAGGACGTTGCCGCCCTGCAGGAGGCGGCGCAGGGACAGCGCACGGCGGCTCAGCGATTCCCACAGCCGGCCGCGGAGCCGGGTCAGGGCGGAGAACACGGCGTCGTGCAGCAGGAGCCGCTCCGCGTAGCGCAGGGCAGCCCGGCCGACGCCGAAGAAGCGCACCCCAACGATCGCGGTGAGCAGGTAGAGGATGGGCGGCTGTTCGCTGGCACGGATGATCAGCCAGCCGGAGAGCCCGGCGAGGGCGACGGCGAAGAGGGCTGCCAGCGTGCCCACTGCTCCGGCGGCGGCGAATTTTCCTGCGACCGGGGCCAGCAGGCGGCGGAGTCGGGCCGCCGTGCCTGCCCGGACCGGCGGAGCAGCCGGCGCGTTATCCGTGCCGGCGGAGCCACGGGATCCGAGGTCCGCGGCCATCCCTGTCCCGGCCGGCACTTCCGGCCGCGACCCGGACTGGGTTCCGGGGAAGGATGCCGGTTCCACCTGGTGTGCTGCGGGCGCCGGGCCCGCCGTCGCGGCGCCCGGTCCGGCATGAGCCGCCGTGCCGGTTTTCGGTTCCACGGGCACCACGTCATCCGCCAGTTCGCGGGTCTGCCGGTCGTGCGCCACGAGCAAAACCGTGACTTTGCCGCGCAGCCCTTCGATGGCGTGGCTGACTACGGTCGCCGATGCGCGGTCCAGATGGGCGGTGGGTTCGTCGAGCAGCAGGACGGTGGCTCCGGCCTCGATCCGGGCCAGGCCGCGGGCCAGCGCCACGCGGCGCAGTTCCCCCGGGCTGAGTTCCGCCGGGTGTTTCGCGGCGAGGTGCCCCGCGGCGCAGGCTGCCAGGCAGCGGCGGGCAGCCGCATCGATCCGCCTGCCGGCAGCACCGCCGGCAGCGCTGTCTGCCGCTCCCCCGGTCCCGTGCAGGTACAGCCGGAGTTCGTCCATGACGGTGGGGGCCACCATCACGGGATGCTGCGGCACCCAGGCGACATCCGCCGTCGTGAAGCCTTCAAGCCGTCCGTCGACGGTGGTTCCGCCGCCGGCGCCGATGGTGCCGGCCAGCACGCCGAGGACGGTGCTTTTGCCCGCGCCGCTGGGCCCTGTGAGCGCCGTGATCTTCCCGGCCGCGGCCGTGAAGCTGAGCAGCCCGACGGCGGCGTCCGTCCTGCCGGCGTAGCGGACGGCCAGCCCGGCCACCGTCACCGGGGGTGGCCCGGCGGAATGTGCGGGATGTGCGGCCGCGCGGGTGGCGGACGGGGCCGCGACGGGGCGCAGAGGCACGGCTTCGGGCGCGTCGAGCAAGGCGGTGGTTTCGGCGAGCGCGGCGCGGCCGTCGTCGCTCGCGTGGTGGGCGGTGCCCAGCTCACGGAGCGGGAGGTAGCAGTCCGGGGCGAGGATCAGGGCCAGCAGCCCGGCCTCGAGGCCCATGTCCCCATGTACCAGCCGGACGCCGATAAAGACGGCGACCACGGCGACGGAGATCGTCGCGATGAGTTCCAGGGCGAGGGCCGAGAGGAACGCCGTGCGCAGGGTGCCCATGGTGCGGGAGCGGTACTCCTCGGAGATGTCCTCCAGTGCCTTGCGCTGGGCGGTGGCCCGGCCCAGGCCCACGAGCACCGGGAGGCCTTTGGCGAGTTCGAGCATGTGGCCGGACAGGCGGGCGAGCGCCGACTGGGCCTCCCGGACCCGGTCCTCGGTATAGCGCCCGATCAGGACCATGAACAGCGGCACGAGGGGCACGGTCAGCACGATCACGACGGCGCTGATCCAGTCGGCGAACAAAATCCGGGCCCCGAGCAGCAGCGGGATCGCCGCACAGTTCACCAGCGCCGGCAGGAACTGGGTGTAGTAGCTGTCCAGGGCGTCCAGTCCCCGCGTGGCCAGGATCGCGAGGCCGCCGTCGGCGGGTCCCGCGGTGCGGGTCCCGTTGCGCAGTGCGCGTTCGAGCAGCTGCGAGCGCAGCTCCTCCTTGACGCCCAGTGCGGCCCGCCGCGACGCGACGGCCTGGGCCCATACCGTCAGGGACCGCAGGACAACCCCGGCGAGTCCCCAGGCCAGTTGCTCGCCCCAGGCCGGGTTGTGGGCCATCAGTCCTGCGAGCATGGACGCGACCGCCTGTGCCATCAGGACGAGGGACAACGCTTTCAGGGCAGCGAGGAGGCCCAGCAGGTAGAGGGCGGAGCGGGTAGCGGGGCCGGACGGGAACTGCGGTCTCATCGGGTGTTAGTCCTTGGGTGCCAGCGCTTTGGCCGCGATCGCGGGCAGGAAACTGTGGGCCTCCGGGATGTGCGCGGCACTCACCCGGCGCCGGAACACCCAGTATGTCCAGGCCTGGTAGGCCAGCACGAGCGGGAGCCCGATACATGCGACGATGCTCATCAGCCCGAGGGTGTAGTCGGAGGAGGAAGCGTTGGAGACCGTCAGGTCGAACGCGGGGTTGAGCGTTGAGGGCAGCACCACCGGGAACGCGGCACCGAAGATCGACGCGCTGCCGAGCAACAGGAAGGCACCGAGGGCCAGGAATGCCCTGCCCTCCGCACCGTTGCGGGCGAAGTTCCACGCGAGGACGGCGGCTACCACTGCGGCGGCCACTGCGGCGACGGTCCAGGCTTCGCCGCTGAGCAACTGCAGGCTCACAGCCCACCCTGCGATCGGCAGCAGCAGCACCGGCAGGAGCCGGACGAACCACTGGCGGGCGCGGTGCCGGACCTCTCCGTCGGTTTTCAGGGACAGGAAGGCGAGGCCGTGCAGGAGGGAGAATCCGACGACGGCGAGTCCGCCGAGGACGGCATAGGCGCTGAACCACGCGAACGGACCGCCCTCCCGGTCACCGTTGGCGTTCAACGGCAGTCCCGTGGTGGTCAGGGCCAGCGCGGCGCCGACCCCGAACGCGGCGACGAACGAGCCGGCCGCAATGGCCCAGTCCCAGCGGGCCCGCCACTGCGGTGTGTCCACCTTGCCGCGGTATTCGAAGGCCACGGCGCGGAAGATGAGCGCCACCAGGACCAGCAGCAACGGCAGGTACAGCGCGGAGAACAGGGAGGCGTACCAGAGCGGGAAGGCCGCGAACGTGGCCCCGCCGGCAGTCAGGAGCCAGACTTCGTTTCCGTCCCACACCGGGCCGATCGTGTTCAGCAGGACTCGTCGTTCGGTGTTGTTCCTGGCGAACACTTTCATCAGCATGCCGACTCCGAGGTCAAAGCCCTCGAGAAAGAGGTAGCCCGTCCACAGCACCGCGATGGCGATGAACCAGATGGTGGGAAGCAGTTCCATGCTGAGTATCCTCTGCGTTTCGTTGGTGGCGGGGGCTTAGTAGGCGAACGCCAGGACGTCGTCTTCGGGTTTCCCGGTACCGGGCGGCCTGGGGGTGCCGTCCTCGTTTTCATCAACGGGGGCGTGCACCAGCTCCGGCATGGCCGAGGCCACGCCGCCCCGGATGTACTTGACCAGCAGCTTGACCTCCACCACCAGCAGCAACGCGTACACGGCGGTCAGTACCACGAGGGACGTCATCAGTTCCCCGGCAGAGACGCCCGGGGAGACCGCCGCGGCGGTGAACATAAAGACCTGGTCGATCCCGCTGGGATCCGGGTTCGGGGCGACGACGAACGGCTGCCGTCCCATTTCGGTGAAGATCCAGCCGGCGGCGTTGGCCCCGAAGGGTGCCAGGATCCCGACCACGGCCAGCCGCATGAGCCCGCGGGAGGCCGGGACGGTGCCCTTCCGGGTGAACCACAGTGCTGCCAGCGCCGCGAGGGCTGCCAGCCCGCCGAAGCCGATCATCATCCGGAAACCCCAGTAGGTGACTTCCATGACCGGTACGTACTGGATTTCCTGGCCGGCCCGGTCCCCGTAGATGGGGTTGTCCGGCAGGTGCGTGCCGTAGTCGGCCTTGTACTTCTCCAGGAGGCTGTTCACGCCTTTGACCTCGGTGGTGAAATCTCCCTTGGCCAGGAAGGACAGGATGCCGGGGACCTCGATCACGGCGACGATGTCATCGCAGTTCTTGGTGCCGAGGTTGCCCACGCTCAGCACGGAGAAGCCGGTGCCGTCGTGGCAGGCCGCCTCGGCCGCGGCCATCTTCATGGGCTGCTGCTCGAACATGAGCTTGCCCTGCAGGTCGCCGGTGAATGCGGTCCCGGCGAAGGAAATCATGGCGACGACGGCGCCGATCCGCAGCGAGCGGATCCAGACGGCATGGTCCGCGCGGTCCCGTCCGGGGACGGCGGATTCGCCGGGGACGACCATGCCGTCGGTTCCGACCGTGTCGATCCCGTCGTGGCGGCGGCGCCACAGGTGGTACCAGGCGATGCCCAGCAGGAACGCCCCTGCGACGGCGAGGGCACCGAAGAGCGTGTGTGGGACGGCGACGAGGGCGGTGTTGTTGGTGAAGACCGCCCAGGCGTCCGTCATGACGGGACGCCCGTTGACCATTTCGACGCCGACGGGGTGCTGCATCCAGCTGTTGGCCACGATGATGAAGTACGCGGAGAAAACCGAGCCGATGACGGCGATCCAGAGGCAGGCCAGGTGGATGCCGGGCTTGAGTTGCTTCCAGCCGAAGATCCACAGGCCCAGGAACGTCGATTCCACGAAGAAGGCCAGGAGCGCTTCCATCGCGAGCGGTGCCCCGAAGACGTCGCCGACGAATCGGCTGTATTCGCTCCAGGCCATGCCGAACTGGAACTCCTGCACAATGCCGGTGGCAACACCCATGATGAAGTTGATCAGGAAGAGCTTGCCCCAGAACTTCGTCATCCGGAGGTACTCCGGCCGGCCGGTGCGGTGCCAGAGCGTCTGGATGACGGCCACAACCAGGCCCAGGCCGATCGTGAGCGGCACCATCATGAAGTGGTAGACGGTCGTGATTCCGAATTGCCAGCGTGCGATTTCCAAGGCGTCCAAGGCAGTCCCTACTTTTGGCTCGGCGGGATACTTCTACGTAACGTAGAAATGTTTCTTCTACAGAGTGTAGAACACACGGGCACCTCCCTGCATCCCCAGACTCCCACGGCGTCGCACGGCCCGCAATGGACCGGCCGGCGGCTTCGGGCAGTACAGGCGACTCGCCGGGACCGACTGTTCTACTTCATGTAGAAAGAATGCGCAAAACGCGGTAAATTTAGTGCGGAAGATTTAACTACGCCACCCGGCGGGCAACGAGCCACCCGGGCGGCCGTCACAAAGGACGTACGGAATGGCTAGTCTCGGTGAACTGGAACGGGCAGTGATGGATCTGCTCTGGGCAGGCCAGGAGGCCGCAACAGCCAACACCCTGCGGGATCTGCTTGCGCAGACCACCCGCACGGAAGGCGGCACGACGGGACACGAAGGCAAGGACCTGGCCGTCACCACGGTGCTGACCGTGCTCTCCCGCCTCGAGCGCAAGGGCCTCGTGGAGCGCGAACGCGGCACCCGGCCGCACCGTTACCAGGCCGTATCCAGCCGGGCCGACCACACCGCTGAGCTTATGCACGAGGTCCTGGGGTCCGCACCGGACCGCGAGGCCGTGCTGGCGCGTTTCATCGGTTCCGTCACCGACACTGAAGCGGAAACGTTGCGCAAACTGCTGGGCCTCAGCTAGCGCCCGATGTTTTGGACCTCATGGTTTCTGGCGGTCCTCGCGATAGTCCTGGCCTGGCCGGTGCCTATCCTGCTCTCGCGCGCCCAGTGGCCGGCCCGGTCCCCGTTCACGGCCATGCTGCTCTGGCAGGCGATTGCCCTTGCCGGTGGCCTGTCGATGATCGGCGCCATGCTCGTTTACGGGCTGGAGCCGGCCGGCGATAACCTGCTGGCGGGTCTTGAGTCCCTGGCCGGCATGGTCTTCAACAACGCCCCCACCACCGTGCTGGGTTTCTGGCATATATTTGCCCTCTCTGCGGCAGCCCTGCTGACGGCGCACCTCGTCTTCACCTTGTTGCTGACCTATTACAAGATCCAGCGGCAGCGGCACCGCCACCGGGAACTGCTGGCCCTGCTCGCCTCGCCGTCCGCTGACGGCCCGAAGACCATGGTGCTCAACCTCGACTCGCCGGTGGCGTACTGCCTGCCGGGCGGTGCGCGCTCGGTCACTGTACTGTCCGACGGACTCATGGCGGCACTGGAACCCGCGGAGCTCCGCGCGGTCCTGATCCACGAGAACGCGCATCTCAGCCAGCGCCATCATCTCCTGCTCTGGGCTTTCGCGGCCTGGCGCCAGGCGCTGCCGTGGCTGCCGACCACGCGGCTGGCGCAGGAGGCGGTCAATTCGCTGATCGAAATGCTGGCCGACGATGTCGCGCTGAAGACCGAAAGCAAGGCGACGCTGATCAGGGCGATCGCGATCGTTGCCAGTGGCTTCCCCGCCGCCCCTGCCGGCCGTCTGGCGTTCGGTGAGCCGGAACTGCCCGACGCCGACGCCGGGCTGCCCGGCGCCACCGGCGGAACGGGCGGAACGGCGTCTGCCAGCACGACGGCGTCCCGGGTCACCCGCCTGCTCTCCCCGCAGCCGCCGCTGCCTGAGCCGCTGCGGCTTGCCGTGCTGGCTGCCTGCCTGCTGCTGCTAGCGGTGCCCACCGCCCTGCTGGTCGTTCCGGGCCTGCTCGGCTGACCTGCCGGCGGAAACGCCGCCGGAGCTCAGGCGTCGATGCGTTCCCGGTCCAGGCCGGCGGCCCCGGCGATGATGAAGTCCTTGCGGGGCGCGACGTCGGAGCCCATCAGCAGGTCAAAGGTCTCTTCGGCCTGCTTCGCGTTTTCGATCCCGACCTTGCGCAAGGTCCGATGCCGCGGGTCCATGGTGGTCTCGGCCAGCTGCTCCGCGTCCATTTCCCCGAGGCCCTTGTAGCGCTGGATCGGTTCCTTGTACCGCTTGCCGTCCTTGGCGAGGCGGGCCAGCAGCACGTGCAGCTCAGCCTCGGAGTAGGTGTAGATCATCTCGTTGGCCTTCTGGCCGGCGTTGATGACCTCCACCCGGTGCAGCGGCGGCACGGCGGCGAAGACCCTGCCTTCATCGATCATCGGGCGCATGTAGCGGAAGAACAGTGTCAGCAGGAGGGTCCGGATGTGGGCGCCGTCGACGTCGGCGTCGGTCATGAGGATGACCTTGCCATAGCGGGCGGCACTGATGTCGAAGCTCCGGCCGGAGCCGGCGCCCACCACCTGGATGAGCGCGGCGCATTCGGTGTTGGAGAGCATGTCCCCCACGGAGGCCTTCTGCACGTTGAGGATCTTGCCGCGGATCGGCAGCAGCGCCTGGAAATCGGAGGAACGCGCCAGCTTGGCCGTACCCAGCGCGGAGTCGCCTTCCACGATGAACAGTTCCGAGCGGGCGACGTCGTCGGTGCGGCAGTCCGCAAGCTTGGTGGGCATGGACGAGGTTTCCAGGGCGTTCTTGCGGCGCTGGGTTTCCTTGTGGACGCGGGCCGAGATGCGCGACTTCATCTCGCTGACGATTTTTTCGAGCAGCAGCGCGGACTGGGCCTTGTCGTTGCGGTTGGCGGAGTTCAGCTTGGCGTTGATTTCCTGCTCCACGACCTTCGCCACGATGGCGCGGACGGCGGACGTGCCCAGGATCTCCTTGGTCTGGCCCTCGAACTGCGGCTCGGCCAGGCGGACGGTCAGGACGGCGGTGAGTCCGGCGAAGATATCGTCCCTTTCGATTTTGTCGCTGCCCGCCTTGAGCTTGCGGGCGTTGCTTTCCACGGCCTTGCGGAACGTCTTGAGGAGGGCCTGCTCGAAGCCCGCCTGGTGGGTTCCGCCCTTGGGCGTAGAGATGATGTTGACGAAGCTGCGCACGGTGCTGTCGTAGCCAATGCCCCAGCGCAGCGCCACATCGACTTCGCAGTCGCGCTCCACTTCGGCGAGCTGGCTGTGGCCCCTCTCGTCCAGGACAGGAACGGTTTCCTTGAACTTGCCGGCGCCGTGCAGCCGCCAGATGTCAGTCACCGCGGGATCGGCGGCGAGGAATTCGACGAACTCGGAGAGGCCGCCGTCGTGGTGGAAGACCTCCTCGTGCGGGCCGGACTCCCCCGGCGTGCCCGCCACCCTGCGGTCGTCCCGGACCGTCAGCTTCAGGCCGGGGACCAGGAACGAGGTCTGCCGGGCGCGGGCGGCGAGCTCGTCGTAGGAGAACTTGGCGTCCGGGGTGAAGATCTGGCGGTCCGCCCAGTAGCGGATCCGGGTGCCGGTGACGCCGCGCTTGGCCTTCCCCACGATGTCCAGCACGGACCCGTCGATGAACGGCTCGAAGAGGGTCGCCGGGTCCGGCTTGGTTCCCGGATCCTTGAACCGGCCGGGCTCCCCCCGGCGGAAGGACATCTTGTAGGTCTTGCCGCCGCGGTCCACTTCAACGTCCAGCCGGGCGGACAGGGCGTTGACCACGGACGCGCCGACGCCGTGCAGGCCGCCGGAAGCGGTGTAGGAGCCGCCGCCGAACTTGCCGCCGGCGTGCAGTTTCGTGAAGACGACCTCGACGCCGGACAGCCCGGTTTTCGGTTCGATGTCCACCGGAACGCCACGGCCGTCGTCGTGGATTTCCACCGAGTTGTCGGCGTGCAGGATGATCTTGATGTCGTGGCCGAATCCGGCCAGGGCCTCATCGACGGAGTTATCGATGATCTCCCAGAGACAGTGCATGAGCCCCCGGGAGTCCGTGGAGCCGATGTACATGCCCGGGCGCTTGCGGACGGCCTCGAGGCCTTCCAGCACTGAGAGATGCCGGGCGGTGTAATCAGAACTTGGTGCCACGGGGCGGAAACTCCTTCAGGGACGGAACAGGCAGGGCGATTGAGCGCTCTTCCTAGGGTAGTGCAGTGCCGCCGCGCACCGGGTTGCCACTCCCGTCCGAGGCACGATGCCGCCCCCCGTTATCGAGACGTGATACGCGGACAGCGAAAGTGGTCCATCCTTGCCATGCTTTGGCTTCGAATGCTGGTTATATAGGTATACCGAACTACCAAGGAGGCCGAACATGACAGCAGCAGTTGCGGACCGCACACTCACCACCGTTGACCGGTGCGATCGTTGCGGAGCACAGGCATATGTCCGGGTTGTTCTCGGTGCCTCCGGTGGTGAGCTTCTCTTCTGCGGCCACCACGCACGCGCCGTAGAACCGACGCTCAGGCCGCTCAGCTCTGACTGGCACGATGAGACCGGACGCCTTCACGAGAAAGCACCGCTTCCCGTCGAGTAGTCCCTTTACTCTTTAGCAGACCAGGCCCCTCCGAATCGGAGGGGCCTGGTCCTTTTTAAGCACGCTGCCCCGCCAAGCACCCAGGCCGGGCATGCCGGCCAGGCAAGGCGATTAACCAACTGCGGGGCCACTCCGTACTGTTACTCGGGGAGGAACGGTACGGAGTGGCCCCGCAGTGCGATGACGCCGGACGTTAGTCCAGGTAGTCGCGCAGGACCTGCGACCGCGACGGGTGCCGCAGCTTGGACATGGTCTTGGATTCGATCTGGCGGATCCGCTCGCGCGTAACTCCGTAGACCTTGCCGATTTCGTCTAAAGTCTTCGGCTGTCCGTCGGTCAGGCCGAAACGCATGGCCACCACACCGGCCTCCCGCTCGGAGAGCGTGTCCAGGACGGAGTGCAGTTGTTCCTGCAGCAGGGTGAAGCTCACGGCATCGGCCGGGACCACGGCTTCGGAGTCCTCGATGAGGTCACCGAACTCGGAGTCGCCGTCTTCGCCCAGCGGGGTGTGCAGGGAGATCGGCTCGCGGCCGTACTTCTGGACCTCCACGACCTTTTCCGGAGTCATGTCCAGCTCGAGGGCCAGCTCTTCCGGGGTGGGTTCGCGGCCGAGGTCCTGGAGCATCTGGCGCTGCACGCGGGCCAGCTTGTTGATGACTTCCACCATGTGCACCGGGATGCGGATGGTGCGGGCCTGGTCGGCCATGGCGCGGGTGATCGCCTGGCGGATCCACCAGGTGGCGTAGGTGGAGAACTTGAAGCCCTTGGTGTAGTCGAACTTCTCGACAGCACGGATCAGGCCCAGGTTTCCTTCCTGGATGAGGTCCAGGAACAGCATGCCGCGGCCGGTGTAGCGCTTGGCCAGCGACACCACGAGGCGGAGGTTGGCCTCCAGCAGGTGGTTCTTGGCGCGCTTGCCGTCATGGATGACGAATTCGAATTCACGCTTGAGCTTCGGATCCATGGATCCGTCGTCGGCGTTGATCTTCTCTTCGGCAAACAGGCCTGCCTCAATGCGGAGGGCCAGGTCCACTTCCTGCTCGGCGTTCAGCAGGGCGACCTTGCCGATCTGCTTCAGGTAGTCCTTGACGGGGTCGGCAGTGGCGCCGGCCGACATGACCTGCTGCACGGGGGCATCGTCGTCGTCCGCATCGGAGTAGACGAAGCCGGAGCCTGTCGGGGCTGCGGCTGCCTTGGCGGGAATTTCTTCGCCGTCCTCGCCGATCTCGACGGCGGCTACCTCGTCGAGGTCGACGTCTTCGTCGTCGTCATCGCCGCGGGCGGCTTTGCCGGCGGCCTGCGCCGCGGCTTTAGCGCCGGGCTTGGGCCCGCGCTTTTTGGGTTCAGGCTTGGCGACCGCCGATGCGGTGCCGTCACCGTCGGCTGAGGCTGCGCCTTTGACAGCCTTGTTGGCTGCACGCGTGGCGGCGCGCTTGGCGTTCGTCGCCGCCTTCTTCTCCTCGGGGGACAATTCGGCCTGGTCGGCGGGTTCCTTCTTCGCGGAAGACGGGGTCACAGAAAACCTTTCTAGCGGCGGTCTGTGGAATCACCATACGGGCAACACCACTATGACCCTGTCAAGTCCGTGTTCAACATCAGAAGCAGCCACAGCCAGCAGAGCCACTTAGTAGAACTGCTGAGACGGCCGTAATGTTCCCTGTTTCCAAGGTTCGCTACTGGCTTCTGATACACGGACCCAACCGGGTCTCGGCAACCATTGTCTCACGGTTTTCAGAATCGGTGCCGTCACGCGGCCGGTACCGCGCCATGTGGTGAGTCCTGCATCCCTCCGCCCTCACGCGGCACCGGGTTCAAACCGCTGCCACGCCGCATCCCTCCTTCCAGCCCATCCGCAGAGGGTTCCGCGGCTCACCAGTTCGGCCAGCAGCCCGGCGAGCCGGTACCCCGGGAAGCGGACTTCGGCGCGGCGGAACAGGGCATCGGCGAAGGAGCCTTTCCCGCGGCACCATTCGATCCAGCCGCGTCCGGTCAGTGCGGCGGCGGAGGCTTCCCCGCCGGCCTCGCCCAGCTGGATCAGAACCCGCTCCAGGCGCGCCATCCGGGCCCAGTCAGGCACCGGCGGCGCAAGGCCGAGCAGCACCTCGCCGTATCCCGGGAGCGTCGACGGCCCCCTGCCGGGTCCGGCACCAGGTCCGGCACCGGCGCTTTCCGAGGGTGGCGGCAGGGGCGGGAAACCTGTCAGCGGTGGCAGCGGGATCCGAGGCAGCCTGGCGGTGCGGGCCTGGCTGTCGAAGATCCCGAAGTCCGAGGCACCCCGCTCGGCGGCCTCCGGGCCCGCGGCCGCCATCACGAGGACGGCATCCCGCCAGGCCGGAACGCACAAGGCTGCCCGCAGGTAGCCGGCGAGCTCCACGGGAAGCCCCTCCCCCGGCGGCGGGCCCAGCACCAGGGCCCAGACGTCCAGCACCCGGCCGAACTGCACCCGGTCGCGGGCGTGTCCGGCGAACAGCTGCGCCCAGTCGCGCTCGGAGTCGAGTACGGCCGGGTCCTCCAGCAGCGGGGACGGGAACAACGCGGGGGCACCGGGGGCGGGACCGACGGTGCTGCCGCGGAACACCAGCTCCGCATTGAGCGGGCTGTTCCTGATCTCGTCGATGGGCCGGCCGGGCGGGCCACAACACGTTGGATCGCTGCAGTAGGCGTTCCGCCAGTGCTCGGCGCCGATGAACCACGCGTCCCGCACCGGCATGCCGCTTTCCGCCAGGGCATGCTCCAGTTCTTCGAGCAGATCGGCCCAGTCGGCACCGTCCGTGCCGTCCGTGCCGTCCGTGCCGGTTCCGGTGGCGTCGTTCCCGGTGAAGAACGCGAGCAGCGAGCCGTCCGCCTCGTCGTCGGCCTCCAGGTAGCCGGCCACGGTCAGGGCAAAGCAGGCGGAGCCGCCGGGGTGGCCGCCGTCGGGGAGGTCCACCCGGAGCGTGGCTCCCAGCCGCTTGCCCTGCATGGTCATGGCGACGAGGCTGTGGGCGGGCCAGTACCCCAGGGAATGCGGGATGAACCCCAGGATGTCCTCGGGGCCGGTGATTTTTACGTGGTCGGGAGCTGTCATAACGCCAGCTTTGTCCCGTCGCGCCCCGCCGTCAGCCGGGGACCGGTCCTATGTGGACAAACCCGCTATGCGGACAAACCCCGTCAGGGCAGCCGGCGGCGTTCCGCGTTGAGCCGGCGTTGCCTGGCGAGTGCTTCGCGGAGCGGCGGCACCACGACGCCCTGGGCCGCCATCTGCCGGCGGACCTTGCGGCGGGTGATGAGAATGGCGCCGGCTCCCGCGGCGAGCAGAAGGAACTGGACGCTCAAGGCGATCCGGAACGAGTCCAGCCCGTAGAGCTCCCCCTGGGAAAAGTCCGTCGTGTGCAGCACGTCGAGCACCAGGCCGATCACATAGATGGCCACGAGCGAGGCGATGAACCCGCCGACGTTGACAATCCCCGTGGCGGTGCCGATCCGGTGGGCCGGGTTGAAGGTCCGGGCAAAGTCGAAGCCGATCATGGAGCCGGGACCGCCGATGGCCAGCACCACCACCAGCCCGGCCAGCAGCCACAGCGGGGACCTGCCCGGGTAGAGCAGCACCGCCGCCCAGGCCGCGGCCGTGGCGGCGGAGATGAGCAGGACCATGGTGGAGCGGCGCAGCGGATGCCGGGCCACGAAGGTCCCCATGAGGGGGCCGGCTGCGATGGCGGCCGCCACATACAGGGTCATGAGGCCGGAGACGGTGACGGTGTCCAGGCCTTGGGCGGAGATCAGGAACGGGTAGCCCCACGTCATCGCGAACACCGTGCCGCTGAACTGGACCGTGAAGTGGCTCCACAACCCGAGCCTTGTGCCGGGCTGACGCCAGGCGTGGGACAGCGAGACTCCTGTGGCGCGCAGCCCCTGGGACGGCGCGGGGGCGGGATGTCCCGCCGGCAGGTCCTGGAGCAGGATCAGCACAAGCACGACGGCGAGGGCGGACATGGCGGCCAGCGTCAGGAAAGCCGGCGTCCAGCCCGCCGAGTGCAGGATCATGGCGAAGGGCACCACGCTGAAGAGCTGGCCGAGCTGGCCGGACATGCCGGTCAGCTGGGTGAGCAGCGGCACGCGGGCCGGAGCGAACCAGATCGGGATCAGCCGGATGACGGCGATAAAGGTCATGGCGTCCCCGGCGCCGACGAGCACGCGGCCCAGGACGCCGCCGGGGATGCTGTCCGCGAAGGCCAGCTCCAGCTGTCCGAGCCCCATCAGCAGCGCGCCGGCGGCGATCATGGCGCGCGAACCGAAGCGGTCCACGAGCACTCCCACCGGGATTTGCAGACCCGCGTAGACGAGGAGCTGCAGGACGGTGAAGAAGGAGATTTCGGCCGCGCTGGCGTGGAATCGTTCGGTGGCTTCCAGGCCGACGACGCCAAAGGACGTGCGCTGGCAGACCGCCACCAGGTAGGCAAAGATTCCGATGATCCAGATCAGCCAGGCGCGGGGGGAGGTCACTCCCCCATTATGCCCGCCGCGGAACAAATATTATTTATTCCCCGGGTTCTTTACGGGCAAGGTAGGCTTCCACGGCCGCGCCGAGGGCGTCGGCGTTGGGCAGCTGGTCGTTCTCGTCGGCCAGCAGCGAACGCCGCACGGTCCCCTCAGCCTTCTCGTCGTAGCGGGATTCCAGCCGTGACACGACCTGCTGGACATCCTCCGAGGCGTCGATCTGCTCGGCGATCTGGCGGCCCACTTCGCGGCCGGCCTCGCGGAGGCGGTCCGTGGGGAGCATGAGCGACGTGGCCGCGCCGAGGTATTCCAGCCCGGCGACGGCGGCCGGGGGGTATTCGGCTTCCGCGAGGTAGTGCGGGACGTGGATGACGTAACCGGCCACGTTGCGGCCTGCCGCCGCGAGCCGCATCTCGAGGACATGCCCCACGGCGGCGGGCACCTCGACCGTCGGCTTCCACACCGAGATGCCCTCGATGAGCTCCGGGCGGTTGCCATGGACGGTCACGCCCACGGGCCGCGTGTGCGGGACCGGCATGGGGATGGAGTGGATCCAGGTGGCCAGATTGACCTCCAGGTCCTCGACAATGCCGACGACGGCGCGGGCGAACCGTTCCCACTGCAGATCCGGCTCGAACCCGGCCAGGAGGAGGAAGGGGCTTCCCAGCCCGTCAACCAGCCGATACAGGGCCAGGCTCGGGGCCCGGTAGTCCTGGAGATGGTCTTCCACGAAGCTCACCTGGGGACGCCTGGTCCGGTAGTCGATCAGCTGGTCGGCGTCGAACTCGGCGATCATTTCCGAGTCGAGCGTATCCAGCATTTCGCCGGTGATCTGCTGGACCACGTGGCCGGCGTCGGCGAAGCCGGTGAATCCCATGACAAGGTTCAGTCCGCGCATCTCCGGGCTGTGGAACAGCGCGTCATCACGCAGATAGAGCGATTCGGGATCCAACAAGGATCCGGATATCCGTTCAATCACGGCATGTTCCTTTCTCAGTAGCGGCGGTGGGAGGCACGGGTCGAGGCCCGGCGCGGCGGATTCCTCCGCAGGCAACGGCCCGGCGGGTTTGTGGCTCCGATACTCCATACAACGCCCCGACCCGCGGTGGAATTCCTGCCTCCGGTGTGGTCCAGCTCTCATTCAATTGAACACCCGTGCGGGGGAGAGACTACGATCGGAACTGGCCTCATTGACGGCCTTGTAGACACCCGGGTCACGTCTCAAGCCGACTGTGGCTCAGGTCCCATGGCAGGGCGCCGAACATGCAGTTCCTGCCGAAAAATCAGAGAGAATTGAGGACTGTCCTCGTGGTCAAGAATACTGAAGTCAAACTTAGTGCAGTCGCCGGGGAGCTGAAGAAGTCCCCCAGTGACGCCCTCGTCATCGGCGTGGGACAGGGGCCCGACGGTCCCGTGCTGCTGAGCAACCCCTTGTCGGCCAAGGCCGCCGAGGCGCTGGCGGAATCACTGAGCGTTCTTGGCATCACCGGGGCAGCCGACCAGGCCCACCGACTGCCCGGCCTGCCGGAAGCCGGAGCGGCCGTACTGGTGCTCGCCGGCGTCGGCAAGCTCGCCGCGGGCCAGCCTCTGACTGAGGAGGCACTGCGCCGCGCCGCCGGCTCCGCCGTCCGCCAGCTGGCCGGTGTCGCAACCGTCACCCTGGCGCTCCCGACGTCGTCACTGGGCGACGTCGCCGCCGTCGCCGAAGGCGCCGCGATGGGCGCCTACTCGTTCACCGAGCACCGCTCCTCCAAGGACGGTCTCAAGGACCCGGTGAAGAACGTCGTGATCGTCACGGACCTCGCCACGGACAGGGGCTTGCCGCCGGTACTGAATCGCGCCGCGCTGATCGGCAAAGCCGTCAATGCCACCCGCACCCTGGTCAACCAGCCCCCGAGCCACCTCTTCCCCGAGTCGTTCGCCGACGCCGCCAAGGAACTGTCCAAGGGCCTGCCCGTCAAGGTGACCGTCTGGGACGAGAAGCGCCTTGAAAAGGAGGGCTTCGGCGGCATCCTCGGCGTCGGCAAGGGCTCCACCCGCCAGCCGCGCCTCGTCAAGGTCGAATACGCGCCGGCCAGGGCCACCGCCAAGATCGCGCTCGTTGGCAAGGGCATCACGTTCGACACCGGCGGCATCTCGCTCAAGCCGCATCTGGGCATGGGCGACATGAAGTCCGACATGGCGGGCGCCGCCGTCGTCCTCAACACAGTCCTGGCCCTTGCAGGCCTGGGCCTGCCCGTCAAGGCGACCGCCTGGCTGTGCATCGCCGAGAATATGCCGTCCGGCGCCGCCCAGCGCCCCGCCGATGTCATGACCATCTTCGGCGGCAAGACCGTCGAGGTCCTCAACACCGACGCCGAGGGCCGCCTGGTCATGGCCGACGGCATCGTGGCCGCGAGCCAGGAATTCCCGGACGCCATCATCGACGTCGCCACCCTCACCGGCGCTCAGCTGATCGCCCTCGGCGACCGCACCGCCGGCGTCATGGGATCCGATTCCGTCACCGGACCGATCAAGGCCGCCGCCGACCGCGCGGGCGAACTGGTCTGGCCGATGCCGCTGCCCGAGGAACTGCGCGCCAGCCTCGATTCCCAGGTTGCGGACATCGCCAACATCGGCGAACGCCACGGCGGCATGATGACCGCCGCGGTGTTCCTGCGGGAATTCGTCGGCAAGGGCAAGGATGGCGAGCAGATCCCCTGGGCGCACATCGACATCGCCGGACCGTCGTTCAACAACGGCAGCCCCTACGGCTACAACCACAAGCAGGGCACCGGCTCCACGGTGCGGACCCTCGTGGCGTACGTCGAGGATGTCCTGGCCAAAACCGTCTAGGCGTCCGCGCTGCTTTGTGGCCGGGGAATGACCCTGGCCACAAAGCCGCGTGACACTGGACACAAGCGCACCACAAACGCCATGGCAAGGTGGAGCATGTATTAGTGGTTCGCTAAGGTGAACTTTGGTAGTGACAAATGAAAGGGAACCGGCCGGCCGGCACAATCACGGCAGACGGTTCCAAGACCAGATGATGCGTACTCTCGTGTCATCGTTCACGCGAGGGAGCGTTTTAGTGGCCGATCAGGCAACTGCGCAAGAATTCGACATCCTGGTACTCGGCGGCGGCAGCGGCGGCTACGCAACTGCCCTGCGGGCTGTTCAGCTTGGACTCACCGTCGGCCTCATCGAAAAGGCCAAGCTCGGCGGCACCTGCCTGCACAACGGCTGCATTCCCACCAAGGCGCTGCTGCACTCCGCAGAGCTCGCCGACCATGCCCGTGACTCGGCCAAGTACGGCGTCAACGTCACGCTCGACAGCATCGACATCACGGCTGTCAACGCCTACAAGGACGGCATCATTGCCGGCAAGTTCAAGGGGCTGCAGGGCCTCATCAAGGGCAAAAAGGGCATCACGGTCATTGAGGGCGAAGGCAAGCTCCAGGGCACCGACACCATCGTCGTGAACGGCACCGCGTACAAGGGCAAGAACATTGTCCTCGCGACCGGCTCCTACTCCCGCACCCTGCCGGGCCTGGAAATCGGCGGCAAGGTCATCACCTCCGACGAAGCCCTCACCATGGATTACATCCCCAAGAGCGCGATCATCCTCGGCGGCGGCGTCATCGGCGTCGAGTTCGCTTCGGTCTGGAAGTCCTTCGGCGTCGACGTCACCATCGTCGAAGGCCTCCCCTCGCTGGTCCCGAATGAGGACGCAACGATCGTGAAGGCCTTCGAGCGCGCCTTCAAGAAGCGCGGCATCAAGTTCTCCACCGGTGTCTTCTTCCAGGGCGTCGAGCAGAACGACGACGGCGTCAAGGTCACCCTCGTGGACGGCAAGACCTTCGAAGCCGACCTCCTGCTGGTCGCCGTCGGCCGCGGCCCGGTCACGGCGAACCTCGGCTACGAAGACGCCGGCATCACCATCGACCGCGGCTTCGTCATCACCAACGAGCGCCTGCACACCGGCGTCGGCAACATCTTCGCCATCGGCGACATCGTCCCCGGCGTGCAACTGGCGCACCGCGGCTACCAGCAGGGCATCTTCGTCGCCGAAGAGATCGCCGGCCTGAGGCCGGTCATCGTCGAGGACGTCAACATCCCCAAGGTCACCTACTCCGATCCCGAGATCGCCACGGTCGGCTACACGGAAAAGGCCGCCAAGGAGAAGTTCGGTGACGACCAGATCCAGACCCAGGAATACAACCTCGCCGGCAACGGCAAGAGCTCCATCCTGGGCACCACGGGCCTGGTGAAGCTGGTCCGCCAGAAGGACGGCCCCGTGGTCGGCGTGCACATGATCGGCGCCCGCATGGGCGAGCAGATCGGTGAAGCCCAGCTGATCGTGAACTGGGAAGCGTACCCGGAAGACGTGGCCGCACTGGTCCACGCCCACCCGACCCAGAACGAGTCGCTGGGCGAGGCGCACCTGGCCCTGGCCGGCAAGCCCCTTCACGGCTAGCAGTTCCGCCCGCACCACCGCAAGAACTCCGAGCGCAGTGCACCCGGCCCGAAATGCCGGGTGCACTAAGCTCGACCAAGGCAGCAATCATCCGCACTAAAGATCAATAAGGAGAACGGGGACGACATGTCTGAATCCGTTAACTTGCCCGCCCTCGGTGAGAGTGTCACCGAAGGAACCGTCACCCGCTGGCTCAAGCAGGTAGGTGACCGGGTAGAGGTGGACGAGCCGCTGCTCGAGGTCTCCACCGACAAAGTAGACACCGAGATCCCCTCTCCGGTCGCCGGCGTGATCGAGGAAATCCTCGTCGCCGAAGACGAGACCGCTGAAGTCGGCGCACCGCTCGTGCGGATCGGCGACGGCTCCGGTTCCGCAGCCGAAGCTGCCCCGTCCGCAGGCGCGGGCGAAGCAGCCCCGGCCGAGGAAGCCCCCGCGGAGTCCCCCTCCGCAGCCGAAGCCCCGGCCCCTGCCGCCGAGGCCCCCGCTGCGCCGGCCGAGGCTGCCGCCCCGGCCGGCGAAGGCCACGAAGTCACGCTCCCCGCGTTGGGTGAAAGCGTGACCGAAGGAACCGTCACCCGCTGGCTGAAGAGCATCGGCGACACCGTCGAGGTCGACGAGCCGCTGCTCGAGGTCTCCACCGACAAGGTCGACACCGAGATCCCGTCGCCGGTTGCCGGCACGCTGCAGGAAATCCGCGTCAACGAGGACGAAACGGCCGAGGTCGGCTCCGTCCTGGCCGTCATCGGTTCCGGCGCGGCCGCCCCCGCCGCAGCTCCCGCCGCCGAAGCCCCCAAGGCTGAGCGGCCGAAGGCCGAGGCCCCCGCCGCCGCTCCGGCTCCCGCAGCCGCCCCGGCACCGGCAGCCGCCCCGGCCGAGGCTCCCACGCAGGAAGCCCCGAAGCACGAAGCCCCCGCGGCTGCCGCTCCGGCCGAGTCCGGCTACGTGACTCCCCTGGTCCGCAAGCTGGCCAACCAGCAGGGCGTGGACATCTCCTCCCTCAGCGGCACCGGCGTCGGAGGCCGCATCCGCAAGCAGGACGTGCTGGCAGCAGCAGAGGCCAAGGCGGCTCCGGCCCCCGCGGCAGCAGCTCCGGCAGCGTCCGCAACACCCGCGGCACGGCCCTCCGCGGACCTGCCCTCGCTCCGCGGCACCGTGCAGAAGGCTCCCCGGATCCGCCAGGTCATCGCCCGCCGGATGCGCGAGTCGCTGGACATCTCCACCCAGCTGACCCAGGTCCACGAGGTGGACATGACCAAGGTCGCCAAGCTGCGTGCGAAGGCCAAGAACTCCTTCCAGGCCCAGAACGGCTCCAAGCTGACGTTCCTGCCCTTCATCGCCAAGGCCGTTGCCGAGGCCCTGAAGCAGCACCCGAAGGTCAACGCCTCCTACGACGAGGACAAGCAGGAGATCACCTACCACAACGCCGAGCACCTGGCGATCGCTGTGGACACCGACAAGGGCCTGCTGGTTCCGGTCATCTCGGACGCCGGCAACCTGAACCTGGCCGGCCTGGCCGGCAAGATCGCCGACGTCGCCGACCGCACCCGCAACGGCAAAATCGGCCCGGACGAGCTCTCCGGCGGAACCTTCAGCATCACCAACATCGGTTCCGTGGGCGCCCTGTTCGACACCCCGATCATCAACCAGCCGCAGGTTGCCATCCTGGGCACCGGCGCGATCGTCAAGCGTGCCGTGGTGGTCGCCGACGAGAACGGCGATGACTCGCTGGCCATCCGGTCGATGATGTACCTCTCCCTGACGTACGATCACCGCCTGGTCGACGGCGCCGACGCGGGACGTTTCCTGCAGACGCTGAAGGCCCGCCTTGAGGAAGGCGCCTTCGAAGCCGACCTCGGCCTCTAGGGTCCAACACCACACCGACGGCGACGGCGGTGCGGGCGCCGGTGGGAAACCACCGGAGTGCCCGTACCGCCGTCGCCGTCTTTGTTGTTCCGTCCCGGAACCGCCCCGCGGGTCCTACTACAGTGCGTAGAAGACTCTGGCTACACTGATGCCATGAACATCGTCTATAACGTCATGGTCTTCCTGCACATCATCGGCGCCGCCATGATCGTCGGCATCTGGATCGGCCAGATGAAACAGCCCACCGTCCACCCCCGCCAGTTCGACGGCGCGGCCCTGCAGCTCCTCACCGGGATCGTCATGATGGGGCTCATCCCGGTTTTGGACAAGGATGCCAACTACGCCAAGCTGGGCATCAAGTTCGGGATCGCCCTCGTGGTCGTGGTGCTCGCGTTCATCGGCCGCCGCAAGTACAAGAAGGACGAGCCGGTCAGCAGGGCCCTCGCCCACAGCGTCGGCGGCCTGGCACTGCTCAACGTGGCCGTCGCCACGCTCTGGCAGTAGTCCCCGCCTGCCTTAACGACGGCGGCGACGCACCCCTTGCGGGTGCGTCGCCGCCCTCGTCATGCCGGACCGTCAGTCGCCGGCGATGCAGAATTCGTTGCCCTCGGGATCCTGCATCACGTCCACGGCGTTGACCATGATCGTGGCGATGCGAGACGGGGGCGCCGCACCGGGTTCAGTGATTTCCGTGAGTGCACTGTACGCGGTCACAATCCTCTCAGAGCGGACACCCGTGCGCGGGCGGCGCCGAATCCCTAGGATTGGACACGGCAGGATTGAACACGCCACGGTCCGGCGCTTCGCCGGGCCGCGGATTCACAACGACGAGGAGTGGACATGGCAGCAACACGCACCGCACACACTGTATGGAACGGCGACCTGATGACGGGCGCCGGCAACACCACGCTGGACAGCTCCGGACTGGGCAACTTCGATGTCACGTGGAAGGCGCGCGCCGAGGCTTCCGAGGGCAAGACCAGCCCTGAGGAGCTGATCGCCGCCGCGCACTCGGCCTGTTTCTCCATGGCCTTCAGCCTCGCCGTCGCGCAGGCCGGCCACAACCCCGAGGAAGTCAACACCAAGGCGGATGTCACCTTCGTGCCCGGCACGGGCATCACGGACAGCCACCTGACCGTCAGCGCGCGGATCCCCGGGATCACAGAAGAAGAATTCCAGCGCATCGCTGAGGAAGCCAAAGTGGGCTGCCCCGTCTCGGCTGCCCTCACGGGCATCAAGATCACCCTGGACGCAACTCTTGCCTCCTAGCGCCTGACGCGCCAACGCCGAAAGCCCCCGTTCCCTGCAGGTCAGGGAACGGGGGCCTTCACATTTGGCCTTGTGCGCCCGCGGGCGCCGGGACCTAGCTGCGGGGCCGGCGGGCGGGCAGCGGGGCAGGCCGCACCTTCCGGTAGCCCTCGCGGAGCGGCGGCCGGTCCGTGGGCAGTTCCTCGATCATTTCCTTCAGTGCGCCGATCCCGTATTCGAGCTGCGGGTCGGTTCCGGCCGCATACGCATGCGGCGGGAAGGTCACCTCGATGTCGGGGCTGACGCCGAAGTTTTCCACGCCCCAGCCCACGCCGCCGGAGAACCACGTGGCGTAGCGCGGCTGCGTGACGCCCGTACCGTCCGCGAGGGCGAAGCGGTTGTCGATGCCCACGACGCCGCCCCAGGTGCGGGTGCCGATGACCGGGCCGATCCCCCGCAGCTTGGAGACCTGGGTGATGATGTCGCCGTCGGATCCGGCGAACTCGTCGGTCAGGATGACCACCGGGCCCCGCGGTGCGTGGTGCGGGTAGGTCCGCGGCTTCTCGCCGCGCGGCATGCTCCAGCCCGTGACCTTCCGCCCGATGAGTTCGGCCACGAGCTGCGAGGTGTGCCCGCCGCGGTTGCGCCGGACGTCCACGATCAGCCCGTCGAGCGCCGTTTCGGTGTCGAGGTCGCGGTGCAGCTGGGCCCAGCCGTTGGCGAGCATGTCCGGGATGTGCAGGTAGCCGAAGGTGCCCTGCGAGGCTTCGCGGACGGTGCGGCGGTTCGCGGCAACCCATTCCTGGTAGCGCAGCCGTTCCTCGTCCTTGACCGGCACCACGGCCACACGGCGCTGTTTGCCGGCCGCCGCGCCGTGGCCGGCCCCGTTGCGCAGGGTGAGTTCCACGGCGCGGCCGGCCGCGCCGACCAGCTGCAGTGCGGGGGTCCGGGTTTCCGTGAGCTCCACGCCGTCGATGGCCAGGAGCACGTCGCCGGGTTTGGCGTCCGCGCCCGGACGGGTCAGCGGGGACGTGGCCAGCGGGTCGGAGGATTCCCCGGCCAGGATCCGGGTGATTTCCCAGCCGGCACCGGTGAAGGCGAGGTCCGCGCCGAGCCGGCCCTGGCCGTTGCTGCCGTTCTCGGTGAGAGCGACGGGACGGACGTAGGCGTGGGACGTGCCGAGCTCGCCGTGGAGCTCCCAGAGCAGGTCCACGAGGTCGTCGTGCGAGCCGAGCCGGTCCACGATCGGCCGGTAGCGGGCGTGCACGGAATCCCAGTCCTGGCCGGCCATGTCCTCGGTCCAGAAAAAGTCCCGCTGGAGGCGCCAGGTCTCGTCAAAGGCCTGTCCCCAGACCCGCAGCGGTTCCAGCTGCACGCGGATCCGGCCGAGGTCCACCTTGACCAGTTGGCCGGACTCCTCGTCCGCTTTCGCCCCGGCCGGGGCGACGCGGATCTGCTTGTCCTGCAGGTACACCACTTTCTCCCCGTCGCCGGAGAGACGGTAGCTGTCCAGTGCCTCCACGATCGTGGCGGTGCGGCGCTTGGCCAGATCGAACCGGACCAGGCACGGCGCGGCGTTCTTGTCCTCCAGGCTCGCGCGGCCTTCGCCGGTGGCGCCGGTGAGCTCGCTGTCCAGCCAGAGCAGGGCACCGTCGGTGGCCGTGAGGTCAGAGTAGTTGCCCTGCGGGACCGGAACGGAGATGACGCGGTGGGCCAGGCCGTCGGCGTCGACCCGGACGGCAGGGACCGTGTCCTTGGCGCCGTCGGCAGGGGTCCCGGCAGGAACATCCTCGGACTCCGCTTCGGCCGTCAGGTCAACGGTGGGGCCGAACGGGGACGGGGTGTCGGCGGCGAGGGCCACAAGGTAGGGCTTGATCGGGCTGGGGAAGGACAGGTCGAAGGAGTGTCCGTCGTAGACCGGGTCGAAGCTGCGGTTGGAGAGGAAGGCCAGGAACTTGCCGTCCGGGGTGAAGGACGGCGATTCGTCGCGGAAGCGGCCGTCGGTGACCTCGATGATGGTGCGCTTCTGGGCGCCGGCACCGGCGGCGTCAACCTTCGTGAGACGCAGCCGGCTGCGGGAGCCGAAGGACGTGACCGGCTCGGACCAGCCCAGCCACGCCGAATCCGGGGACCAGCTGAAGCCGTCGATGCTGCCTTCGCCGATGCTGCTCACCAGCGACATGGTCCCGGTGCGGGTGTCGGCGAGGTAGATATCCCCGAAGGCCGTGCCGACGGCCAGCCAGGTGCCGTCCGGGCTGGCCTCGATGGCGCTGGCCCGGTTCGGTTTGGGGAAGTCGATCCTGGTCAGCCCGACGGAGGCGGCATGCGGAGCAGGCGCGGCGTCGACGGCGTCGGAACCGGCGGTGTCGGCAGCGTCCTGATCAGTGCTGCGTGCGGGGGCGGCCGTGGGCGCGGCGGGGACCGGGACGGGGACGGGGACAACCGAGTCGGGCCGGGTGAGGGCCGCGGCGGAAACCGGCTGCGGCAGCGCCGCGCCGGCGTCGGCGCCGGTGTCGGCGGCTTCCTGCTGCCCGGCAGCTGCCGGCGAGGGATTTGCGGGGGTTCCGGGGGTTCCGGGGGTTCCGACGGCCACGTTCCCGCCCGGAAGCGGTGCGGCGATGGCCTTCAGGTACAGGGCTTCGACGCCGTCGTGGTCGGCGACGTAGGCGATCCGGCCTTCGCCGAACGGCCGGGGCAACCGTGCCCGGACGCCGGGCGTGGCTTCCAGCACGCGGGACGGTCCGTCCTTGTGCCGCAGCCAGTGGAGGGTGCCGTGGGATTCGACGGCGCTGGACGTTCCGGTGCGGTCCGGGGTGACCTCGCCGAGGTGACGGGAGGGCTTGAGCGGGGCGGGGCGGCGGCCCTGGGAGGCCGAGCCGAGCGTGATGGGAAGTTTGACGGCGTCCGAGCCGAGGTCCGGCACGAGCCAGAGTTCCCCGGCCGATTCGAACACGATGCGGCGGCCGTCGGTGGCCGCGTGGCGGACGTAGAAGTCCTCGTGGTCCGTGTGGCGGCGGAGATCGCTGCCGTTGGGCAGGACGGAGTAGAGGTTGCCGTAGCCCTCGTGGTCGGACAGGAACGCGATCCGCCCGTCCACCCACATCGGGTCGGTGAGGTTGCCGTCCAGCTCGGCGGCGAGGCGTTCGAATTCGCCGTTTCCGTCGCCGTCAATCCACAGCTTGCCGGCGGTTCCGCCGCGGTAGCGCTTCCACCAGGCGGGTTCGCGGGACAGGACACTGGCCAGGACCACGGGGCGTTCGTCGCCGACGACCGGGCCGTAGGCCACGGACTCGACCGGGCCGAACGGGAGTTCCTGCGCCCAGCCTCCCGTGACGGGCAGGCTGTAGGCGTGGGTGTGGCGGCTGTCCGACTGGCGGAAGGCGCTGGTCACCACGATCCCGCCGTCGGGGGTGAAGCCCTTGACCCGGGTGGAGCTGTGGCCGAAGTAGCTCAGCTGGCGGTAGCCTCCGCCGTCGACGTCCGCGGTGACCACTTCCGGTGCCGTCCCCTGCACCACTGTCCACACGAGGCGCTTGCCGTCCGGAGTGAAACGGGGGTTGCGGGCGGGCAGCTGCAGCGAGGAGACCCGCCAGGCGCGGCCCCCCTCGAGGGGGGCTATCCAGACGTCGTCCTCGGCCACGAAGGTGACCAGATCGCCGTGCAGATGCGGGAAGCGGAAGTAACTCGAAGAAGTCATCGTTCGATCATAGTCAAGACCAGGCCCGCTCCCGGGGAGGTGTCCCGGCCGTGCCGGGCATGGTGAGATGGATCATGCGAATCATTGTTGCCGGAGCCTCCGGGCTGATCGGAACCGCCCTTTCCAACGCCTTGCGTCACTCGGGGCACGACGTCGGCACCCTGGTCCGGCGGCCGCCCGCCTCTCCGTCCGAGTTCCAGTGGGATCCGGCCGGGGGCAGCATCGATGACGCCGCCCTCCGCGGGGCCGACGCGGTAATCAACCTGTCGGGGGCCGGAATCGGCGACCGGCCCTGGACGCGGTCCCGCATCAACGAACTCCACAGCTCGCGGCTGGGGGCGACCCGGACCCTGACGACGGCGATGGCCCGGCAGGAGGCACCGCCCGCGGCGTTCCTGAGCCAGTCGGCCTCCGGTTACTACGGCGATGCCGGCCCGGTGGTGTTGCGCGAGAATGCGCCGGCCGGCTCCGGCGTCCTCGCCCGGATCTGCGTCGACTGGGAGGCCGCGGCGCACGAGGCTCCCGCCGGCGTCCGCGTTGTCACGCCGCGCACCGGCGTGGTCCTGAGCCGTTCCGGCGGCGCGCTGGGGCGGCTGCTGCCGCTGCTGCGCCTCGGCGTTGGCGGGCCGCTCGGCAACGGCCGGCAGTACTGGCCGTGGATCAGCCTGCCCGATGTGGCCGGGGCGTTCGGCTTCCTGCTCTCCGCGCCGTTGTCCGGCCCGGTGAACGTCTGCGCCCCGGAAAGCGCCGACGTGAACTCCCTGATAGCCCAGCTCGCCGGCGCCCTCCACCGCCCGGCGCTCTTGCGGGTCCCGGCGCCGGTCCTGCGGCTGGTGATGGGCAAGCTCGCCGATGAACTGCTGCTGTCGAGCCAGCGGATGGAACCGGCAGTACTCAACGACGCCGGTTTTCAGTGGCAGCACGCTTCCCTGCACGAGGCAGCCGCGTGGGTCGCCGGACGCGGCCCGGAGCTCTGAGCCGCCGCCCGGGACCCACCCGCCCGGATATTCCGGCGCCGTCAGGGCGGGCCCGGGAGGATCTCCTGAATCCGCCAGCGGCCGTCGACCGGCACCAGCACCAGCCGGAGTTGCTGCTCGTCCCCGGCGGTCGCCTCCGCGACCACGGCGCCAGTGGCGTCCCGCTCCTGATAGGCGGGCGAGGCCGCGGTGACGGCCACGACAGCGCGTGCGGGGCCGCTGTCCGGGGACTGTGCCACGGCCGTCAGCACGGTGATGAAGCCCGCCAGGACATGGCCGGCTTCCGTGAGCCGCGCACGAATCCTGTCATCCGCCGCCGCAGCGGACGACGCCGGTGCATTGACCTCATCGAGCAGGCGCATATCCCCGGAACTGAAGGCCAGTGAGCGGAGCCGGGCCAGTCCCTGCACCGCCTCCTCCGGGCTCTCCGAGCGGAGCTGGACCTGCACGTCCGGCGGCACGGCCGCCGGTTGGGGTGCCTCCCGTGCCGTGAGCTGTGACGGCGGAGCTGTGGCGTTTTCCGCCGCTTCCTCGTTCCCGGTGGAAGCCGCGGGGTACAGCACCGGGAAGAGGGCGGGCACCCGGGCTCCGGCCAGCAGCCAGGCAGCCGGGAGGACCAGCAGCACTGCCAGCAGGACCGACGCCATGCGGAGGCGGCGGTAACCACGGCTCCGGTACTCCCCGCGGCCGGAACGGCTCCGGCCGCCTGCGCGCCTCCACCCCACCGGGCTCGACGCCGCCCGGTGCCTGGTGGGTTCCCGGTGCCTCGTGGGTTCCCGGTGCCTGGTGGGTTCCCGGTGCGGAGCGGCTGGCCGGCGCTTCCGGGCGCTGCGCCACCGGCCAATCAGTCGTTCCTTCCTGAGCGCCCCCGGGCTGCAGTCCAGGGTCCGCCGGGTCAGCAATTCCGGAACCACGGTCGGGTGGACGGAGGCGGACAGGTCCACGGGCTCCGCCGCGGCGCTGCGGAAGACGGCGGCGGCAAGCTCGGCCGCGGCCGGCCGGAGCCGTCGGTCCTCGTGCAGGCCGGCCTCCAGCGCGGCGGCCAGCGCCGCCGGAACCCCCGGCACGAGCAGCGGCAACGGCGGTCGCTGCTCCCCCGGTTCCGGAGCGCGTCCGGTCAGGCAGTACCAGCCCAGGGCCGCGAGGGAGTACACGTCGCGTTCGGGCTGCAGGCCGGCCCGCACGGCATCGACCGGTGCGGGATCGCGGAATCCTGCGGTGCCCGCCCGCGGTACCGTCCCGGCGTCGGCCACCATCCGCGCGATGCCCAGATCGGCCAGCAGGGGTTTGCCGTGGGCGGTGAACAGCACATTGCCGGGGGCCACGTCGCCGTGGGTGAAGCCCTGGCCATGCAGGTACGCCAAGGCCTGCGCGATCGGCGTCAGCACCGTCACCGTCTCCCCCGGACCCAGGCTGCCGCGGCCGGCCACCAGCGCGGCCAGCGAGCCGCCGGGCGCGTAGTCCAGCAACAGCCCGGACCCGTCGCCTCCGCCGGCGGTTGCTTCGGGAGGGTGGTGCACGCGCACGACGGCATGTGCCCGGGCCAGGTGGTCGTGGTCCAGGGCTGAGAGAATGCGGACTTCACGCCGCATTCCCTCTTCCCCGTCGTCCCCTTCCGGCCCCGGTCCGCTGCCTGAGGCAAAGCATTTCACCGCATAGTCCCGGCCCGTCGATGTCTCGGTGACAAACCAGACCGTGGCGCTGCCGCCGCGGCCCAGGCAACGGCCGACGTCGTAGCCGGGCACCATCGGGGGCGTACCGACTGCTGGCGGGTTATCTTCCATCCCCAAGGAATAGCGGATCCCGCGGAATCCTGCAGAAGTTATCCACAGGCGTGAGAGCTTAAGCACACAATCGGGTACGACGGCGGGTGAGGTCTAAGCTGGATGCCATGACTCTTGAGTTCTCCCGGCTGGGTCTCGCCCCGGATTTCGTCGACTACACCCGCGGCTGGGAACTCCAGCGCGAACTCCACGAGAAGGTCGTCGCCGGCACCGCGCCCAGCACCGTATTGCTGCTCGAACATTCCGCCGTCTACACGGCCGGTAAACGCACCGAGGACCACGAACGCCCCTTCGACGGAACCCCGGTGGTTCCCGTGGACCGCGGCGGCAAGCTCACTTGGCACGGTCCCGGACAGCTCATTGGCTACCCGATCATCAAGCTGAAGAACAAGGCCGGCATCCGCGACTACGTGGAGCGGCTGGAAGCGGTCATCATCGCCGTCCTGGCCGACTACGGCATCGCCGCCGTGCGCATCAGGGGGCGGGCAGGCGTCTGGATCGAACAAGACGCAAAGGGCCCGGACCGCAAGATCGCCGCCATCGGCATCCGCGTCCACGAGGGCGTCACGATGCACGGCTTCGCCATCAACGCCAACAACGATCTTGCGCCCTACGCCCAGATCATCGCCTGCGGGATCACCGACGCCGGCGTCACCACGATCGCCCAGGAGACCGGGCGGGACGTCAGCCCGGCGGACCTCGTGTCGCGGATCACCGAAGAACTGCGCAACAATGAAGAAGCCCTAGTTGCAACCCACGAAGGAGCACTACTGTGACACTGGCACCAGAAGGCCGGAAGATGCTGCGCATCGAGCAGCGAAATGCGGCCACACCGGTGGAACGTAAGCCGGAATGGATCAAGGCCAAGGTCCAGATGGGCCCGGAGTTCGTGCAGCTCAAGAAGCTGGTCAAAAAGGAAGGCCTCCACACCGTGTGTGAAGAGGCCGGCTGCCCCAACATCTTCGAATGCTGGGAAGACAAGGAAGCGACCTTCCTGATCGGCGGCTCCGAGTGCACCCGCCGCTGCGACTTCTGCCAGATCGACACCGGCAAGCCCTCCCCCGTGGACATGTTCGAGCCCACCAAGGTG
>NZ_JBEPOZ010000014.1:0-102975 GCF_040547005.1 Arthrobacter sp. UYCu712
GACACCATCCGGAGCCAGCAAACACAAACCACCAGGCTGGACCTCACCCTCAGGCCGGCACTACCCCAGCGAACACCAGGACTGGGAACCACCCCGCTGGCCACACCGCCTCCCGACCACATACCTGACCTCGGACACCGGCCCGCACCACGCCCCGGGCCAAGGCCTGCCCGCGGATCCGGGACATCATCCGGACCCGGCGCCAACCCGGCACCCCGGCCAGGACCCCGGCCGGGATCCCGAACCGGAACTGCCCCCGGACCCCTTCCCGGACTGGCACCAATTCACCGACTGGCACCCATTGCCCGCCGCAGACCCGGACGATCCGGGCTGGCCAGCGCCCCTCGACGACCCCATCCCGGAATGGCTCCTGCTCCTCAAGGCCTTGGACAACGCCTAGCCCGCCCAGGCCGGGAACGCACTACACCCCAAGAGTGAGGTACGCGAGTTCCGAGTGGCCAGCGGAGAGTGCCCTGCGGCCTGCGCGCGGCGCCGCGTACGGACGGATGTCCAGATGCGGGTGCTCGTGGTCCGCAGCTGCGTCGATGACGTCAGGTGCCGCGTCGATGACTTCCGGGCTGAGGCCGTCGCCGGGAAGAACAGCGATTGCGTAGTCGGTCATGGTGCGCCCTTCTGCTCAAAGGGAAAGGGTGCCGGCGTTCAGCCGAGGAACGGCACCAGGAGTGAGGTCGGGAACAGCACCAGGGCACCGCCGATCCGGTTGGTCAGCGCAGCGAACGGCATCAGGTGCATGCGCCCGGCGGCGCTGAGGACCGAGACGTCGCCGCTTCCGCCAGTGTCGGCCATGACCAGGCCGGGGGTGATGGACGCCTCGACGAAATTGAGCTTGACCAGCCAGCCCCGGATCCCCGAGGACAGGGTGGCGACGAGGACGGTGACGATGGTCAGGACGATGAATGCCGGGTTGGACAGGGACTGCAGGACTTCTTCGATGTTGATTTAGGTGATGCTGACCCCCACGAGCAATGCCGCGATGAGGAAGGCTCCGATCATGTCCCCCCACTCGGAGCTGGCGTCTTCGAGTTCCTTCGGAGAGAGGCCGAAGATCTTGACGGCGGCGGCGATGATGATGATGGTCCAGGCGCAGGGGTGCAGGCCGGGAACGAAGGCCGCGACCAGGTTGCCGACGATGAACTGGATGCCGGCGATGGCCAGGCCCTTGCCGAGGGACACGAAGGCTGCGACGTCCTTCTTGGGCGGCGACGTGAGGTCTCCCGACTTGCCCTTGACGCGCAGCAGTGCGCCGTGGCCGTTGAATCCAACGAAAGGCTGGATGCCGCGTCTGCCGATGCCGTTGTAGATGCCTGCGAACAGGATGCAGACGATGTTGGCCCTAACGACGGCGGACATCAGGTCTCCGCAACGCGGCGAAGGTTCGGCTTGGGCGGGCGGACGCGTTCTTCCGCGGCTCCGGGCGCGGATATTTCATCCGCGGATATTTCGTCGTCGTGGGGCAGGTGGGTCTGGGTTACTGACATCGTTGTCTCCCAAGGGGATAGCGGCATGGCGCCGGGGGCGCGGTCTGCCGAAGGGTGGGTGCGCCTGTTCTTAGCGCGAAGCGGAAAGGCTGGAAAGGGCTGGGCCCGGGTGACTGAATCGCGGGCGTAGGCAACTGTCTCGGCGAGCAGTGCTTCGTCGATGCCGGTATCGTGGCCAGCGGCGTGCAGGTGGCGGACCAGCCCTTCGGTGGCGAGGTTGCCGACGGCTCCGGGGGCGAAGGAGCACCCGCCGTACCCGCCGAGTGCGCTGTCGAACCGGGTGATTCCGAGGTTGATGGCGGCGCTGACGGTAGCCAGCGCCTGGCCGTGCGCGTTGTGCAGGTGCAGGTGCAGGTGCAAGGGCAAGTGAAGGGAATAGTTCAATTCCGGCTCGGCGTCCAGGACGAATCCCACAGCGGCGATGGCCCGTTCAGTGGGGGTGGTGCAAAGGGTGTCGGCGAGGCCAATGGTGGTGATGCCCATGGCCTCGAAGGCCCGGACAACCCTGAGCAGGTACTCCGGGGAGATGTCCCCCTCGAAGGGCAGGTGAAAGCGGTGGAAATACCGGCGAGGAAGTCCGTCCCGGGGTACGTGGGGACTGCTTCCCCGAGACCGGACAGGGCTTCTTCGATGCTCTGGCCGGCATTGGCGTTGCCGTGGGCCTGGCTGGCAGAGGTGACGACGGCGATGTGCTCAGCCCCCGCGTCGGCTGCCCTTTGGATGCCCCGCCCGTTCAGGGCCAGGGACGTGTAGGCCACGTCGTTGCGGACGGGCAGCCCGGCGAAGAGTGCTTTGTCGTCGGCCATTTGTGGCACCTTCTTCGGGTTGACGAGGAGGCGATTTCGAGGCGCCGCACGCCGGCCGCGATCAGCCGGGCTGCGGTTTCCAGTTTCCTGGCGGTCGGGACAACGACGTCGATGTCCTGGAGTCCGTCGCGGAGGAAGACGTCTGTGATTTCAATCTGCATTCAGACCACGCCCTGCGGGGCGAGCCTGGCGTCCTGGGCAGGGCTTCAGCGAGCTGTTCCGGGGTGAAGCCGGCGAGGTCGCGCAAGACCTCCTGGGTGTGTTCTCCGAGCTCGGGTCCGTGCCAGCGGACGGATCCTTCGTGTCGGGGAGCTCATGGCTCCACCTTAATCGCCGGAAGCGGCGCCGGCTCAAATTTGTCCCCTGTGGCCCGGCAACGACCTCGAATCCCTGCCGGACGTCGCTGCGCCTTGCTCCCGTTAACCCGTGGGCTGGCCGGCGGGTGGGCCGGCGGGCTGCGCCTCCGGTCGCTCCTCCGGTCATGCCTCCGCGGGTTTGGCGACCGGCAGGAGGGGAGCGAAGAACGCGGCGAGCTCCGCCGTCGCTGTCAGGGGCAGGACGTTGGCCACATACTGGTCCGGCCGCACCACTACAACGACGCCGCCGCGGTCGAGCCCGCGCAGCTCGAAGATGTCCGCTGCCGGATCGGTGCCGTAGACCTTCTCGTAGTCCGTCAGCCGGAACGGTCCCACCTGCGGTTTGAACGCCGCCGGGACGGTTCCGATGTCGAGGCTCGTGTGGTCCTGCTGGTAGATGACCTTCACGTCGAACCATGCGTCACGGTCGGCGCCCGACGGCGTCGCGGCCAGCGGCGAGTCCGGCGCGTTCGCGATCCACTCGGCGAAGTCGGCCACAGGCGACGGCGCACCGGCCAGTGCCGCGTCGGCGAAGACGTAGATGCGCCAGCGGCCATCCGCCGTGGCATGGTGCCCGAGCTGCACCGGGTTGGTGTCGCAGACTCGCACGACGGGCGCCGACTTGAAGCGCTTGCCGATGGTGAAGCCGGTGGCCAGGTCCTGGTGCGCGGGCGCGGCGATGAGCATGGAGGGGCCGTAATGCGTCATGAACCCGGCGGGGAACTCTGCGGTGCGCACGTAGAAGTCCTCGAGCTCGGAGGGGTTGTCGAACTCCTCGGGCTTCTTCGCCATGAGCGTGGACCACTCCTTGTCGAAGTCGATGAGGTCCTTCGCGATGACCTGGCGCTCGGCCGAATACGTGGACAGCAGGCTCTCGGGGCTGCGGCCCTCGAGCACGTGCCCCAGCTTCCAACCGAGGTTGAAGCCGTCCTGCATGGAGACGTTCATGCCCTGGCCGGCCTTGGCGCTGTGCGTATGGCACGCGTCGCCGGTGATGAATACGCGCGGCGTGCGGGTGCCCCGCTGGTCCGGGAGGACGTCATCGAACCTGTCGGTGAGGCGGTGGCCGACCTCGTACACGCTGTGCCAGGCGACATTGCGCACGTCGAGCGTGTAGGGGTGGAGGATCTCGTTCGCCTGTGCAACGATCTGCTCGATGGTGGTTTTGCGGACGGCGCCGGCGTCGTCCTGCGGCACCTCGCCGAGGTCAACGTACATGCGGAAGAGGTGGCCGCCTTCACGCGGGATCAGCAGGATGCTGCCGCCCGTGCCGGACTGGATGGCGCACTTCGTGCGGATGTCGGGGAAGTCCGTGACGGCGAGCACGTCCATGACGCCCCAGGCATGGTTGGCCCGGTCGCCGGCGAGCGTGCAGCCGATCGACTCGCGCACCTTGGAGCGAGCGCCGTCAGCGCCGACGACGTACTTGGCTCGGACAACGCGCTCCCGGCCTGCGTCGGGGCCGGCCGTGTGGAGGAGCGTCACGGTGACGGGGTAGTCGCCCTCGCCGGAGACCTCGAGGCTGCGGAACTCCAGGCCGTAGTCGGGCGACATACGCGTGGGCGCGTTGGCCATGACCTCGGCGAAGTAGTCCAGCACGCGGGCCTGGTTGACGATCAGGTGCGGGAACTCGCTGATGCCCGCCGGATCGTCCAGGGTGCGGGCGGTGCGGACGATGCGGGAGGGGTCCGCGGGGTCCGGCTTCCAGAACGCCACCTCGGTAATGCGATATGCCTCGGCAATGATCCGCTCGGCGAAGCCGAAGGCCTGGAAGGTCTCGACGCTCCGGGCCTGGATGCCGTCGGCCTGTCCGATGGCGAGCCTGCCACCGCGGCGCTCCACGATGCGCGTGGTGACGCCCGGGAACTGGGACAGTTGGGCTGCGGTCAGCATGCCCGCTGGACCGCTGCCCACGATGAGCACGTCGACCTCGTCGGGAAGCTCCGCGGGCCGGTCGACGCCGACGCCGGCGGCGGGCTGGACCCGCGGGTCACCGGACACGTAGCCGTGGTGGTGGAACTGCACGGGGTTTCCTCGTTTCGTCGTGTGGGACGCTTCGCCTGAATTGTGTTCGATATTAGAACTCAGTGTTCGATAATAGAAGCGTCTGCTGGTCTAAAATGTACGGCAGATATGACGCGGGTTACAAGTTCCTTAGAAGACACTTTATGACCCACGCCGACGATCCCGCTGCATGGGGCAAGAGCGAACTTGAAGTTCCCGGCAGCGCGTTTTCGGCGCTGCCGGGGGCGCGTGGTGCGCTTTCATTTTGTCTGGTTTGCCGCCGGGCTCAGGATGCCCTGCATGCTTTCGGCCATGTATTCGGCTATGACGCTCTGCGATACGGGCAGGTCTAGAACTTAGACACCCTTGCACCCGCTGGTGACCCAGTCCTCAAGCCGGTCGAGGTCCGCCAGGCTGCGGGCCTTGATGCCTTCGGCGCCAAATGCCCGTCCGACGGCGGCCAAGTCCACCTCGTCGATGAGCATGGCTTCGCTGTCCAGTACCCGCGAAGCGTACTGGTGCAGTTCAGCGCCGTAGGCGGCGTCGTTGAAGACGACGATGATGCCGCTTCGGACGGTGCGGATCATGGCCTCCAGTTCGGGCAACGCCATGAGGGCGCCTCCGTCGCCGGTGACGAGGACGGTGGTTCGCCCGTTCGCTGCCTGTGCCGCCCCGACGGCGGCTGGCAGTCCCAAGCCGATGGTCTGAAAGGCCGTCCCGACGAGAATCATGGCCTGGGGGTCCGGGGCCGAGCAATACATGGGGATCCATCCGGAGAAGTGGCCGCCGTCCTGCACGCTGGTGCGTTGTGCCGGGAGGATCCTTTCGAGAGCCCGGGCGAATGCCCTCGGGTTGAGCCGCCCGTCGCATGCGTATTCCTCCGTGGGCGGTTCTTCTGTGATCCGTCCGTCCGCTACTTCAGGAACCTTGTCGCGCCATCGGGCGGTGCGGGTGGTGAGTTGTTCAAGGAGCATCTCACTGAATGCGTTGCCGTCAGAGCAGATGAAGCGGTCCACGCAGGGGTGGGTCGCGGCGGGCAGGGTGTCCACCTGGATCACCGTTGCATCGGGTGCGATGAGCGTCCCGTACCTCATCTGGAACATGTTCAGGCTGGCTCCCACAACGAGCACGACGCCGGCCTGTCGCATGAGCTCCACGGCCGGGATCCGCCCGAAGCCGCCGGCGATCCCAAGGTCCCACTCGGAGTCGAAGATATTCCGGGCCAGGATGTCCTGCATGGAGCCCATGCACAGCACAATTTCGCCGCTGTCCGCGATGCCGCGTCCAGCCAGGCCGGTTCCGGCGCCCCGTGTCACGATGGGCGTGCCTGTTTCGTAGGCGATCCGGCATACAGCCTGCACGTCTTCGATGCTTCGCGCGCGCACTGCAGCGACGGGTGTCCCGGCGGCAACGTGACCGGAGCGGTCCAGCCGGTATTGGCCAAGCTCTTCAACATTTGTCACCACCCGGCCGGGGAGCGCCTCCAGCAGCAAACCTGCGATGTCCATATGACTTCTTTCTCTTCCGGGCGATCCTCTGGCGTCCCGGGTCAACGGGTCATGTGCCCCCGGCGGGGCCGTGGATCAGACTTTGGCGTTGTCCGTGGTGTGGCTGACGGCGGGAGTGCGCTTGTCGAAGATGGTGGCTCCGACCTCCTGCTCGGCCTGGTTGTTGATGCTCAGGTCGATGCCGTTCCGGTCGCGGAGCACCAGTACGGCGCCCGCCGAAATCAGCGCGACAACCAGCAGGTAAACGGAAACGGACGTGGTTGTCCCGGTGGCCTGGACCATCGCCGCGGCAATGGTCGGAGCGAAGGCCCCGCCGAGGATCGAGCCCAGGGCGTAGGAGATGGCGACGCCGGAGAACCTGATGGAGGCGGGAAACAGTTCGCTGTAGAGCGCGGCCTGCGGGCCGTAGGTCAGGCCGAGCCCGACGGTCAACAATGCAAGGCCGAGGAGCAGTGCCCAGATGTTCCCGGTGTTTACCAGCCAGAACAGGGGGAAGACTGCGGCGATCAGGCAGCCGTAGCCGATGAGGTAGGTCTTCTTACGGCCGATGCTGTCGGCGAGGCAACCGGCAACCAGGGTGAAAATGAACCAGAAGGCGGCGGAGGCAGTCACGGCGAGTAGCACTCCGGTGCGGTCCATGGCCAGGCCCTTGGGATTGGTGGAGTAGTTGAGGATATAGCCGCCGGTGGTCATGTAGCCTGCGGCGTTGTTACCTGCAAAGACCAATGCGGCGAGAATAACCAGCAGCCAGTTCTTTTTGAACAACTCGACGATCGGAACCCGCGTCTGCTGCTTCTTCTGGGCGATTTCCTCGAAGACGGGGCTTTCTTCCACACTGCGGCGGAAGACGAAGCCGACGATGATCAGGACAAAGCTGAGCAGGAACGGGATGCGCCAGCCCCACTCAACAAAGGCCGCACCGGGCGAGATCACGCCGGACATCAGGGCCAGCACGCCGGAGGCAAGGATCATGCCCAGTGGGACGCCCAGCTGCGGGAACGAGCCGTGGGGCCGCGCTTGCCCTTGGGAGCATGCTCACTGCCATCAGTACGGCACCGCCCCATTCGCCACCGGCGGAAATGCCCTGCAGGATGCGCAGCAGCAGCAGCAAGAGTACCGGTGCGATAATGCCGGCAGTCTCGTAGGTGGGCAGCACACCAATAAGGGTCGTGGCAACGCCCATCAGCACCAGGGTGAGGACCAGCATTGCCCTCCTCCCCAGCCTGTCGCCGAAGTGGCCGGCCAGGAAAGCGCCCAGGGGCCGGAACACGAAGCTGAGTCCGATCGAGGCGAAGGAGATCAGGATGCCGATGTCACTTCCGGCAGGTTCGAAGAAAAGCTTGGCGAAGACCAGGCCCGCCGCGTTGGCGTAGGTGAAAAAGTCGTACCACTCGATGGTGGTTCCGATGATGGCGGCGAACGCTACCCGGCGGCGATCCTTTGCCGTCGTGCGCTGCGCATGCGGGAGAGCAGTTCCTCATTTCTTGCGGGCACGTCTCTGTGGCCCGGTAGAGGTGGAGTGCGGTGGCCGCGAGGTGGGCCTACGGTCATACATGAAACCGTATACGATTGTTCAGTGTAGCTTTGATGCAATTCGTGTCAAGGCTCACATTGAAATGAGGCTCCTGTCCGCGCCAATGCTACGAAGCTGCGCGGGCCCTTGACGGAACCGTTGGAGTCATGCATAGTTTCGTATACGATTTTATTCTTGACGAGGAGTTACTTTTGGACCAGGTCAATGAAGACACGCTGGCCGCCGCCAGGAAGGTCATCGCGGTGCACCTCAACTACCCCAGCCGCGCAGCCCAGCGCGGCCGCACGCCGGAACAGCCCTCATACTTCCTGAAGCCGCCGTCGTCCCTGTCGCTCGGGTCGGCGAAAGCCCCGTCCGCGGTGGAGCGTCCGGCCGGCTGCGAACTGCTCGGCTACGAAGGCGAGATCGCCCTGATCATCGGCAAACCTGCCCGCCGGGTCGGCATCGCGGATGCCTGGAGCCACGTCGAATGGGTGACGGCCAGCAACGACCTCGGCGTCTACGACCTTCGCTACGCGGACAAGGGCTCCAACCTCCGTTCGAAGGGCGGCGACGGCTTCACCCCGGTCGGCCCGGGAATGATCCCGGCGGACGCCGTGGACCCCGCCACACTGCGGATCCGCACCTGGCACAACGGCGACCTGGTCCAGGACGACACCACCGAGGGCCTGCTGTTCCCGTTCGCCCGTCTGGTTGCCGATCTCTCCCAGCTGCTGACCCTCGAAGAGGGCGACATCATCCTGACCGGCACGCCTGCCGGGGCCTCGGTGGCCAAGCCGGGCGACGTCGTCGAGGTTGAAGTCAGTGCTGCCGGCCTGACCACCGGGCGGCTGGTCACCCGGGTGGAGGAAGGCACGACGCCGTTCGCAGACTTCGGTGCGCCGCCCAGGACGGATGACCTGCAGCGCGAGGAGGCATATGGTTCGCGGGAAGCGGCCGGCCTTGCCGCGGTGGAAGGCGCCGCCGTCGGGACCGTCCTGTCCCCGGGGCTGAAGGCGAAGCTGGAAAGCGTCTGCACCGCCACCCTCTCCTCCCAGTTGCGCAAGCGCGGGCTGAACAACGTCAGCATTGACGGCCTGACCGCCACCCGGCCGGAGAAACGGGTGGTGGGCCTGGCCCGGACACTGCGCTACGTACCCAACCGTGAGGACCTGTTCAGGACCCACGGCGGCGGGTTCAACGCCCAGAAGCAGGCGATCGACTCCGTGAACGAGGGCGAGATCCTGGTCATGGAGGCCCGCGGCGAGAAGGGCACCGGCACCATCGGCGACATCCTGGCGCTTCGCGCCCAGGTCCGGGGAGCGGCGGCGATCATCACCGACGGAGGCGTCCGCGACTTCTCCGCCGTGGCCGCGATGGAGATGCCCACCTACTACTCCAACCCGCACCCCGCCGTCCTGGGCCGCCGCCACATCCCGTGGGACACGGACATCACCATCGCCTGCGGCGGCACCACCGTGCAGCCAGGCGACATCATCGTGGCCGATTCCGACGGCATCCTGGTGATCCCGCCGGCGCTGGCCGAGGAAGTGGCGGACGACTCCATCCGCCAGGAACGCGAGGAAACCTTCATCGCCGAAATGGTGGAGCAGGGCCACAGTGTGGACGGCCTCTATCCGCTGAACGCCGCCTGGCGCACCAAGTATGAGGAATGGGAAGCGGTCAAAGTCAATGGTTGAGTCGATGGTGGCAGCAGGCAGCAAGTCCGAGCAGGCCTATGCGGCTATCAAGGACCAGATCCTCCAGGGCCTTTACTCGCCTGGGTACCGTCTGGTGCTTTCCAAAATTGCGGACGGCCTGGGCGTCAGCGTGGTCCCGGTCCGAGAAGCAATCCGCCGGCTCGAGGCGGAGGGCCTGGTGAAGTTCGAGCGCAACGTGGGCGCCACGGTGGCAGGAATCGACCCGGTCGAATACCTCTACACCATGCAGACCCTGAGCATTCTCGAGGGTGCGGCCACCGCACTTTCCGCACCGCTGATCGGTGCGGCAGATGTTGCCCGGGCCCGTGCCGTCAACGCGGAGATGCGCGCCTGCCTGGAACATTTCGACCCCATCCGGTTTACCCAGCTGAACAAGGACTTCCACAGCGTCCTGTTTGAGCACTGCCCCAACCCGCACATCCTGGGCCTCGTCCATCAGGGCTGGGATCAGCTGGGCTCCCTGCGGTCCTCCACGTTCCGCTTTGTCCCCGGCCGGGCCCACGAATCGGTGGACGAGCACGAGGCCCTGCTGCGGCTCATCGAAACCGCCGCCGGCGCGGAGGACATTGAAAAGGCCGCCCGCCTGCACCGTTCCGCCACCCTGGACGCCTACCTCAACCAGGCCAAAAACATCTGACCGATTGCCCAGGACGCTTACCCGATTGCCCGGGACACTGTCCGGACCCACCCAGCAGTAAGGAAACAACAATGACGTTCACTGCCGCAGAACCCAGCACCCACTACGTGCCGCAGGACCTGCCCACCCACATCCGGCACTACATCAACGGCCACTTCGTGGACTCCGTGGGCGGGGCCACCTTCGATGTCCTGGACCCGGTCTCCAACACCAACTACGCCACCGCCGCCGCCGGCCAGAAAGAGGACATCGACCTCGCCGTCGCCGCCGCCCGCGAGGCGTTCGTCAACGGCCCGTGGCCGAAGATGAAGCCGCGCGCACGCGCCCGGGTCCTGAACAGGATCGCTGACGCCGTCGAGGCCCAGGAGGACCGGCTCGCCGAGCTGGAGACGTTCGACACCGGGCTGCCGATCACCCAGGCGAAGGGCCAGGCGCTGCGCGCGGCGGAGAACTTCCGCTTCTTCGCCGACCTGATCGTGGCCCAGTTCGACGACGCCATGAAGGTCCCGGGCTCGCAGATCAACTATGTGAACCGCAAGCCGATCGGCGTCGCCGGGCTCATCACGCCGTGGAACACCCCGTTCATGCTCGAGTCCTGGAAGCTCGCCCCGGCGCTGGCCACCGGCAACACCGTGGTCCTCAAGCCGGCCGAATTCACCCCGCTCTCGGCATCCCTGTGGGCGCAGATCTTCAAGGACGCCGGGCTGCCCGACGGGGTGTTCAACCTTGTCAACGGCCTGGGCGTGGAAGCCGGCGACGCGCTGGTCAAGCACCCGGACGTCCCGCTGATCTCCTTCACCGGCGAGACCAGCACCGGCCAGACGATCTTCCGCAACGCCGCCGCCAACCTCAAGGGCCTCTCCATGGAGCTCGGCGGCAAGTCCCCCTGCGTCGTGTTCGCCGACGCCGACCTCGACGCCGCGATCGACTCCGCCCTGTTCGGCGTCTTCTCGCTCAACGGAGAACGCTGCACGGCCGGTTCCCGCATCCTCGTCGAACGCGGCATCTACGAGGAGTTCTGCGAAAAGTACGCCGCCCGCGCGAAGAACATCGTCGTCGGGGACCCGCACGATCCCAGGACCGAGGTCGGCGCCCTGGTCCACCCCGAGCACTACGCCAAGGTGGCCTCCTATGTCGAGATCGGCAAGTCCGAGGGCCGGCTGCTGGCCGGCGGCGGACGCCCGGAAGGACTCCCGGAAGGCAACTACATCGCACCCACCGTGTTCGCCGACGTCGCCCCTGACGCACGGATCTTCCAGGAGGAGATCTTCGGACCGGTCGTCGCGATCACGCCGTTCGACTCGGATGAGGAGGCGCTGGAGCTGGCCAACGGCGTCAAATACGGGCTCGCCGCCTACATCTGGACCCAGAACCTGACGCGCGCCCATAACTTCTCCCAGAACGTCGAGGCCGGCATGGTGTGGCTGAACAGCCACAACGTCCGCGACCTCCGCACCCCGTTCGGCGGCGTCAAGTCCTCCGGACTGGGGCACGAGGGCGGTTACCGCTCCATCGATTTCTACACCGACCAGCAGGCCGTGCACATCACCCTGGGCCCTGTTCATACTCCTAAATTCGGCAGCGTCGAAGCCTCCGCCCACAGCGAGGGCTAGTAGCCGGCGACAGCTAGCCCCTCCCCACCCCCCTTTCAACGAAGAGAGAACGCCATGACCAACTTTGTACCCACCCCCACCGTCCCGGCACCGGACATTGTCCGCTGCGCCTACATGGAGCTTGTCGTCACCGACCTCGCGAAGTCCCGCGAGTTCTACGTCGACGTCCTCGGCCTGCACGTCACCGAGGAAGATGAGAACAGCATCTACCTGCGCGCCCTCGAGGAGTTCATCCACCACAACCTGGTGCTGCGCAAGGGACCCGCCGCCGCCGTCGCCGCGCTCGCCTACCGGGTCAAGTCCCCCGCCGAGGTGGACGCCGCCGAGGCCTACTACCAGGAACTGGGCTGCCGCACCGAACGCCGCAAGGGCGGCTTCACCAAGGGAATCGGCGACTCCGTCCGCGTCGAGGACCCGCTGGGTTTCCCGTACGAGTTCTTCTACGAGACCGAGCACGTCGAACGCCTCACCCAGCGCTATGACCTCTACAACGCCGGCGAACTGGTCCGTCTGGACCACTTCAACCAGGTCACGCCGGACGTCCCGCGCGGCCGAGCGTACCTTGAGGACCTCGGCTTCCGCGTGTCCGAGGACATCAAGGATTCCGACGGCGTCACGTACGCGGCCTGGATGCACCGCAAGCAGACGGTCCACGACACCGCGCTGACCGGCGGGGACGGCCCCCGGATGCACCACGTCGCGTTCGCCACGCACGAAAAGCACAACATCATCCAGATCTGCGACAAGATGGGCGCCCTGCGCATCAGCGACCGGATTGAGCGCGGCCCCGGCCGGCACGGCGTCTCCAATGCGTTCTACCTCTACATCCTGGATCCGGACGGCCACCGGATCGAGATCTACACCCAGGACTACTACACGGGTGACCCGGACAACCCGGTCATCACCTGGGACGTCCACGACAACCAGCGCCGCGACTGGTGGGGCAACCCCGTGGTCCCGTCCTGGTACACCGAGGCTTCCCCGGTCCTGGACCTGGACGGCAACCCGCAGCCCATCGTGATGCGTGAAGACAAGAGCGAAATGGCCGTAACCGTCGGCGCTGACGGATTCTCCTACACCCGCCAGCCGGGCGAAGAAGTCGGCTTCAAGCTCGGGTCGCAGCTCTAGCCATGCTGGACGCCACGACGATCGAGGCCATCGCCGACGAGTTGCTGGAGGCCGCGCGGTCCCGCACGCCAGTCCCCCGGCTGACCGCCCGCTACCCGGGCATGACGGTGGAGGACTCCTACGCCGTGCAGCAGCTGTGGCGGCGCCGCAACGAGGACGCCGGCCGCAAGCTGGTGGGGCGCAAGATCGGCCTGACCTCCAGGGCCATGCAGGCCGCTACAGGCATCACCGAACCGGACTACGGTGCCATTTTCGACGACATGGTCCTGGAAACCGGCTGCTCCGTGCAGTGGGATCAGTACACCCACCCGCGGGTGGAGGTGGAGCTGGCATTTGTCTTGAAGAAGGACCTGTCCGGCCCCGGCTGCACCATCTTCGACGTCCTCAACGCCACGGACTACGTGGTTCCGGCCCTGGAAATCCTGGATTCCCGGATCGAGATGGAGGGCCGGACCATCGTGGACACTATCTCGGACAACGCCGCCATGGGCGCCATGGTGATCGGCGGCAACCCGGTAAGGCCCGACGCCGTCGACCTCCGCTGGGTCTCGGCCATCCTCTACAAGAACCAGACCGTGGAGGAAACCGGCGTCGCCGCCGGCGTCCTGGGCCACCCCGCCAACGGGGTGCACTGGCTCGCGAACAAGATCGCTGCCCACGGCGACGGCATGAAGGCCGGGGACATCATCCTCGCCGGCTCCTTCACGCGCCCGCTCTGGGCCTACAAGGGCGATACCGTGCACGCCGACTACGGACCGTTGGGAGTTGTGACATGCCGCTTCGAATAGACCCCAAAAATGCTGACTACGCGAACACGTTCCGCGACGCCCTCGCCGCTGCGGACCGCCCGCTGGCCGGGATGTGGGTGTGCTCGGGCAGCCCGCTCGTGGCGGAGCTCTGCGCGGGGTCTGGCCTGGACTGGCTCCTGGTCGACGCCGAGCACAGCCCCAACGGCCTCGAATCCATCCTGGCCCAGCTGCAGGCGGTGAACGGCTACCCGGTCCACGTCCTGGTCCGGCCCCCGGTCAACGACACCGTGGTGATCAAGCAGTACCTGGACCTTGGCGTGCAGAACCTGCTGATCCCGATGGTGAACTCGGCCGCCGAAGCGGAATCCGCCGTCGCGGCCACCCGCTACCCGCCCCAGGGCGTCCGCGGCGTCGGCTCCGCGCTGGCCCGGGCCGCCCGCTGGAACCGGATCCCGGACTACCTCGCCCGCGCCGGCGAAACGGTCAGCGTCACTGTGCAGATCGAATCGACGGCGGCTGTTGAGGCTGTGGGGGACATCCTGGCGCTGGACGGCGTCGATGCCATCTTCCTGGGACCGTCCGATCTGGCGGCCTCCATGGGTGTGCTGGGACAGCAGGAACACCCGGAGGTGCGCGCCGCCGTCGAAAGCTGCCTTACCGCTGCAAAAGCGGCCGGAAAACCGGCCGGCGTGAACGCCTTCAACGAAGGCACTGCCCGGGGCTACCTGGCCGCGGGGGCGTCGTTTGTGCTGGTGGGCGCCGATGTTGCGCTGCTGGCACGTGGCTCCGAAGCCCTGGCGGCCACCTTCATCACCCCCGACGGCGACGCCCCCGCCAGCTACTGACGCCAACTGCGGAGCTTGAGCCTGCCGAAACCCCCTACTTTCCCTGAGGAGACCCACCCATGACCACCGCGCCTGTACTGTCCCCGGCACCGTCCCCAGCAGGGGCCCCTGCCGTCACCCGTGAGCGGGAGGCCGCGCTCGTCGCCTCCGTCCCCACCGGCCTGCTCATCGGCGGGCAATGGCGGGAGGCGTCCGACGGCGGCACGTTCGACGTCCACGACCCCGCCACCGGCGAGGTACTCGCCACCCTCGCGTCCGCCACCGGCGAGGACGCCCTCGCCGCGCTCGACGCCGCCGACAAGGTCCAGGCCGCCTGGGCGCGGACGGCCCCCCGGGAACGCGCCGAAATCCTGCGCCGCGCCTTTGACCTGGTCACCGAACGCGCCGACGACTTTGCGCTGCTGATGACCCTGGAAATGGGCAAGCCGCTCGCCGAAGCACGGGGTGAAGTGACCTACGGTGCCGAGTTCCTGCGCTGGTTTTCCGAGGAGGCCGTCCGGGATTACGGCCGCTACCTCACCACGCCCGAAGGCAAGAACAAGATCCTGGTCCAGCACAAACCGGTCGGCCCTTGCCTGCTGATCACGCCCTGGAACTTCCCGCTGGCCATGGCCACCCGCAAGGTCGCCCCCGCCGTGGCCGCCGGCTGCACCATGGTCCTCAAACCCGCCAAACTCACGCCGCTGACCGCCCAGTTTTTCGCCCAGACCATGCTAGACGCCGGCCTGCCCGCCGGAGTCCTCAACGTGCTCCCCTCGTGCAGCGCGGCCCGGATCTCCGGCCCGCTGCTCGCCGACCCGCGGCTGCGGAAGGTCTCCTTCACGGGTTCGACGCCGGTGGGCAAACGCCTCATCGCCGACGCCGCGCAGAACGTCCTGCGCACCTCCATGGAACTCGGCGGCAACGCACCGTTCATCGTGTTCGAAGACGCAGACCTGGACAAAGCCGTGGAAGGCGCCATGGCCGCGAAAATGCGGAACATGGGCGAAGCCTGCACGGCCGCGAACCGCTTCCTGGTCCAGGCCTCCGTCGCTGCCGAATTCACCCGGAAGTTTGCCGCCGCCATGGGCGCGCTGGCCACCGGCCGCGGCACGGAACCCGCCACCCGCGTGGGACCGCTGATCGACGCCGGCGCCCGCAACGACGTGCACGCCCTGGTCAGCGCCGCCGTCGAGGCCGGAGCCACCGCCGTCACCGGCGGTTCCCCGGTTGACGGGCCTGGCTATTTTTACCCTCCCACCGTGCTCGCCAACGTGCCGAACGACGCCGCTATCCTCCAGCAGGAAATCTTCGGCCCCGTCGCCCCCATCACTACCTTCAGCACCGAGGAGGACGCCGTACGGCTGGCGAACGCCAGTGAATACGGCCTCGCGTCCTATGTCTACAGCCGCGACTTCAACCGGCTGCTGCGCGTTGCCGAGCAGATCGAATTCGGCATGGTGGGCTTCAACGCCGGCGTCATCTCCAACGCCGCAGCACCTTTCGGCGGCGTGAAACAGTCCGGCCTGGGCCGCGAAGGCGGCTCCGAAGGCATCGCTGAATACACAACCACGCAGTACATCGGCATCGCCGACCCCTACGCCGGCTGAGCGCTACGTGATGGCGCTCCAGGCCAGGAAGTCCCGGCTGTTCGCGGACGTCAGGGACGGCGATAGGGGGTCCCTTGGCGCCGATGAATGCCCCGGGACGGACCTATGTGACCCCGCGTTGCTTGTTTGGGCGGTCAGCCCTTCGGGAGTCCGAACCGGGCGCCCAGGCCTGTGAGCGCACCATAGACATCGGGCACGGCCCACCACTCGGCGGCCAGGCCGTTCTCGAAGAGAAGCAGGTGCATGGCGGTGACCGTCACGGGTTTGCCGGTGGCCGGCAGCCCCAGGAACGTTCCCGCGTGGGTTCCCCGCCACGTGACCCGCCCGCAACTTTGTCTCCTCGACCACGGCGTCCTCGACCACGCCGCGGTGTCCGCCACCAAGAGGTCAGTCGGTCCCGCGCGGCCTCCACACCACCAAAGCCTGGGAGCGGGCCCGGGGCCGCTTGCCGCGGGCGAGGCTGACGACGTCGCCCGCTGTGCCGGCCGCGAACACGCGGGCGTCCAGGGGCTGCCGGCGCCGCGCGAGCTCCTCGGTCAGCTCACCGACCCGGCGCTGCAGGGCGGCCACCTGGTTCTCCAGCTGCAGGATCCGTTTGATGCCCTCGAGGGACACGCCTTCGTGCGAGAGCCGTTGCACTTCGCGGAGCATCATGACATCACGCTGGGAATACCGCCGCGATTTCCCCGGGGCACGGCTCGGCGAGACGATGCCCATCCGGTCATACTGCCGCAGGGTCTGCGGGTGCATATCGGCTAAGTCCGCCGCAACGGAGATCACGAAGATCGGCTGGTCGAATTCGATGTCCATGACCGGATCCCGTTCCTACAGCCGGGCCTTGGCTGCAAGGCCGGTGCGTACGTCCTCACCGTCGGTGGCCGCGGCGAACGCCTTCACGGCGTCCTCCGCTTCCTTGTTGAGCTTCCGCGGAACGGCGACGTCGATCGTCACCAGCAAATCTCCGGTGGCCTTCGCGTGCTTGACACCCCGGCCCTTGACCCGGAGGGTCCGGCCTGACGGAGTGCCGGCCGGAACCCGGACCTTGACCGTGTCGCCGTCGATGGTCGGGACCTCGATGTCGGCGCCCAGGGCCGCTTCCGGGAACGTCACAGGAACGTGGATGCGCAGGTTGTCGCCGTCGCGGACATAGAACTCGTGTGGCTTCACCGAGACCGTAACCATAAGGTCGCCGTACCCGGCGGGGCTGAACTGGCCCTTGCCGCGGACGCGGACCTTCTGGCCGTCCTTGATGCCGGCCGGGATGCGGACGTCAATGACTTCGCCGTCCGGTTCACGCAGGCCGATGGTGGTGCCGCGGATCGCGCCGGCAAAGGAGATGCTGGTCGACGCCGTACGGTCCGCACCCTTCTGCGGGCCGCGCTGGAAGTTCTGCCCGCCACCGAAACCGCCGGCTCCGCCCCCGCCGAACAGGTCCGCGAACTCGGGCGGAATGCCGCCTGACGTGCTGTAACCGCCGGTATGCCGTCCGGCGCCTCCGGTGAAGAGGCCGCCAAAGAGATCCTCAAAGCCGGCGTTGCCGCCCGCGGCGCCGCCTGCGCCGCCCGGGGCGAACCGGGCTCCGCCCATGGCCCGGATGGCGTCGTACTGCTGGCGCTCATCGGGGTCGGAGAGCACGGAGTAAGCCTCGGAGATGTCCTTGAACTTCTTCTCCGACGCGACATCCCCCGCATTGGTGTCCGGGTGGTGCTGCCGCGCGAGCTTCCGGTAGGCCTTCTTGATGTCGGCGTCGGAAGCGTCCTTGGCGACACCAAGGATCTTGTAGAAGTCCTTGTCCACCCAGTCCTGGCTAGCCAATGGCGTTTCCTCTCTCGTTCTGCTTGCGTTGGAGCTCCGCTGGATAGGGGGCCCGGGAGTGGCATCTAAGGATCTGGCCGAGGGCCCCGACACGAGCTTGCGAGTGTTGGGAAGCCCAATATCCGCTGCCGGAGCCGGGTGGCCGAGGATCGCAGATCCTTGGCCACCCGGCGGAGGGGCGGTGCCCCCTCATCCGCGAAGGCGTGGGGCGTCGCGCCGAACGCAACCTACTCCGGAACGGCCACAATCACCTGTGCTGCCCGGAGCACGCGGTCGCCGGACTTGTAGCCGGAGCGCAGGACCTGGCTGACGGTGTCGAACTCGACGTCGGGGCCGGGCTGCTGGATGAGGGCCTCATGGATATTGGGATCGAACTCCACACCGGTCTCTTCGATGCGCACCAGGCCGTAGGTCTTCAGCGCGTTCTCCAGCTTGGCTGCGATCGCGGCGAACGGGCCGTCCGCGAGGTCACCGTGCTGGCGTGCGGCGTCGACGTCGTCCAGTACCGGGAGCAGGGAGTTCAGGACGCCGATGACGGCCATCTCCCCTGCCACGGCGCGGTCGCGTTCGACGCGCTTGCGGTAGTTGACGTACTCGGCCTGCAGCCGGCGGAGGTCATTCCTGAGCTCCTCCGCTGCGGCAGCGTCAACGCCCTGCGCCACCGATTCCTCGGCCGGAACCTCAACGCTGTTCAGGATGTCCTCGGCCTGGGACAGTGCGTCCCCGGACTCGGTGTCCCCTGCGGCGTGGTGCTTCTGGTCAGGATGGCGGGCCTGGCCGGTCTTCGGATCAACCTTGCGGTTGTCGTGGATGACCGGTTTCTGCGGCTCGTTCTCCTGCTCGTTGCCGTGGCTGCGGTTCTCCGAAGAACCGTGCTCTTCCTCGTTACCGTGATGGGGCATGATTACTTCTTCTCGTCTTCGTCAACGATCTCGGCGTCGACGATGTCCTCGTCGGCTCCGGCAGCCTGCTCGCCGGCAGGTGCACCCTGGGCGCCGGTGGCGCCGTCCGGGGAACCAGCCTGGGCGTAGATGGCCTCGCCGAGCTTGGTCTGGGAAGCCTGCAGCTTCTCGAACGCGGTCTTCACAGCGGCGTCATCGGTGCCTTCGAGTGCCTTCTTGAGGGCGTCGACGTCGGCCTTGACCTCGGTCTTGACCTCTTCGGGCAGCTTGTCGGCGTTGTCTGCGATGAGCTTGTCGACGGAGTAGGCGAGCTGCTCGGCCGTGTTGCGGGTGTCGGTTGCCTCGCGGCGGGCCTTGTCCTCGGCGGCGTGCTCCTCGGCGTCACGGACCATGCGGTCGATGTCCTCCTTGGAGAGCGCGGTGCCGCCGGTGATGGTCATGGACTGTTCCTTGCCGGTGCCCTTGTCCTTCGCGGAGACGTGCACGATGCCGTTGGCGTCGATGTCGAACGTGACCTCGACCTGCGGGACGCCGCGCGGAGCCGGAGCGATGCCGGTCAGCTCGAAGGTGCCAAGCGGCTTGTTGTCGCGAGTGAACTCACGTTCGCCCTGGAAGACCTGGATGGCCACGGACGGCTGGTTGTCGTCGGCCGTCGTGAAGGTCTCGGAACGCTTCGTGGGGATGGCCGTGTTGCGCTCGATCAGGTGCGTCATAACACCGCCCTTGGTCTCGATGCCGAGGGACAGCGGGGTGACGTCGATGAGCAGCACGTCCTTGCGCTCGCCCTTGAGGACACCTGCCTGCAGGGCGGCGCCGACGGCGACGACCTCATCCGGGTTGACGCCCTTGTTGGGCTCCTTGCCGCCGGCCAGTTCCTTGACGAGGTCGTAGACGGCCGGCATACGGGTAGACCCGCCGACGAGCACGATGTGGTCGATTTCGGAGAGCTTGATGCCGGCTTCCTTGATAACGTCCTGGAACGGCTTCTTGGTGCGGTCCAGGAGGTCCTTGGTCAGGTCCTGGAACTTGGCGCGGGTCAGCTGCTCGTCCAGGTGGACCGGGCCGTCGGGGGTGACGGAGAGGTACTGCAGGGAGACGTTGGTGCTGGTGGAGGAGGAGAGTTCCTTCTTGGCCTGCTCGGATGCCTCACGCAGGCGCTGCAGGGCGATCTTGTCTTTGGACAGGTCGATGCCCTTGACCTTGAGCTGGCCCAGCAGGTAGTCAACGACGCGCTGGTCCCAGTCGTCGCCGCCGAGGTGGTTGTCACCGGCGGTGGAGCGGACTTGGATGGTGGAGAAGTTGTCTTCGTCCTTGCCCACTTCGAGGAGGGAGACGTCGAAGGTTCCGCCGCCGAGGTCGAAGACGAGGATGAGTTCGTCTTCTTTGCCCTTGTCCAGGCCATAAGCCAGGGCGGCCGCGGTGGGCTCGTTGACAATGCGCAGGACGTTCAGGCCCGCGATTTCGCCGGCCTCCTTGGTGGCCTGGCGCTGGGCGTCGTTGAAGTACGCCGGAACGGTGACGACGGCGTCCGTGACCTTTTCGCCCAGGTACGACTCGGCGTCGTTCTTCAGCTTCATCAGGATGCGGGCGGAGATTTCCTGCGCGGTGTACTTCTTGTCGTCAATGGCGACGGACCAGTCGGTACCCATGTGGCGCTTGACGGAAGCGATGGTGCGGTCAATGTTGTTGACGGCCTGGCGCTTGGCGATCTCGCCGACCAGGACTTCGCCGGACTTGGAGAAAGCAACAACCGACGGCGTGGTGCGGCCACCCTCGGCGTTGGCAATGACGGTGGGCTCGCCGCCTTCGAGAACGGAGACGACGGAGTTGGTTGTTCCGAGGTCGATACCTACTGCACGTGACATGTGTGGCTTCCTTCTTTCCGTGGAAACTTGCTGAGATGGCTGCGGATCGCGGGGATCCGACCGTTGAGCGATCTGCACTCAACTTTACTCAGACCGGAATCAAAGTCAATCCAAGTTGAGCGTAGGTGACTCAACTTTGGATCCGGAACAAAAGGAACCTTTGCGGGGAGGGCCGGAATCTCGCGGATTTCCGGCCCTCCCGCCCCGGCCGGGAGGTTATTTCGCTGTCCGCGAACCCCGCCGGGCCTGCCCTCGTCGCCCGGCTAGCGGTCGTCGCGGTCCGGGTCCTTGGCCTTTGTCTCGCCGGTAGTGCCTGCAGCGCCGTAGTCACCCTCGGGATAGTCGCCCTCCTCTGCGGCGACGGGAGCGCCGCCGACACCCCCGGCCTTGCCGTAGTCGCCCTCGGGATAGTCGCCCTCCTCGTCGCCGACGGCCGCCGCGCCGGCCGTGCCCGCCGCGCCATAGTCGCCTGCCGGATACTCGCCCGCCTCCGCGGTCGGCGGGTTCTCCCCGGCCGTGCCTGCCGCGCCGTAGTCTCCTTCGACATACTGGCCTTCGGCGGCCTGGTCGTCCAGAGCCTTTTTTGCAGTCTCACTTTCGGCTTCCGCTGCCGTTCGATCAAACTCGCTGTTTTCGGACATGTCTGGAATCCTCCCTGGAAGCATCGGGCACACCCAAGCGGGCGCAGGGGCAGTCTATCGAGCACCGCCGGGAGGCAACAGAGGAATGTGGCTCACGGGGCGGCGTCGGCTGCCGGCAGCCCGGCGACCTCGGCGAGCACGGCGAGATGGTGGCCGAACAGTTCGGCCCGGTCAGTAAACGTTTCCTCGCCGTACTGGCCGAAAACTTCGAAGCTCACGGCACCGAAGAGCGACGTCCACGCCAGGGTGCCGCGGGCCAGGAGGTCATCCGGCACGGCCAACGCGAACTCCGCCCGGATGGTCGCCAGGTCCCCGGTCAGGCCGGCGGCCACGGCAGGATGCCGCCGGCCCTCCACCGAAAGCTGCCCGGCGCGGAAGGCGTCGTCGAGGATCGTCATGAGGGCGACGACCACCCGGGTCCCGGGACCGGTGGTGCGCCCGGCCGGTGCCCGGTAACCGGGCACCGGGCTGCCGAAGAGAAGGGCGTAGCGCGACGGTTCGCGCAGCGCCCAGTCCCGTACGGCGCGGCCCAGCGCCACAAAGCGGCCGCCGAAGTCTGCCGCCGGCACCGCAGCCCCGGCGTCGTCCACTTCATCGCCAAGCTCGTTGTACGCGTCAATCAGGAGAAGGGTCAGCAGCTCCTCCCGGTTCTCGACGTAGCGGTAGACCGCCGAGGACACGACGCCGAGATCCCGGGCTACGGCGCGGAGTGACAGAGCGGCAGCCCCGTGCAGCGCGAGGTGCTCCCGGCCCAACCGGATGATGTCGGAGACGGTCCGGGCGCGGGCACGCTCGCGCGGGGTGCGGGGTCCGGAAGCCGCGGCGGCGGGGCGGGCGGAGTCAATGCTGTCCTCTGGCATGCGTCCAGCATTTCACAAACAAGAGCACTGTCAACAAATGTGAGCACCGCTCTTGACTAGTTCCGCCCCGGGGTCCATCCTGAAGTTGAGAGCACTGCTCTCGCAATGCAAAAGGAGAATGGAATGTCCCAATCTGAAACCGCGGGGCCCTCCCGGCTCTACGTCGTCACGGGAGCCGGCCCGGTGGGCTGGACGGTCGCGGAGCAGCTGGCCGGCGCGGGCCACCGCGTGCGCATCCTGACGAGGTCCGGAAGCGGTCCCACGCATCCGCTGATCGAGAAAATGGCCATCGATGTTTCGGACCCCGCCCGGCTCGGCGGGGCCTTCCACGGCGCCACCGCCGTCTTCCACTGTATCCACGGTTCGCGGTATGACGCCGGCGTCTGGGCGACGGAACTGCCGGCGGCGGAGCAAAGTGTGCTCGCAGCGGCGGGCGGGGCGGGCGCCGTCGTCGTCTTCCCGGAGAGCCTGTACTCCTACAGCGCGCCGGAGCACATCATGACCGAGGAGGGCCCGCGGCAGGCGCAGGGCGGCAAGCGCGGCGTCCGGACCGCGCTGCTCGCGGCCCGCGCGGCATCCGCCACCGCCACCGCGAGCGTGGTGGCCGGCGACTTCTTCGGCCCCCGGGTCCGCAACGCGCACGCCGGCGAGCGCATGGTCCGTCCCGTCGTGACCGGCAGGCCCATGCGGATGATCGGACGGGCGGACCAGCCCCATTCCTTTACCTATGTCCCGGACCTTGCGGCCGCCATGATCGCGGCAGCGGACCGGCCTCAGCAGTGGAACCGGGTATGGCATGCACCCACCGGACCCGCGCTGACCCAGCGCGGGATCGCGGGAGCGTTCGCCGCGGCGGCCGGCGCCCGAACTCCGCGTGTCGCTGCGGTACCCGGATGGGCGGTGAAGGCGATGGCGCTGTTTTCGCCCGCCATGCGGGAACTGGCGGAGACGCTCTACCAGTTCCAGCGCCCCTTCGTGATGGACTCCCGGGCCAGCGAGGCCGCATTGGGGATCCAGCCGACGCCTCTGCGCGAAGCAGCCGCCGCCACCGTCGCCTGGTGGGGGGACCAGGGACAGTGACGGCAGCTGCGGTCGGGGGTTTCCGGGAGCGGGGTTCCGGCTAGCGGACCCCGGCCTCCGCGGATTCCGGCTCCGCTGCAGCCGGACGGGCACCGGCTGCGTCGGCCTCGGGGCGCCCCAGCTTGCCCGGCCACCAGATCCTCGGTCCGATGTCGAAGGCGAGGGCCGGCACCAGCAGCGAGCGGACCAGAATGGTGTCCAGCAGCACGCCGAAGGCAACGATGAACGCCAACTGCACCAGGAACATGATCGGAATGACGCCGAGGGCCGCGAAGGTGGCTGCGAGGACCACCCCGGCGGACGTGATGACCCCGCCCGTCACGCCGAGGCCCCGCAGGATGCCTGCCCGGGTGCCGTGCTTGAGGGATTCCTCCCGGACCCGGCTCATGAGGAAGATGTTGTAGTCCACCCCCAGTGCGACGAGGAAGACGAAGCCGAAGAGCGGCACCGTGGCATCGGCTCCCGGGAATCCGAAGATGTGGTTGAACACGACGGCAGAGACGCCCATCGCGGCGCCGTAGGACAGCACCACGGAAAGGACCAGCATCACCGGTGCCAGTACGGAGCGCAGCAGCAGCAGCAGGATCACGAGGATGACCGCGAGGATTACCGGGATGATGGTGACGAGGTCACGCTGGGCGGTGGTGTTCGTGTCCAGGGCGGTCGCGGTCACGCCGCCAACCAGGGCGCCGCCGTCGACCTTCTTGAGTTCCTGGCGGAGGTTCACCACGACGTTTTCGGCGTCGGTGGAGTCGGCGGCGAAGTTCAGCGTCGCGTTGATCAGGACTCTGCCGTCCCGGACGGCCGGAGCCGCCGGGGCGCCCGGTGCGCCGGTAACGATCGGCACGCTGCCCTCGGCCAGCAGATAGGCGTCGCCCACGCCGTCGGCCGCCTTGGTCCTGGCCAGCACATCCTGGGCTTTTGCCTCGTCGGCGACAATCACTGCGGGGCTGCCGGAGCCGGCGTCGAAGTGCCGGGCCAGGGCGTCCTGGCCGTCGACGGCGTTGGAGGCGGTGAGGATGACGTCGGTCTGAGGGACGCCGTTGGCCTTGAGCTGCAGGATGCCGGCCGAGGCAACCAGGAGCAGCAGCACGGAGGCGACCCAAACGGTCCGCGGCCGGCGGGAAACGAGGGAGCCCGTGGCACGCCACAAGCCCTTCTGGCCCTCAAGCCCGGTGACGAGCTCAGGCTCCCGCTCGGTGTCCGGGAGCAGCTTGGGGCGGAACGGCCAGAACGCGACCCGGCCCAGCAACGCCATCATCGCCGGCAGCAGGGTCAGCGCGGCAAAGAGGGAACACAGGATTCCCGCGGCCGCCACGGGTCCGAGGGCCTTGTTCGAGTTGAGGTCCGAGAACAGCAGGCACAGCAGGGCGATGATGACCGTGGCACCGGACGCCAGGATGGGTTCCCATGATTTCTTCCACGCCGTGAGCGCGGCGGCGGTGCGGTTGGCGGTGTGCGTCAAGGCTTCGCGGAACCGAGCCACATAGAGCAGGGCGTAATCCGTGGCGGCACCGATCACCAGGATCGAGAGGATGCCCTGGCTTTGGCCGTTGAGCTGGATCCAGCCCAGCTTGGCCATGCCGAAGACCAGCAGGATGGCTGCGCACAGGGCGAAAACCGAGGTGAACAGCACGGCAATCGGCAGCAGCAGCGAGCGGTAGACGATCAGCAGGATCAGGAACACAGCCCCGAGGGCAACCAGCAAAAGGATGCCGTCGATGCCGGCGAAAGCACTGACGAGGTCCGCGGTGAGGCCGGCGGGTCCGGTCACAAAGGTCCGCATGCCCTCCGGCGCGGACGCGGTCACCTCCGTCCGAAGCTCTTTGACGACATCCTTGACGACGCCGGAAGAATCGATCGGGACCACAAACTGCACAGCCTTTGAATCTTCGGACGGGATCGGACCGATCACCGTGCTGCCGACCTTCAGGGCCTCGAGTTTGCCCTTGAGCGCCGCGACCTGGCCCAGCTGGTCCCGGGTGAAGGCCGAATCGCCCTCGATCACGATGACGGCCGGGATCTCCTTGGAATCGCGGAACTTGGCCTGCCAGTCCTGCGCCGCTGTTGCCTCGGCACTCGCTGGCAGGAAGGAGGCCTGGTCATTCGAGGAGACCTCGCCCAGCCGCCCGAAGGTGGGTCCGCCGATCCCGGCAATGGCCAGCCAGGCGACCACCAGAACAACGGGAACCAGCCAGCGCAGCCAGAACGGAACACGCATGGAGTGCTTGAGGTTGTGTTTCATGGCGTCCTTCGGGTGCGGCCTCGGAAGAGTAGAATTGAATCCATCATAGACTATCTCCATGATAGAGATAAACAGCTGTGAATGATTTTGACCGCAAGATCCCGACAGGCCCCTGCAGCGGTGCCTGAAGTAAACTCCGGAGGGCGCTGACACCGGGGAAGGTACCCCGCGCAGCGGAAAACAGCAGAGCAAGAAAGGAGGCCGGCCGTGACAGCTGAAGCACCGGGACGTCCCGGCGCCGCCGGACCGCCGCCGCTGGTCCATCTGCTCCAGGAGTTCAGCCTCGAGTCCAACCGTTACGTCGATGCCGCGGGCAGCAGCAACGACATGCACCGCACCGACCTCAACGCCCTCGCTGTGATCATGCAGCACACCGCCAAGAACCAGGTGGTCACCCCGGGCGTGTTGCGCAAGGAACTCCACCTCAGCTCCCCCGCCACCACGGCCCTGATCGACAGACTGAACAAGTCCGGGCATGTGGTCCGGGAACGGCAGGGCACGGACCGCCGTCAGGTCCAGCTCCGGATGACCCCCAAGGCCTATCGCGATGGCGGTGCCATGTTCCGGCCGCTGGCCCGGCACATCGGCGCCGCGATGCAGGACTTCTCGCCGGGGGAACTGGAGGTCGCCACCCGGTTCATGAATGCCATGATCGAGGCCACCGTCCGCGCCGGAGAAGAAGCGGCCCAGGACGGCTCCCGCACACCCTCGCCGTAACCCGGGTAGCTCGCACTTGCTGCCGTTTCGGGGTGTCCAAACGACAACAAGTGCGGGCCAGTTGGGCCAATTCCAGGCGGGGACGGCGTAGCGTTCCCTTATGAGTGCCCAACAGCCCGACGATGTCTATACCCACGGCCACCACGAGTCAGTGGTCCGCGCGCACGCCTCCCGGACGGCGGAGAATTCCGCGGCGTTCGTGCTCCCGTACCTGACGGAGGGGGTGTCGGTGCTCGACGTCGGCTGCGGGCCGGGCAGCATCACCTGCGATTTCGCCGGACTGGTTGCCCCCGGCGAGGTCACCGGTCTGGACCGCTCACCCGAGATCATCAGCCGTGCGAGCGCACTGGGCACGGAGCGCGGGGTGGCCAACGTCCGCTTTGTCGCCGGCAACATCTATGACCTTGATTTCGGGGACGAGACGTTCGACGTCGTGCACGCTCACCAGGTGCTGCAGCACCTCACCGATCCGGTGGCCGCGCTCCGGGAGATGCGCAGGGTGGCCAAAGCCGGCGGGATCGTGGCCGTACGCGACGCCGACTTCCATGGCATGAGCTGGTACCCCGTCGTCGCAGAGCTGGACGAATGGATGGAGCTTTATCAGCGGATCGCGCGCCGGAACGGCGCCGAGCCCGACGCCGGTCGGCGGCTCGTATCCTGGGCGCAGGCGGCCGGGTTCGCCGACGTCGCGCCGACCAGCAGCAACTGGCTCTACGCGACCGCGCAGCAGCGGCGCTGGCAGGCCCGGGTTTGGGGCGAACGGGTGCTGCATTCGGCCTTCGCGGACCAGGCCCTGGAGTACGGCTTCGCCACGGCGTCAGACCTGGCGCGGATCTCCGCGGGCTGGCACCGCTGGGGGTCCACGGACGACGGCTGGTTCCTGATCCCCAACGGCGAAGTGATCGCGCGGGCCTGACTCGCGGGCCGTTGTCCACATAGCCGGAGTCACCCCTGACGGGTCCTGGGGCGGTTTTCCTAACATCAGGACATGATCATCCAAGCAGGCTTCGACTTCGAGGTACTCGCCCGCCCGTTCATCGTCCAGGACGGCAGACTCATGCCAAAGCTGGTGCTGATTTGTGTGGATACCGAAATGCGGTTCAACAGCGTCGAGGTCGTCGCCGAAGATTTCTCCGGGTCGCTGGCCCCTTTCCAGGACGCTGTCTTGTTTGCGCTGGACGCGGAACACACCAGATATTTTGCCATCGCACATCCTGGCAGGTTCAGCGAGTACGACGTCTCGGAGCCGATCATTGACGAGGCCCGCGCGTTGGCATCGAAGGCAGCCGAACGGGGCATGCAGCTGATCGGCCATCTTGCCATCGACGAAACGGGCTATATGTCAGCCCAAGCGCGGTCCTTCTTCGACCAGTATCCAGGCTACGAGGATCTTCCCAGGACCATGTTCCACTGGGCTCATTCGAAGCTGGGTAAGTGTGGCTGAGCGCGTACGCATCTCTGATCTCCCGGCTAGCGAACGCCTCAGGGAACGGCTCCTCCGGCTGGGAAGCGCCGCCGAACTCTGCCGCCGGTCGGCTTTGGCCCACGTCCCCCGGCCAAAGATGCGGTCTTCGGCTGACCTCGCCGCCGTGTCCGTCCCGCAACTTGTAGATTTGACGCACGAACGTCTGTTGCTGTTCGGCTCGACCTCCGACCACACGCTGAGAGATCCGGTAGTGCTGGCAGAGGGTCGGGAGGGGGCAGGCAGACTGCCCTGTTTCGGCGGTCCCCCATTGAGCCATTAGGCCAGACTACAAGTACTCCTAACACGTTCGCCTGGTGACCCATTATCCGGTCGGGCCTGAGGTCACGCCGGACGCTACTCCGCACTCACCGCACGGCCACAGCCGCACCAAAGTGCCGCCAAATCTGAAGCACCGAGGCTGGGTACAGGCCGAGGGCCAGGGCGGCGGCAGGGGCAATGACTGCTCGAATGATGGGGACACGGACGACGGACCGCCCGTGCCCCTGGGCGAGCGATGCTGACGGGACCGTCCGGGCGGAACGGCCCCGTGGTCCGATGCCGTCTCGAACGAGTTTCTGTCAGCCATTCCATGCCCCCTGCTCTGCAGATAGGGTGCACTAAAAAGACCCACCGGTAAGGAGAACCCATGCGCAAGTTGACGGCCGGCCTTTTCTGCACTGTGGACGGGGTGGTTGAAGACCCGTTCCTTTGGCAGTTCGACAGTTTCGACGCGGAGTTGGGTGCCGGGATGGGCGAGATGATGGGCCGGATCGACACCGCGGTCCTGGGCCGCATCGGGTACGAACAGTGGGCGGGCTACTGGCCGAACGCTGAAAGCGACGCCGACTTCGCGGGGTTCATCAATCCCCTGCCGAAATTTGTCGCGTCCCGGACGCTGGCCGGGGAGCTGGAGTGGCAGAATTCGCGCCTGATTGAGGGTCCGCTGGAGGACTTCGTGGCAGGCTTGAAGAACAGCGACGGCGGCGAAATAGGGATCTTCAGCAGCATCTCCTTGGTCCGCCAGTTGCTGTTCGCCGGGATGCTCGACACCTTGATGCTGATCGTCCATCCCGTGATCGCGGGCAGCGGCCGGCGGCTCTTCAACGATGGCGATCCCCTCACCCGGCTGGAGCTGCAGTCGTCCCAACAGACCAGCAAGGGCAACATGATCCTCAGCTACGGCCTCCGCGGCGACTGACCCCGCGGCCCCGCCGGGCGTAAGGGCGGCCGGGCCCGTAAACTTGGCTGGTGCAACCCTCCCTTTGGCTGGCCCTCGCGGGCGCCGGCGTCCTGATCAGCTTCACTCCCGGCGCGGGCGCCATCAACACCATGAGCAACTCGCTCAACTCGGGCTTCCGCCGGTCCATCTGGGGCATCCTCGGCCAGCAGGCCGCGCTGGTGGTGCACATCCTGATTGTTGCCCTGGGCGTCGGGGTCCTCGTGGCGAGCTCGCCGGTGGCCTTCAGCGTCATCCGCTACGCCGGTGCCGCCTACCTGGTGTATCTGGGCGTCCGGCAGTTCCTGCACAAACCCGACCTGGACCAGGAGAAGGCTGCCGCGCTGCGCAACGAGCCGGCATTCTCCATGTTCCGCCGCGGCCTCTGGGTGAACCTCCTGAACCCCAAGGCCATCGTGTTCTTCCTGGCCTTCATGCCGCAGTTCATCCGTCCCGAGCGGCCCCTGCTCCCGCAGTACCTGGTCCTGTCCGTGACTGTCATAGTGATCGACGTCCTGGTCATGTGGCTCTTCTTCGCCGCCGCGGCCACAACCTTCCAGCGCTTCACGCACGACGCCCGCGGCCAGAGGATCCTCAACCGGACCTTCGGCGTTTTGTTCGTTGCAGTGGGCATCCTGCTGGCGTCGATCCACTAGTCACGGCGCACGCAGCGCAGAAAATGACAAGATGGAAAAGTTTATTGACTGGCCTTGTAACATTGGCGGGAGCCCGGCTAGCCAAGAGGCGTCTGCATCATTCATGCTTAGCAACATGACCTCAAAGTCGAGCCAGTTCCGGATCATCACGGTCTGCACCGGAAACATCTGCCGGTCCCCGATGGCCGGGCTGATGCTGGCGGAGGCCTTCGCCGCCGGGGGCCTTGCCGGCGCAACGGTGGACTCGGCCGGGATAGCGGCCTACGAGGTCGGCCGGCCGATCGATCCCCGCGCCGCCCGCAACCTCCAGGCACACGGCATCTCCTCGGACCACCACGTGGCGCGTGAATGGCGGCCGGAATGGTTCCACACCCGCGAGCTGATCCTCGCCCTGGACGTGGACCACTACGGCTGGCTGCGGCAGACGGCACCGGACCGCGAGTCCCTGTCCAGGATCCGGATGCTGCGCAGCTTCGATCCCGCCGTGGCAGGCAAGGATCCCCTGGATCAGGGCATCGAGGACCCGTGGTACGGCGGACACGCGGACTTCGACCTCACCTGGAACCTGATCCACGACGCTGTTCCGGGCATCGTGGCGTACGTCCGCGACCAGCTGGCCCACCAGGAGCGGCCGGAGCAGCGGGTACGCTCTATTTCATGAGCCCCGCACCCGTCATCATCGCCATCGACGGACGGTCCGGCGCAGGAAAGACCACCCTGGCAATCGAACTTGCCGCCCGGCTCCGGGAGCACCACAAGGTCTCGTTGTTCCATCTCGAGGACATCTATCCCGGCTGGAACGGCCTTGCCGCCGGGATCGAACGCTACGTCTCCACTGTCCTGAAACCGCTGCACCACGGCGACCCCGCAGAGTGGGTCAGCTGGGACTGGACCCGGCACTACGACGGCGACACCCGCACCACCCAGCCCGCCGAGATCGTCCTGGTGGAAGGGGTGGGCGCCGCGGCCGAGTCCGCCCGGCCCTACCTGGACGCCGTGGTCTGGGCGGACGCCCCGGACCAGGACCGCCACCGCCGCGCCCTCGCCCGGGACGGCGAGGGCTACGCACCGTACTGGGACCTGTGGGCCGGGCAGGAGCAGGAATGGCTCGCGGCAGACGACGTTCCGTCGCACGCCGACGTCCGCGTGCTCAACCTCGCCGACGGCACCGCCCCGGAGCAGGTGCTGCAGTCCCTGCAGTACTTGCCCGCCCTTGCCCCGGCGCTGCTGCCCGAGCTCGCGGCACGCCACGGCCAGCAGCTCCGCGCCGAACGGATCGACGCCGAACCGGACGCCGTCCGGCTGTTCGAGCGCCTCTTCGGCGGCTCCGCCAACGCGGTCTGGCTGGACTCCTCCCTCAAGCCCGGGACCCCCGGCCCGCACGGCGCGGACGGGGCCGGCGGTGACGGGCCCGGCGCGGCGGCTGAACGGAGCCGTTTCAGCGTTCTGGCCGACGACGGCGGCCGTTTCGGCCAGTCGGTCCGGCACAGCTCGGGCCGGACGTGGGTGAGCATCGGCAACGCCACCGTCCGGACTGAGGGGCCGTTCTTCCGCTGGCTCGACGGCGTCTGGGGCCGCCGGGCGCTCCGCACCCCGGATGGCTACCCGGCAGAGTTCGCCCTGGGCTGGCTCGGCTACCTCGGCTACGAACTGAAGCGGGAAACCGGCGGCAGCGATGTCACCTCTGACAGCCCCGACGCCTGCCTGCTCTTCGCCGGACGCGCCGTCCTGCTGGACCATCTGGAGGGCACAACGTGGCTGCTCGCCCTGGACACGGCAGAGGCCGGGGAGTGGCTGGACGCGGCCCGGGCCGCGGTGGCGGCAGCAGCGGAACCGGCGCGGGCAGATTCCGCAGGCCCGGCGGCGGGCGGAAAGGGCGCCGGCCTGCAATCGGCCGGTCCGGACTTTGCCGCACGGGATTCGGAAGTCTCGTACAAGGCCAAGATCACCGAGGCGCAGCATGAAATCGCCGAAGGGAACAGCTACGAGATCTGCCTCACCACGGTACTGACGGCGAAGACACCGGCCGGCGGGCTGGATCCCTGGCAGGCCTACCTCGCGCTGCGGCGCCGAAATCCGGCACCGTTTGCCAGCTTTCTGCGGTTCGGGGAACTCAGCGTGGCCAGCACCTCGCCGGAGCGGTTCCTGCGGGTTGCTGCCGACGGCGGGATGCGGGCCGAGCCCATCAAGGGCACCCGGCGCCGGGACGCCGATCCGGAGCGGGACGCGGGGTTGCGGCGGGAACTCGAGTCATCGCCCAAGGACCGCGCGGAAAACATCATGATCGTGGACCTGCTGCGCAATGACCTCAGCCATTTCGCCGTGCCAGGATCCGTCTCGGTCAGCCGGTTGTGCGCGATCGAAAGCTACGCCACGGTCCACCAGATGGTGAGCACCATCGACGCCCGGCTCCGGCCGGGGATGCCCCGGGCCGAGGCCGTCGCGGCCTGCTTCCCAGCCGGGTCGATGACCGGCGCCCCGAAGGTCAGCACCATGGCCATCCTGGACCGGCTGGAGGGGGCACCTCGGGGCGTGTACTCGGGCGCGATCGGCTACTTCTCGCTCAGCGGGGCCACGGACCTCGCCGTCGCGATCCGGACGCTGGTGGTCAGCGCGGGCCCCGCCGGGGCCACGGAGCTCAGCCTGGGCGTCGGCGGCGCGATCACGGCGGATTCCTCACCGCAGGAGGAGTACGAGGAGGTCCGGACCAAGGCCTTCGGCGTCCTCTCGGCACTCGGCGCGGACTTCCCGGCCGGCTGACGCCGGGCCTGTTACTGGACGGTCGCGGTCAGGCGTGCGACGTTGTCCACGTATTTGACCAGCATGGGGCGCTTCATCCAGTCGTCGAGCAAGAGTTCGTGCGAGATGTCGCGGTAGGTGTTCTCCACGGCCCGGATCCGCTGCACGATGTCCTCGCCCAGGAGCATCACGGAGACTTCCAGGTTCAGCGAGAAGGAGCGCATGTCCATGTTGCTGGAGCCGAGGACCGCCACCTCGTCGTCGATGGTGAAGTGTTTGGCGTGCAGCACAAACGGGGCCTTGTACAGGTAGATCCGTACCCCGGCCTCGAGCAGGGCCTCATAGTAGGACTGCTGGGCGTGGTGGACCAGGAACTGGTCGCCTTTTTCCGAGACGAACAGTTCGACGTCGACGCCGCGCTGCGCCGCCGTCGTCACCGCGTACAGCAGGGAGTCGTCCGGGACGAAGTACGGGCTGCAGATCGAAATCTTGTGCTGCGCCGAGTAGATCAGCGTGTTGAAGAGCCGGAGGTTGTTTTCGGTGATGAAGCCCGGGCCGCTGGGCACCACCTGGGCCGTGATGTTCCCGGCGTGCCGTTCGGGCCGGTGCGCGAGCTGCTCCTCGAGGGACTCGTCGGTCTCGCTGAGCCAGTCGGTGGCGAACACAACGTTGAGCGTCGTGACGATTGGGCCGCGCAGGCAGGCCATCAGCTCCACCCACTCGCGGCCCATCTTCCGGTGCCGCGGGTTGTTGTAGGACGGCTCGATCAGGTTCTGCGAGCCTGTGAAGGCGATCTCGCCGTCGATCACCATGATCTTGCGGTGGTTGCGCAGATCGGGCCGGCGCCACTGCCCGTGTACGGGCCGCAGCGGCAGCATGGGCCGCCAGCGGATCTTGCTGGCCTTCAGCCGGGCTATGAGTTTGCTGTAGCCCTTGATCCGGAGCGTGCCCAGGTGGTCGAACAGGAGGCGGACTTCGACGCCGCGCTCCGCCGCTTCCTCCAGCGCGGTCAACAGATCGTCCGTGATGTGGTCGCTGCTCATGATGTAGAACTCGGCGTTGACGAATTCCTTGGCCTGGCGGACAGCCGCCGCCATCGAAGTGATGGAATCCGGATAGCCGGGGAGCAGCGCCACACTGTTGCCGTCCACCATGGGCAGCGAACCGAGGGTCTTGTTCAGTTCCGCGGCGGAGGCCACCCATTCCGGGCCGTCGTACCGGCTCTCGAGCGTGGCGAGTTCCGAGGTGCCGGCACGGACCCGGGTGTTGACGGCCTCCTGCTGCGCCCGCCGCTTGCGGGAGAGCCGGAAGTTGCCGAAGAGCAGGAAGAGCACCAGGCCCAGAGCCGGTACGAAGAAGATGCCCAGAAGCCAGGCCATGGCCGTGGTGGGCCGGCGGTTTCCGGGGATGATGCCGAGTGCCAGTACGCGGATGGCGAAGTCGATCAGGGTCAAAATGAGAATGGCCCAGGACGGGAGTGTCCCCACCAGCGGAAATGGCCACAGCACAGACGAACCCCTCAAAGCTCCAGACCCGCGGAACAGTTCCGGAACGGGCAATCTGCAAATCCTATCCGAGGCACGCCGCACTAAGCTGGAGCCATGACTACTCCCGCCTCAGTTCCGGGCCCCGCCACGGTGCTGGTCTTCCTGGATCCCGAGTTCGAAAACGGCCGCATTGTCGACGCTTCCAAGCCGCAGCTGCTGGCCACGGACCAGGGCGCCACCCGCGGCGACGGCGTGTTCGAGTCGTTGCTCGCTGTGGGCGGCCGGCCCCGGAAGCTGCAGGCACACCTGAACCGGCTGGCCGGCTCCGCCCGGCTGCTGGAGCTGGACATTCCGGCGGAGGCCGCGTGGCGGCGTGCCATCGGGACGGCGATCAGCGAGTACCGCGGCCAGACGGGGCCCGCCGCCGGGGAGACCGGCGATGAAGCTGCCGCCGATGAACTGGTGGTGAAGCTCCTCGTGACACGCGGTGTTGAGGGCGAGGGCCGTCCCACCTGCTGGGTGCAGGCCTCCGTCCCCGGCGGTGCCGGCCGCCGGCAGCGCGAGACAGGGATCGACGTCCTGCTCCTTGACCGCGGCTACGACAGTGAGGTCGGCGAGCGCGCCCCGTGGCTGCTGCTGGGCGCCAAGACCCTGTCCTACGCCGTCAACATGGCGTCGCTGCGGTACGCCCACCACCAGGGCGCCGACGATGTCATCTTCACTTCCGCCGACGGCCGGGTCCTGGAAGGCCCGACGTCGACAGTCCTGCTGGCCCACCTGGAAACGTCCGACGACGGCGAGGGCGGCGTCCGCACCGTCCGGCGCCTCATCACGCCCCAGCTGGACAGCGGCATCCTGCCCGGCACCTCGCAGGGCGCCCTGTTCACCGCGGCCAAGGCCGCCGGCTGGGAGCTGGGCTACGGACCACTGGAGCCCAAGGACCTGCTCGACGCCGATGCTGTCTGGCTGATTTCAAGCATCCGGCTGCTTGCCCCCGTGAACCACATTGACGGCAAGGAGATCGGCACCCCGGAGCTGCGCAAGCAGCTGACGGCGGAGCTGAACGCCCTTTACGCCACCATCGGGTAACCGGATCGGCCTAGGCCGTCCAGGCCTCCCGGAGCGCCCGCCGGCGTCCTCGTCCAGCTCCGGGGCGTTCCCCCGCGGGCTCTGCCACGGGCGCGGTCGCGTCCGAGTGCGGCCAGCAGGGACAGGGCAGTGAACACGGTGCCGACAGGGGCGAGCGGCAGCGGCAGCCGGCGGAGCACGAGATCCCCGTCCCGGCGGCTGCCGGCCAGGTCCACGTGGACCGCCCCCGCGTGAAGCAGTCCGCACACCCGGCGGTCCCGCTGCCGCCAGAGTTCCCGGACGGTCGAGGCGGATCCCGCGACGATCCGGGCACACGGCGCAAAGCCGACGCGGTATCCGGCGCCGTGCACGCGCCAGGCCAGCTCCAGCTCCGCAGACGCAGTGTCCTCCCGGAACGGCCCGATTTCCGCCAGCACCTTGCGGGGGAACGCCACGATGGGGCCGGCGGCCGAGGGAAGGCCACCCAGCTCGGACAATGCCCGCCGCGTCATCCCGGCGGCGAAGCGCCCGGGGAAGGCCAGCGCCCTGGTCCGAACCGGGTCCGCGGGGGCAGACACCTCATCGCCGCAGACAGCGCCGGTACCCGGATCCTCGAATCCCTGCAGCATCCGGTCGATGGCGTCCCGGGAGAAGATCCCGCCCGCGCCGGCAACCATAACGACGTCGCCGGTGGCATGGCGGGCACCCAGGTTCAGGGCGGCGCCCTTTCCTGCGGCGGCTTGGCCCAGGACCTTGATCCGCGGGTCCGCAGCGGCAAGGCCCGCCGCGAGTTGGGCCGTGTTGTCCGTGGACCCGTCGTCGACGAGGATCACCTCATACCGGGCGTAGCCGGTGAGTTCGATGGACCGAAGGCAGTTCCCGATGGCGCCGGACTCATTGCGGACCGGGACGACAATGGAGACGCTGGGCCATTGATCCCACAGTGTCGGGACTCCGCGCCGGCGACGGCGGGCGGCACGGACCTCGAACCGCACGGCCAGGGGCAGCGCGATCAGCTGAACGAGGCCGAACAGCAGGCTCGGCGCGCCGAGGAGGAGCAGGAGGATCAGGGCGCCCGGGGCAGCGGGGTCAAACCAGGACACTGGCGTACGCCCCGGTTCCCTGCCGGAACGACGCCGGGTTGAAGGACGGCAGGTTGAAGGCGTCCAGGACGGCGTCGAGCAGTTCGGGCGCCACGTCGCTGAAGGCGCCGAAGCGGGCGTCCACGCCCAGCACCACCGGGGTTCCGTCGGCCCTGCGGCGGACATCCAGGTGAACGGGACCGATCAGGCCCAGTGAACGGACGGCGGCTGTCGCCACGTCGCCCACGTCCATGGCCTCACCGGCCAGGACCCGCCGGGTCACCGCCCCGCAGCCTTCGATCCGGGCCTTTTCCACCACAACGGCGAATGGGGATGCCGCATTGTGCGCCGGTGTCCCGTAGACCATCGGGGAATATTCCAATCCGGGAATATATTCCTGCACAATCTGCCCGTCAGGCAATTCACCCCAGTCGATGTCCTCGGTCCCGTCGATGACGATCACATCGCAGCCGCCGCGGTAGGACCGGGACTTGACCACCACCGGTCCGTCCAGCGCAGCCATCGCGGCACCGGCGTCGACGAAGTCCCCGGGAACGCCGAAGCGGGGGACCGGAATTCCGGCAGAGCGCAGGTGCCACGCCGTGAAGAGCCGGTCGTTGGCGAGAGCGACGGGGCCGGGATCGCCCACGATCACACGGACGTCCCGTCCGAACCCGGCACGTGCCGCGGAGACCTGCATCAGCTCATCGCTGCCGGCCGGAATCACCAGGTTAACGCCCTCCCGGGCGACGATCCGGCGCAGCACAGGCATCATCTCAGGATCAGCGGCCGGCGGCACCCTGACCCCGCTGACGCCCGATCCGTCCGGCAGTTCCCGGACATCGGCGCCCATGAACGGAACGCCCCGGGACCGCAGCTGGGCGGCGAGGGCGGTGCCGGCAGGGCTGCCGACACTGGTGATCAGGACGCGGGGTTTCACGGTTTCTCCGTTTCAGTTCCGAGGCGGCGGGCAGGCCTTGGCATTTCTGCCCGGCACCCTCAATCTGCGGCGGCTTGGCACTCCAGGACCTCCGGCGGAAGCCTGCCTCCAGTAAAGGCGAGCGACCTATCAGAAGACCCGAGTGGGCCCTACTCGAAACTGTCCGGGCGCGGATCCGGACGGGACAAGTAATACGTATGCCCGGGACCGGGACCGGAAGCCGGTTACGGAACATGACGGCGGCGCGGTGCGCGCGGGCGTCGCAGGTGTTACGTTTTTCGGGAGTAACGAGAACCGGCGCCAAGCCCTGACTGGCCGGTCGGCAACCCTCCCTTTCGCGGCGGGGTGCCTCAGGTGAATACTCGGCATATCGACCCATTCGAGCTGCAAGCGTGAAAGAAGGAGTCCCGTCGTGCCTGACGCATCCGCCCCCGCTGTCCCAAGCACAGCACCCGCGCCGTCCCCCGCCCGCCCGGGCGCGGCCATTGAGGAACGGCTGGCCTACCGCCTGTTCACCGGCCCCGACGACCGTTCCTTCTGCGAGCGGGTTTCGACGGCCCTGGCAGGGGGCTACGTCCTGCACGGGAGCCCCTCCGCCAGCTTCAACGGCAGCAGCGTCATCGTTGCCCAGGCCGTGGTGCTGCCGGCAGCGATCGCCAGCGCCGATGCCGCGGTCGCCGACGCGGTGGAAGGCCTGGAAATTGACGGCTTCGGCTTTGAAGAGACCATCGAGGGCAACGCATGAGCTACGCCGGAGACCTGAGCCCGCAGGAAGCCTGGGCCAAACTCGAGGCGGGCGCCATCCTGGTCGATGTCCGCACCGAGGGCGAATGGGCCCACATTGGCATCCCGGACACCGCATCCGCGGGCAACAAGCGGAATGATCCGCTGTTCATCCAGTGGAACCTGGCCGGCGGCATCCCCAACTCGCAGTTCGTTGAGCAACTCAAGCAGCAGGCACCGGAGGATACCGGCACCGAGCTGGTCTTCCTCTGCCGTTCGGGTGCCCGGTCCATCGCCGCCGCAATCGCCGCCACCGAGGCCGGCTACACGTCCTACAACGTCCTTGAGGGTTTCGAGGGCGAGCCGGACAAGTTCGGCGAACGGAGCGTTAACGGCTGGAAGAACCGTGGCCTGCCCACCAACCTCGGAAAGAACTAAGTGACTTTCAACCCCGACGCCGCCGGCTGGAGCCCGGAAACCCAGGCTGTCCGCGGCGGGCTGGACCGCACGGGCTTCCAGGAAACCACCGAGCCGATCTTCCTCAACTCCGGCTTCGTCTACGAATCCGCCGCCGCCGCCGAGCGTGCCTTCACCGGGGAGGACGAGCGCTTCGTCTATTCCCGCTACGGCAACCCCTCGGTGGCCACTTTCCAGGAACGCCTCCGCCTTCTTGAGGGCACCGAGGCGTGCTTTGCCACGGCGTCCGGCATGTCCGCGGTGTTCACCGCCCTCGGCGCCCTGTTGGCAGCCGGCGACCGGGTGGTCGCCGCCCGCTCGCTGTTCGGCTCCTGCTTCGTCATCCTCAACGAAATCCTGCCGCGCTGGGGCGTGGAAACCGTCTTCGTCGACGGGCCGGACCTGGAGCAATGGAGGGTGGCCTTGTCGGAGCCGACGACGGCGGTCTTCTTCGAGTCGCCGTCGAACCCGATGCAGGAGATTGTGGACATCGCCGCTGTCAGCGACCTGGCCCATGCCGCGGGCGCCACCGTTGTGGTCGACAACGTCTTCGCCACTCCCCTGCTGCAGCGGTGCGGGGACCTCGGCGCGGATGTTGTTGTGTACTCCGGCACGAAACACATCGACGGCCAGGGCCGAGTCCTCGGCGGCGCGATCCTGGGCACCAAGGAATTCATCGACGGCCCGGTCAAGCAGCTCATGCGCCACACCGGACCGGCGCTCTCCGCCTTCAATGCGTGGGTGCTGACCAAGGGCCTCGAGACCATGGCGCTGCGCGTGAACCATTCATCGGCGTCGGCCCTGCGGCTGGCCGGGTGGCTCGAGGGGCAGCCCGCGGTGAACTGGGTGAAGTACCCGCTGCTGAAATCGCATCCGCAATACGAGCTGGCGGCCAGGCAGATGAAGGCCGGCGGCACGGTGCTCACGCTCGAGCTTTCCCCCTCCCCCGGGCGCTCCGCCAAGGAGGCCGCATTCGCGCTGCTGGACGCGCTGCGGATCATCGACATCTCCAACAACCTGGGCGATGCGAAGTCCCTCATCACCCACCCGGCCACGACGACCCACCGCGCCATGGGGCCGGACGGACGCGCGGCGATCGGGCTCAGTGACGGCGTGGTGCGGCTCTCCGTGGGCCTGGAGGACCTCGACGACCTCATCCGCGACCTCGGCCAGGCGCTCAAGCAGGTCTAGGGCTTCGTCCGGCCGCGAGATTACAGTTAACGGCAGTGTTGCCGCGGCAAAGTCATATGGTCGTTGCAACGCTCTGAAAGATGGAGCGTTTGATGGGCAAGGTGTTTTCCTTGAATGCCCGCGCTGAGTTCTTTGATTTGGTGTGTGGCGGAATGTCGAACTGTCATCTCGCGGCGCCATACCCCGGGTTTCCCGTTCAGGCCTCGCGCACGCGGCCCAGGGTCGGCGCCTCGTCCCCGGGATCCCCGGCGTCCGCGTCCGCCCCGCGCAGGGTCTCGTGGACTGCCCGGTCCACGACCGCAATGAGTCCGCCCTGCCGGTGCGGCCTGCGCTGCAGCTGCGACCCCGTCCCCTCCGCCAGGACCCTTGTGATGCCCTCGCGGGCCAGCTCAAGCTCCCCCTGCTCCGCCAGGACCGGGGCCAGGTAATCCACGAAAGCGTGGACAACGTCCGCTGCCGGCGCCGGCGTGAAGGTCCCGAAGTCCAGCAGCTGGCCGCGCAACCCGCAATTGCTGGCCTGCCAGGCGGCCATCCGCAGCAGCAGCGTGGGCACCGGGGCGGGCTCGACGCCGTCGTACCATTCCCGGCAGGCGGATTCGACGAGGGCCCGCACCAGCACGGCGATCAGCGCCGCGTCCTCGGCCCGCAGGCAGACGTCGGCGACCCGGACCTCCACTGTGGGATGGTGCCGGCACAACCGGGCGTCGAAATAGATCATCCCCTCGTCCATCAGCACGCCGCTTTCCACCAGCCGGGTCACCACCCGCCGGTACACGGGCAGGCTGCCGAAGATCATGGTGGGGCCCGAGCCCGGCCACCGGTTCCACGCCTGCGTGCGGTAGCTTTCAAACCCGGTTTCCGCGCCGTTCCAGTACGGGGAATTGGCGCTGAGGGCAATCAGCACGGCCAGCTTGTCCCGGATCCGGTCCATCGCCGCCACCCCCTCCTCCGGCGACTCCACAAAGGTGTGGACGTGGAAGCCGCAGGTCAGCTGGTTGCGGACGGTGAGCCCGAAGCGTTCCTGCATGGTCACGTAACGCTGCGTCGGCGTCGTGTGGGTCGCGGAACCCCGGGGCGAAGTGGCCAGGGCCGCGACGCGGCCGCCGTGCGCCCGGGCGGCGCGGTCTGCACGGACCCGGCTCTGCCTGACCTGCTGGAGCAGCCGGGGGTAATCCAGGCACGGCAGGGTCTGGGTTTCAATCTGTTCCAGCTTGAGCTCGAAGCTGAACCCGGCGTCCTCGTGGACTGGAGCCTGCGCCGCGACCACCCGGCCGGCGTCCTGCGTTGGCGGCACCAGGCCGGGCAACATGACGTCGGCCAGGGCAAGCGGCATCCCCGTTTCCGGGTCCACTATCAGCAGTTCTTCCTCCACGCCGAAGGTGCGCATGATTCTATTGTGCGTCAGGATCCGCTGAAACGCGCGGGGTCAGCCGGCCGGAGGAATCGAAGGGTCCTGTGGATCCAGTGGATTCAGTCTTGGAAGTACTCGATCTTCGCGCCGATGGTGTTGAGCCGTTCGGCAAGGTCCTCGTAGCCACGCTCGATCACATAGATGTTGCGCAGTTCCGAGACTCCCCGCGCTGCGAGCATGGCCAGCAGGAGGCACGCGGCCGGCCGGAGCGCGGGCGGGCAGCCGACTTCCGCCGCACGCCACTTGGTGGGGCCGTTGACGTAGATCCGGTGCGGGTCGAGCAGCTGCACCTGGGCGCCGAGCTTGTTCAGTTCGGTCAGGTAGATCGCCCGGTTCTCGTAGACCCAGTCGTGGATCATGGTCTGGCCGTGGGCGTTGGCGGCAATGACCGCGAAAAACGGCAGGTTATCGATGTTGAGCCCGGGGAAGGGCATCGGGTGGATCTTGTCTTCCGGCGCCAGTAATTCCGAGGGCTTGGTGGTGACATCCACCAGCCGGGTGCGGCCGTTGCGGGCAAGATACTCGCCGGACACGTCGAGCCGCTGGCCCATCTGTTCGAGCGTGGCGAGTTCGATTTCCATGAACTCGATGGGGACACGGCGGATGGTGACTTCGGAGTTCGTCACGATGCCGGCAGTGATGAGGCTCATCGCCTCGATCGGATCCTCGGACGGGAAGTATTCAATGTCGACGTCCACGGACGGGCGGCCGGTGATTTTCAGGGTGGTGGTTCCCACGCCCTGGATCTCCACGCCCAGCATCTGCAGATAGAAGCACAGGTCCTGCACCATGTAGTTGGGGCTGGCGTTGCGGATGATGGTGGTGCCGCGGCGGTGGGCGGCGGCCATGATCGCGTTTTCGGTGACGGTGTCACCGCGTTCGCTCAGCACGAAGGAGCGGTCGTGTCCGTCCGACGGCGGCGCCTGCACCGCGTAGAACCCGGACTTCGCTTCGACACTGAGGCCGAACTGGCGCAGCGCCTGCATGTGCGGCTGGACCGTGCGGGTGCCGAGGTCGCAGCCGCCGGCGTAGGGCAGCCGGTATGCGCTGGATTCGTCCAGCAGCGGGCCCAGCAGCATGATGACGCTACGGGTCCGGCGGGCGGCCTCCACGTCCATGGAGTCGAGGTCCAGCACGTCGGGGCGGCGGATCTGGAGGTCGTTGGCGTTCAGCCAGGTGCATTCGACGCCGATGCTCGTCAGGACCTCGACGATCCGGTTGACCTCTTCGATCCGGGCCAGCCGGCGCAGGGTGGTGGTGCCGCGGTTGATCAGGCTGGCGCACAGCAGGGCGACGCCGGCGTTCTTGCTGCTGTTGACATCCACGGCGCCGGAGAGGGTGCGCCCGCCCTCGACCCGGAGGTGGGTCATCTGCGGGCGGCCGACCTTGACGATGGTCCGGCCGAAGATGGATTCCAGCCGCTCGATCATTTTCAGGCTCAGGTTCTGTTTGCCTTGTTCCATCCGGGCAATCGCGCTCTGGCTGGTCCCGAGTTCGGCGGCGAGCTGCCCCTGCGTCCAGCCCTTCTGGCCGCGGGCATCGCGCAGCAGGGCACCTACGTGTTCGGCAGTCTGTTGAGTCATTCCAGAAAAATATCATGCATGAGCTATTGAACCCGGGAATTAGCGCCGGAATGCCGTCAACCTCACACAGATACCCGCCCCGTGCGATATATGCAGAGCCGGAGGGCGGCGCGACACGCCGCACGCACCGCGCCGCCGAACTCCCCTTATCCGCCTATCCGCTTATCCGCTATTGCCGTGCGAGGAACACGAGGTTCCAGGTCCCGGCCGCCAGCGCCGCGGCGACCGAGGCGGCGGCGACTCCGATCCCGCCCAGCAGGACCCAGACGTCCAGGCTGCTGAACGTCGAGGGCCGCGCCCAGGTCCGCTGGGCACCGCCGAAACCGCGGGCCTCCATGGTGACGGCCAGCCGCGAGGCACGCCGGATGGCCTGGACGAGGAGCCCGAAGCTCTGCCCCAGGGTGGAGCGCAGGCGCTGGTAGGGGTTGCCGCGCGATCCCACGCCGCGGGCGCGGCGGGCCATGCCGATGGTCTGCCATTCTTCGGCCATGAGCCCCACGAGCCGCATCGCGGCCAGGGTGCCCAGGACGAAGCGGTGCGGCAGTTTCGCGTTCTGGGCCAGCGCGTCGGCCAGGTCCGTGGGGTCGGTGCAGCTCATGAGCAGCACTGCGGGCAGCGCGATGGCGAGTCCGCGGAGCAGGAAACCCACACCGAGCTCGAGCGAACCTTCGCTGATGGACCAGATGCCGGCGTCGAGCAGTATTCTTCCGCTGTCCGGCGCCAGGATGGCGGTGCTCCATCCGCCCAGTGCCGCCGCCAGGATCAGCGGCCAGCCGCGCCGCCACAGCAGCGCGAGGCCCAACCCTGCCAGCGGCAACAGTGCCACTTCGCAGGCCAGTGCCACCGACGCCGAGACCCAGTCGATGGAGAGCGCCAGGACCAGCGTGATCAGCACGACGGCGATGAACTTGGCCAGCGGGTTGGCGCGGGTCAGCAGCGCCTGGTTGCCCCGCAGGGTCAGGACGTCCCTCATGGCGTCAAGACCTTTCCGGGGACGGGCCTGTCCGGCTCCCGGTGTCCCGGGGCGGGCAGGCCAATTTCCGTTCCGCCCAGCACCGCGGTGAACTCCGCGTCGTGGGTCACCGAGACGACGGCGGTTCCGGCGTCGAGGAGTTCGGAGAGGAAGGAGGCGAGCTCGGCCCAGGTGTTGGCATCCTGGCCGAAGGTGGGTTCGTCCAGGACGAGCACCTGCGGATGGGCCGCGAGCACGGTGGCTACCGAGAGCCGCCGCTTTTCGCCGCCGGACAGGGTGTAGGGGTTGGCGTGCACCAGCTCGGTCAGCCGGAGCCGCTCCAGCAGCTCGTCCACGCGGTCCTCGCCCCGGCCCAGGTGCCGGGGGCCGAACATCAACTCGTCGAGCACATTGCCGGTGACGAACTGGTGCTCGGGTTCCTGGAAGACGGTTCCGATCCGGGCGATCAGTTGCTGCGCTTTCCACGAGTACGGATCGGTCCCGGCGCCGGCAGCCAATGCCGGCGTGGCGGAAACGGTGCCGGATACCGGCCTGAGGAGGCCGGCCAGGGTCAGGGCGAACGTCGATTTGCCCGAGCCGTTGGGGCCGGTGATGGTCAGCGCCTCACCAGCCCGGATCTGCGCCGCGATGCCGGACTGCACCGGGACCGGGGGGATGGCGGCGAAGCCCTGGAGCACACCGGCGCGGCGGGGGCGTTCGCGGGAAACGGCGAGGTGATCTGCGGCCATCAGGAGGGTCCCGGCGCCGGGCTGTCCGGAGCCCGTGGCTGTCGCGGAGCCCGGGCCGGCCGACGCCGTGCGTGCCCGGGTCTGCGGCACGTAGCCCGGCACCCAGACCCCGGCAGCGGTGAGCATGTCCCGGGCCTGCGCCAGGATCCGGTCCGGCGGCCCGTCGATCAGGACAGCCGGCTGGGTGGCGGATCCCGGCTGCAGGACCACGATCCGGTCCACCAGGTCTTTCCAGACGGCGACCCGGTGCTCGACCACCACGAGGGTGGCCCCGGTCTTGTCCAGGCAGCGACCCACAGCGTCCCGGACTTCCAGGACGCCTGCCGGGTCCAGGTTGGCGGTGGGTTCATCCAGCAGCAGCAGCCCGGGCCGCATCGCCAGGATGCCGGCCAGCGCCAGGCGCTGCTTCTGGCCGCCGGAGAGGTCGGAGGTCGGATGGTCCAGCGGCAGCCGGCCCATCCCGACGTCGTCGAGCGCTTCCCGCACCCGGCCCCAGATCTCCGCCGGCGGCACGGACAGGTTTTCCGCCCCGAAGGCGACGTCGTCCCCGAGCCGGGAGAGCACCACCTGGGTTTCCGGGTCCTGCTGGACCAGCCCGGCCCGGCCGCGCTGCGCCCTGGGCGGGGCGCCGTCGATCAGGAGGCTGCCGGCCTCGTCGGAATCCTCCGCGCTGGACCCGTCGGAGTTGTCGCCGAGCACGCCGGCGAGGGCATGCAACAGCGTCGATTTGCCCGCGCCCGAGGGCCCGAGCAGCAGCACGCGCTCTCCGGGCCGGATGTCCAGGTCCAGCCCGTTGACCGCGGGCCGGGACCGGCCGGCGTGCCGCCAGCCCCAGCCCCGGGCCGTGACGGCCGCCGGGCGGACACCGTTGAGGCGCGTCGTCATCGGGGAGCCGTCGTCGTCAGCAGGTTACTCAGCAGCACGTCGGTGTTCAGGAGACCACAGGCTCCGTTGCGGCCTTGCGGGATGCGAAGGAGCTCAGCACGCCGGTCTTCGCCAGGCCGCGGGTGGCGAGCCAGGACAGTCCGCCGGCGATCACGGCGCCGGAGATGGCGGTGAAGATGATGTAGGCGAGCTTGTCCCCGCCGGCGTAGGCGATGTTCCAGCCCCAGGGCAGGAACGAATCGTTCAGGCCGCAGAAGAGGCCCGCGCCGGCACCGGCCAGCAGCGAGACCGGCAGGTTGAACTTCTTGTACACCAGTGCGGCGAACACCAGCTCCGCGCCCAGGCCCTGCAGGACGCCGGAGATCAGCACCGTGGTGCCGTACTGCGAGCCCATGATCAGTTCACCGGTCGCTGCCACCGTTTCGCAGAACAGTGCGGCCCCGGGCTTGCGGATGATGAGCATGCCCAGCACGGCGGGAATCATCCAGCCGCCGGCGTAGAGTCCGGTCAACGGCGGATACAGTGCGTTGACCGGTGCGGAAATGAGGTTGGCGCCCTGGGACCAGGCCCAGAAAATGACGCCGCCGGCAACCGCGATCAGGGCGGCCACCACAATGTCCACCACACGCCAGTTGTAATTGCGCCGGGTGAGCGTCTGCTTCGCAGAAATGTCAGTCATGTCGTCCTCCTGAGGAACAGGAGGGGAGAGTGCGACGGCCGGCCGCGGCTTCCGCCGCCCCGCCACGCACTCTGAGAACTCGACTCCCTTGCGCCGGTACTAACCGGATCAGGTTCGAGGGTCTGCGGCTGTCCGCACTCTCAGCGCCCACCGATGGTTTCCCTGGATTTCTCCAGCGATGCCCGACGGCGGCGCTCCCCTGTCGTATCTAAATATCGCCCTTGTGGGCGATGCCTAGTCTACACCCGCAGGGCCGGTTATCCCTTGCCCGGCTGTCACAATCGGGGTGCGGAGGGACCGGCGCGGCCCGCGCGGTGGCGGCCCTGCTGCGGGGGCCGGGACGCTAGGCTAGGGGAAGCCCTGTTTCCTCCCACAAGGAGTCCGAAGAATGAACATCTTCATCAAACTGCTCGGAACCGGCATCAGCCTGCTTGCCGGGTTCCTCGGCACCAAGCTCGTCGACACCGTCTGGGAAAAGTCCACGGGCAACAAACCGCCCAAGGGCACCGAAGACGACGTCCCCACCACGCTGCGCTCGGCCCTGACGTTCGCGCTGATCTCAGCCTCGGTCAGCGCCATCATCCAGGTCCTCGCGAACCGCGGCACCCAGCGGGCCATCACCCGCTTCGCCAAAACCCAGGACCTGGTCTAGGCGCAGTGTCTGGGTGCATCGACTAGGCCCATCGTCTAACCACCCGCTCAGCGGCGGTCGCGGCCGCCGTCGTCCGGCTCGGCACCCTCGTCGGAGAACCCGCTCGTGCCCGCGGCCTGCTGCACCACGGCCTCGAGCTCGTCGGCGCTGAGCAGTTCCGGGTGGAGGTGCTTGGTGCGGTAACCGGCCCGGCCCACCATGTGGGCGGACACCGGCACGGTGAGCAGCTGGAAGATCCAGGCCACCACAAGGACGGGCCACACCCACCAGGTGCGCATCTGGAGTCCCACCGCGCAGAGCAGCAGGAACAGCCCGAGCACCTGGGGCTTGGTGGCGGCGTGCATCCTGCTCATGAGGTCGGGGAACCGCAGCAGCCCGATCGCCGCGCCGAGGGACATCAGGGCGCCGACCAGCATGAACACCGCCGAGACGGCGTCGATCACGGTGTCGCCGGAGAAGTCGCCCGAAGAGTTGTCAGGATTCACGGGTTTGCTCCCGCCGGTCGGCGACGAACCGGGCCACGGTCACGGATCCGATGAACCCGATGATGGACACGGCCACCAGCAGCATGAGGTTGTTCAGGTGCCGGTTGACCGCCATGTCGATGCAGAGCGCCGCGCCCACGATCGCCAGCAGCACGTCGGCGGCCAGCACACGGTCCAGCAGGGACGGGCCCCGCGCGATCCGGATGATCGCACCCGCGGCGGCCAGGGTCAGCACGACGGCGGTTACGGTCAGGACGAGCTGCATCATGCGCCCACCTCCTGGTTCAGTGCGGAAAGTTCAGCCTTGGTACCCATGATCCGGATCAGGCCGGCCTCGGCGTCGCGGACTTCCTTCCGCAGCTGCGCGGCATCTTCCGGGTTGCGGACATTGACGCCGTGGATGTAGAGCGTGGAGGTGGACCTGTCCACCTCCACCACGAGCGAACCGGGGATCAGCGAAATCACGTGGCCGGTGGCGGTCACCAGCAGGTCGGAATGGCTTCGGAGCGGGACGGCGACGACGGCGCTGATCACCTTGGGGCCCTTGGCCACGGCGAGGTACAGGACCTGGAAGCTCGCTGCCGCCACTTTGACGAGGAACGTCGCGGCGAAGTGGATGGCGCGCAGCACGTTGAAGCGGCCACCCAGCTCCATCGGGGGCAGGTAGAAGAGCCTGGCCACCACCACGGCGATGATGGCGCCGAAGAGCAGGTTGCCGGGACTGAAGTCCTGCCAGAGGGCGCCCCAGACGATCACGAGCCAGACCAGCAGCGGGAGCTCCTGGCGCAGCGAGATCCGTTTCCGGCTCATTTCTCTCCTCCCGGCCCGGCGGGCTGGGCCAGGACCGGCACCGGTGCGTCCCCGCCCAGGACCGCCTGGATGTAGGCGGTCCGGTCCAGCATCTCCGCGGCGGACTGGTCCGCCACCTTGAACAGGGGTCCGGCGAAGACGGTCAGCGCGACGCCGAAAATCACCAGGCCGAGGGTGGAGCCGACCATGGTCCGCGGCAGCAGGGTGACGTTGCTCTTGCCTGCGCGGTCACCGGTGGCGGTGTCCCCCGGAACGGCCAGGAGCACGGGATCAGGATGTTCGGCGTCCTCCGGCTTACGCCAGAACGCGCGGTTCCAGACCCTCGCTATCGCCAGCAGGGTCAAGAGGCTGGTCAGCACTCCGCCGATCACCAGGGCGTAGGCCAGCGGGGTCCCCAGCTGCACGCCGGCCTGCAGGAGCCCCAGCTTGCCCAGGAAGCCGGAGAGCGGCGGGATTCCCGCCAGGTTCATCGCGGGCACGAAGAACAGCACAGCCAGCACCGGCGAGAGTTTGGCCAGCCCGGCGACGCGGTCCATGGAGGAACTGCCGCCCCGGCGTTCAATGAGGCCGGTGACCAGGAACAGGCTGGTCTGGATGGTGATGTGGTGGGCCACGTAGAAGACGGCAGCGCCCAGTCCCGCCACCGAGGACATTGCCAGCCCGAAGACCATGTAGCCGATATGGCTGACCAGGGTGAAGGAGAGCAGTCGTTTGATGTCGCTCTGGGCCAGGGCGCCCAGAATTCCCACCACCATGGTCAGCAGGGCGGCGATCATCAGCGGGGTGTTGAAGGTGTCGCCCGGGAAGAGCAGCGTCTCGGTGCGCACCATCGCGTAGACGCCCACCTTGGTCAGCAGCCCGGCGAACACCGCCGTGACCGGGGCGGGGGCGGTCGGGTAGGAGTCGGGGAGCCAGAAGGACAACGGGAAGACGGCGGCCTTGATGCCGAACGCGACCAGCAGCATGACGTGCAGCAGGTTCCGTGTGCCCTGGTCCACGTCGGCGAGCTTGATGGCGAGGTCGGCCATGTTGATGGTTCCGGTGGCGCCGTAGATCATGGCGATCGCGATCAGGAAGAGTACCGAGGACACCACCGAGACCACCACGTAGGTCACCCCGGCCCGGATCCGCGGGCCCGTACCGCCGAGTGTCATCAGCACGTAACTGGCGGTCAGGAGGATCTCAAAGCCCACGTAGAGGTTGAACAGGTCCCCGGAGAGGAACGCGTTGGAGACCCCGGCCACCAGGATCAGGTACGTCGGGTGGAAGATCGAGACCGGCGCGTCCTGGTCGCCGTCGGCCATGCCCTGCCCGGTGGCGTAGACCAGCACGGCCAGGCTCACGGAGGAGGACACCACGAGCATCAGCGAGGAGAACTGGTCCACCACCATGACGATGCCCCAGGGCGGAAGCCAGCCGCCGATGTTCACCGCCGCGGTGCCGCCCTCCCAGACGGAGGCGAGCAGCAGGCATTCGAGCAGCAGCGTCAGGGAGAGCAGCGCGATGCTGACCGCCCGCTGGGCGCTGGAGTGCCGGATCAGCAGGAAGGTCAGGGCGGCGCCCAGGATGGGAAGTACGACGGCGAGCGGGGCGAAACTGGCGATGTTCACTGTCCGCCTCCTTCCTGGCCTGGTGGGGTCACGTTGAGCGAGCCGGGTTGTTCTTCCGCGGCGGCGACTTGGGCATCGAGCTTGCGGTCCCCCACCTTGACGGTGGCGGACCCGGCGGCGTTGTTCGCGGCGGCGTTGTTTCCGGCGGGGGTGTCGGAGATCCCGTCGCCGTCCGAACCGATCATGGTGAGCGGGAATTCGGAGGTCTCTACCGGGATCACGGAGTCATCCTCGGCGTCGAAGCTGGGCGTCTCGGCGACGCGGCGGTCCTCGGCGTCGTCCTGGATTTCGTCCTGGCGTGCCAGCACCCAGGTGCGGTAGATCATGCCGAGCATGAACGCGGTGACCGCGAAGGAGATCACGATCGAGGTCAGGATGAGGGCCTGCGGCAGCGGGTCGTTGTATTCCCCCGCCCCGGTGTCCTTGCTGAACAACGGCGCCAGCCCGGCGTAGCCGCCGGTGGCGAGGATCAGCAGGTTGGTGGCGTTGGCGAGGAGCATAAGGCCCAGGAGCACGCGGGTGAGGCTGCGCTCCAGGATCAGGTAGATGCCGCAGGCGTACAGGGCTCCCATGACCGTCAGCAGGGTCAGGTTGACGCTCATGCTTTCCCCTTGGCAGTAGTTTCAGCGGGGACCCCGACGGATTCCTGGTCTTCGGACGGTTCGGCCGGGTGCTCTTCGAAGTGCTCGTCGATTTCCGCGCCGAGGCTCCGCAGCACGTCCAGCACCAGGCCCACGACGACGATGTAGACGCCGATGTCGAACAGGGTGGACGTGACGAACTTGATGTCCCCGAAGACCGGGAGCCAGAGTTCGATGATGGCGCTCTGGAACACCTGGCCGCCAAGCAGCAGCGGTGCCACACCCGAGACGGCCGCGGTGGCGAGGCCGATCCCGAGCAGGGCGCCGGCGCTGACGGGGGTGGCCTCCCGCAGCTCGTACCGGCCGCCTGCGAGGTAGCGCATCGTCAGCGCCAGGCCGGCGGTGAGTCCGCCGGCGAAGCCGCCGCCGGGCAGGTTGTGGCCGGCCAGGAGCAGGTAGACGGAGAACACGATCATGGAGTGGAAGATCAGCCGGGTGACAACTTCGAAAATGATCGAGCGCCGTTCCGGTGCCAAGGTGCGCCCGGCGACGAGCCAGGCGTCGCGGCTGGAGGCGGCAAAGCGGCGGCTCATGGCCAGCGCGGCGTCGTCGCGGGTGTTGCCCCCCGCCCCGCGGGCCGGCTTACGGCGCCCGACGGTCCCTTCGGCGACGGTGGACGAGGCGCGGATGCCGTCGCCGCGGCCGCGGACGAAGATGAGGCTGGCGACGCCGGTGGCCGCGAGGGCCAGCACGGAGATCTCGCCGAAGGTGTCCCAGGCACGGATGTCCACGAGGGTGACGTTGACGATGTTGAGCCCGCCGCCGCCTTCGTAGGCCAGCCTCGGGAATTCGAGCGACACCGGCCCGGCCACCCGGGCGCCCAGCGCGTAGATGGCGACAAAGACCATGGTGAGGCCGAAGGCGAGCCCGATGATCACGCGGATGACCCGGTATCTGCCTCCGGTGCGGTCCCGCAGTTCGGCGGGGAGGCTCCGCATGGCCAGGACGAACGCCACCAGGATGATGGTCTCCACCAGCATCTGCGTCAGGGCGAGGTCCGGGGCGCCCTGCAGCGCGAACATGAGGGCAATTCCATAGCCCGTGACGGACACCATCAGCACGGCGAGGAAGCGCTTGTTGGCCCGCACGGCGGCGAGCGCCCCGATCACGATCCCGGCGCCGACCACCAGCTGCAGCGGGGAGTTGGGATCGATGAAGTAGAGGTCCCCCGGCAGCGGCTTCCCGGACGTGAGCAGCACCGTGAGCGGAAGGACGAACGCCACGGTGAGGATGACCGAGAGGTAGAAGAACAGCGAACCACGCTGGGTCCGGCCGGTGACCCAGACGGCGGCGTCGTCGAGGGCACCGATGGCCAGCTGGTAGCCGCGGTCGCCGTCGATCCAGCCGGGGACCAGGCTCTGCAGCCGGGACACGGCCTGCCGGCCGTAGAACATGGCCAGGCCGAGGACCACGGTGATGGCGGTCAGCCCCAGGGCCGGCGTGAATCCGTGCCACAGGGCCAGGTGCCCGGCGGTGGACTCCCCGTGGTCAGCCGATCCGTCGAGGAACAAGGCGGCGTACGGCTGGATCCAGCCGTCCACGGGGACCGGCCACAAGCCGTAGACAACGATGAGCAGGCTCAGGACGGCCGGGGCGGCGAGGAAAGACGGGCTGATCGGCTTGAACGGTGTCGTCTCCACCCCCGGCTTGACGGCAAAGGCGCCCCACATGAACCGGGCGCTGTAGGCGAACGTCAGGACCGACCCCAGGGCCATCCCGATCAGGAGCACCATGCCCCAGGGCCCTGCGCCGGCGTCGGTGCCGTAGTGGACGAACGCCTCGAGGACGGCTTCTTTGGCCACGAAGCCGGACAGCGGCGGGATGCCCGCCATCGAGGCGGCGCCGATGCCGGCCACGATGGCCAGCGCCCGGGCGGAACCGTAGACACCGGAAAGTTTGCGGATGTCGCGGGTGCCGGCCTGGTGGTCGATGATGCCCACCACCAGGAAGAGCGTCGCTTTGAAGAGCCCGTGCGCCAGCAGCAGCGCCAGGCCGGCAAGGGCGGCGCCGGGGGTGCCGAGCCCCACCACCATGGTCAGGAAGCCGAGCTGGCTGACGGTGCCGTAGGCGAGGATGAGTTTGATGTCCGTCTGGCGGAGCGCCCGGTAGCCTCCCACGAGCATGGTGGCCAGGCCCAGGCCCAGCACCACAGGCAGCCAGAATGCCGTCTCCGAGAAACCCGGGGCCAGCCGCGCCACGAGGTAGATGCCGGCCTTCACCATGGCTGCGGCGTGCAGGTAGGCGCTGACCGGGGTGGGGGCTGCCATGGCGCCCGGAAGCCAGAAGTGGAAGGGAACGAGGGCCGACTTGGTGATCGCGCCGATCAGGATGAGCACGACGGCGGCACCAATGGCCGCGCTGTCCGGCCCGGTGACCAGCGCCGCCGCCTGTTCCAGGATGGCCGAAATCCGGTACGTCCCGGCGCTGAAGCCCAGCATGATGAGGCCCACGAGCATGGCCAGGCCGCCGGCTGTGGTCACCATCAGGGCCTGCAGGGCAGAGCGGCGCGCGGACAGCCGGGTGCGGGCGTACCCGATCAGCAGGTAGGACAGGACGGTGGTCAGTTCCCAGAAAATGAACATCAGGAGCAGATCGTCCGCGGTGACGAGCCCGAACATCGCCCCGGCGAAGGCCAGCAGCTGCGCGCCGAAGCCGCCGAGGTAATCGTCCTTGTCCTTGAAATACCGGGCGCAGTACGCGAGCACAAGCGCGCCGACACCGAGAATGAGCAGGGACATGACCCAGGCCAGGGCATCCATCCGGAACGCCAGCTCCAGCTTCAGCCCCGGAACCCACGGCAGCACTTCGGCCGTGCCGGCGGACGAGTAGACGTCGCCGTGCTGCAGGATGAGCCAGACGAACGACGCCGCCGGTACCGCCGCGAGGGCGTAGAACGAGTTCCTGCCGAACTTCCGGAAAAGCAATGGCGCCACAGCAGCCACCGCAAAGTGCACGGCAAGGACTGTGATCACTGGTATCTCCGCAACGTCAGGAATTCGATTGTCAAAAAGTTGGAGCAGGCGGTCATCCGTTAGGTTCAGTCCGGACAGTTTACCAAGCGTCAGCAAATTCTTTTCCACGCGTGCACCTGCCGCAGTGTTCGCTGCGGATACTATTCACGCTATGAACTCCGCTGCTGCCCCCGAGGCCACGCGTCCTGCTTCGGAACTGGAAACCGGAAGCCTGGTCCCGAACAGGGGCCGGGTGCTGGCGTGGGCCGCCTGGGACTGGGGATCGGCCGCGTTCAACGCCGTCATGACCACCTTCGTCTTCACCGTCTACCTGACGTCCAACGCGTTCGGCGGCGAGGACCAGGCCTCGGCGGTGCTCGGCGGAGCGCTGGCCATCGCCGGCGCCGCCATCGCCCTGCTGGCACCGGTGACCGGGCAGCGGTCCGACAGCGGCGGCCGGCGCAAGCTGTGGCTGGGGGTCAACACGGCCGCCGTCGCACTGCTGACGGGACTGTGCTTTTTCGTCTTCCCGCGTCCGGAGTTCCTGCTGCTGGGCGTGACGCTGATTGCGCTGGGCAACGTGTTTTTCGAGTTCGCAGGCGTCAATTACAACGCCATGCTCGCCCAGGTCTCCACCCCCGGGAACGTCGGAAAAGTCAGCGGCTTCGGGTGGGCGATGGGCTACCTCGGCGGCATCGTCGCCTTGCTGATCGTGCTCCAGCTGTTCGTCCAGCCCAGCTTCGACTGGTTCGGCGCGTCCACGGCCGACAGCCTGAACATCCGCCTCGTGGCCGTGTTCTCGGCCCTGTGGTTCTTCATCTTCGCGCTGCCGGTGCTTTTCGCCGTACCGGAGCTGCCGAGCACCGGGCAGGGCGCCGGGCTGGGGCTCCTGGCCTCCTACCGCCTCCTGGTCCGGCGCATCCGGGCCATCTACAAGACGAGTCCACACACGATCTACTTCCTCCTGGCCAGCGCCGTCTTCCGGGACGGGCTGGCGGCGGTCTTCACCTTCGGCGGGATCATTGCCGCCGGCACGTTCGGCTTCGAGCTCAAGGAGGTCATCTTCTTCGCCATCTTCGGCAACGTGGTGGCGGCCGTGGGCGCCATCGTGGGCGGCTTCCTCGACGACAAGGTGGGGCCCAAGGCCGTCATCATCGGCTCGCTGTGCGGCCTGCTCATCGCCGGCACGATGATCCTGGTCCTCGGCAACGGCGATTACGAACTTTTCGGCGTGAACTGGGCCGGGACCACCACCTTCTGGGTTTTTGGGCTGTTCCTGTGCCTCTTCGTGGGACCGGCCCAGTCCTCGTCCCGCGCCTACCTGGCCCGGCTCGCCCCGCACGGGGAGTCCGGTGAGCTGTTCGGCCTGTACGCCACCACGGGCCGGGCCGTGAGCTTCCTCGCCCCCGCCCTCTTCACCCTCTGCATCGCCGTCGCTGCACCGCTTGTGGCTCCCGGCGAAGCGCAGCGCTGGGGCATTCTCGGCATCATGGTGGTGCTCCTGGCCGGGCTGCTGGTCCTGCTCCCGGTCAAGCCGCCGGGCAAGTCGGAAATCGCCGTCGTACCCCCGTCCTGAAGCTGCCCGAAAATCCCCGCCGCGCACTAGGCTGGGAGGATGAACGTGGATGAGACAGACCTCCCCGGCCTCGGCCGGCGCAAGGACTTCATGACCGCCTCGGGACGCCGGATCGGCGTCGTGGAATACCGTGAAGGCCAGACCGAACTGATCGTCTCCACCTGGGACGATCCGGACACCTGCCAGGCGTCCATCCCCCTGACCGCCGACGAAGCCGCCGCGCTGGGAAACCTCCTGGGCGGACAACGCCTGGCCATGCAGCTCTCGGAAGAACACCGGGAAATCCCCGGGATCGTCACCCGTCAGTTCTCCATCGGCGCCGACTCGCCCTTCCACAACCAGCCCATGGGCAAGGCCTGCATCCGGACCCGCAGCGGCGTGTCGATCGTGGCCATCATGCGCGAAGGGGAGGTGGTCCCGTCGCCGGGACCGGATCTCGTCCTGCACCCCGGTGATCTGCTCGTTGCGGTGGGAACGCAAGAAGGCCTGGATACAGCGGCCAGCATCCTGCGCAACGGCTAAGCGGCATGGATCCGCTCGCGCTTACCCTGATCGAACTGGGGGCCGTCGTCTTTTGCCTCGGCCTGCTGGCACGGCTGGCCGGACGGATCGGAATGTCGCCCATCCCGCTTTACCTCGTGGGCGGGCTGTTTTTCGGGGCCGGCGGCCTCGTCAAACTCGAAGGCATGCACGAATTCGCGCACCTCTCCAGCGAGATCGGTGTCATCCTCCTCCTGCTTATGCTCGGTCTGGAATATACCGCCGCGGAGCTTGTCACGGGGTTGCGGCGGTCCTGGCAGGCCGGCGTCCTGGACCTGCTGCTGAACTTCCTGCCCGGTGCCGGGCTGGCGGTCCTGCTGGGCTGGGGCCTGGTCGGTGCGATGGTGATGGGCGGCGTCACGTACATCTCCTCCTCCGGGATCGCCGCGAAGGTCATCACGGACCTCGGCCGGATCGGTAACCGCGAAACGCCCGTGGTGCTCTCGATCCTCGTGTTCGAGGACCTCGCCATGGCCATCTACCTTCCGGTGCTGACGGCCACCCTGGCGGGCGTCAGCTTCGTCGTGGGGCTACAGACCGTCGGGATCTCGCTCGCCGTCGTCACCGTGGTGCTCCTCGTGGCGCTGCGCCACGGCCATCATGTGTCCAGGGCCGTGCACAGCGAGAACTCCGAAGTTTTCCTGCTCAACCTGCTCGGCGCCGCCCTGCTGGTGGCCGGGCTGGCCGCGGCCATGCAGGTGTCCGCGGCAGTGGGGGCCTTCATGCTGGGGATAGCCATTTCCGGGGCCACCGCCCACAGCGCCACCCGGATCCTGGAACCGCTGCGGGACCTCTTCGCGGCCATCTTCTTCGTGGTGTTCGGCCTCAACACGGACCCCTCGACCATCCCGCCCGTCCTCGGCTGGGCCCTGCTGCTGGCCCTGGTGACGGCGGCCACCAAGATGCTGACCGGCATCTGGGCGGCGAAGCGGGCCGGAATCGGGCTGCCGGGCCGCTTCCGCGCCGGTGCCGCGCTGATCGCGCGCGGCGAATTCTCGATTGTGATCGCAGGCCTGGCCGTCGCGTCCGGCGTCGTCCCGGAGCAGCTCGCGGCCCTCGCCACGGCCTACGTGCTGATCATGGCCATCACCGGCCCGCTGGCAGCAAGGCTTGTGGAACCCGTCGTGGCGATGCTCCGGCGTCCGGCAAAGCCGCCGGCTGTACGCACGGCGGACGGACTGTAAGTCAGATGTCGGTGCGGTGGAAGTTCAGGTAGCTCCGGCTGGCCGTAGGGCCGCGCTGGCCCTGGTACCGGTTGCCGTACTTGCCCGAGCCGTACGGGTGCTCGGCTGCTGAGGTGAGCCGGAAGAAGCACAGCTGGCCGATCTTCATCCCCGGCCACAGCTTGATGGGCAGCGTTGCCATGTTGGAAAGCTCCAGGGTGACATGCCCGGAGAATCCGGGGTCAATGAAGCCTGCGGTGGAGTGCGTGAGCAGCCCCAGCCGGCCCAGTGAGGATTTGCCTTCCAGCCGGGCGGCGATATCGGCCGGCAAGGACACGGTCTCGTAGGTCGAGCCCAGGACAAACTCCCCCGGGTGCAGGATGAACGGCTCGCCCTGCTCGACCTCGACGAGGCGGGTCAGGTCAGGCTGCTCTTCCGCCGGATCGATGTGGGCATATTTGTGGTTGTCGAAGAGTCGGAAGAACTTGTCGATCCGGACGTCCACCGACGATGGCTGAACCATGGCAGGGTCGAACGGCTCCAGAACAATCCGCTGGGAGTCTATTTCGGCACGAATGTCGCGGTCTGAGATCAGCACAGATCAAAAATACCGTACTCACTGGGGGCCGGGTTGCGCGGGGCCTGTGTTTCGGGCTGCGCGGCCGGCCGGAATCCCTGCGATTCGTGTCTATTCCGGGTGCGGCATACCTTCGAGGACCGTCTTGAGCCGCTCCAACTGGCAGACTTCTGCCTTCATCGCCCGGCGGAACCGGGACCTCAGCCGGGCCAGGATCCCCCTCGGCTCGCACTCCAGAGCGAAGCGGACCCGCGTGCGCCGGCCTTCGGTGCTCAGGTAGTAGCCGCCATGCGGGCGGACCGGACCTACTATGACCTGATACTGGATCTCGGCTCCCGGCCGGGCCTCGATGATTTCGAAGTCCCCGGCGACCAGCCGGCCGCCCGGTCCTTTGATGGTCTGCCGGTAGACGGCCCCCTTGGCACCCGCGGCACCGGATTCCAGCTCGATGCTGCGGATTCCGGCACGCCAGCGCGGGAGATTCCGGGCGTCCACGAGGAAGTTGTAAACGCTCATTGCGTCGCACTGGATAACGACGTCGTACTCTGCGAATGCCACGGAAATCCTTGCTTGGCGGACGGCTGAAGGCGTAGCCCGCTTCCCCGGAGACTGCAGCTAACTCTTTCAGGATAGACAGCGCGGCCCGCCTCACGCGGTCGCGGGGCGGGCCTTTATCGAAGAGTTATGGACATACTGCGCTGCGGGTCCTCCTATGACGTTTCCACGCTCACAAACTTGCCCCGGCGGACGTGGGCGGGCCGGAAGGGACCGTCGTCGTCGTCATCGTGCTGCTTCACGGGAGGGATGTTTTCGGGATGTTTGGCACCGTATCCGGCGACGTAAGCCGTGTTGGCGTCAGGACCCCGTCGCGGGATCCTGTTTTGCACCACGCCCAGGATGTTGGCATCGACGAAGTGCAGGATTCGCCGGCTGAGCCCACCCGTTGGCAAGAAAGGATGGACCACCATCAACTTCTGGTCATACATAGCGAGACCTTCTAGCGACTGGGATTGGCTGTGGTCTCCCGTTAATTGGATGGCGCTCGGCTGCACACGAGTGGGTCCTACCACTATTGGTTTTGCTGACCACTCGTCATATTTGTTGCCGCGGGCCGACTACTTGCCTGGATTACCCGGATCCGAGACCGGACTACCCATTCAGCGCAGACGGCCGGATCATCACCGGGGGTCCGCCGGCGGAGCATCGGAACACACGGCAAGGCCCGCCATGCAGCCGCATGGCGGGCCTTGCTGAGGGGCCGGGGCCCCCGAGTTCACTTACTTCGTTATGCCTGTTTCTCCGCCAGCTTCGGTACCGAGAACACCACAACGGCGCCGATCACCGCGAAGGCCGCGAACATGTAGAAGTTCACTTGCCAGCCGAAGGCCATCCCGGCGATCAGGCCGCCGATCAGCGGGCCACAGATTGCGCCGATGCGTCCGATGCCGAGGGACCAGCTGAGCGCGGTGGCGCTGAGGGACTGCGGGTAGTGGGTGGCGCAGTAGCCGCCCACCAGGATCTGGGTCCCCACCGAACCCAGGCCGGCGAAGGCCACGATCACGAGCAGGATGGCCAGGGGCAGCTTCAGGCTCAGCATCAGGATGGCGACGAAGGCCAGGATGAACGACGCCGTGACGACTTTCCGGATGCCGATCCGGTCCGCCAGCACCGAGGCGCTGATGGAGCCGACGATGGCGCCGGCGTTGAGGACCAGCAGGAACGTCAGGGCATCGCCGAGCTGGAAACCGGCCTGCCGCATGATCTGCGGGAGCCAGGTGTTCAACCCGTAGACGAGGAGCAGTCCGCAGAAGTTCGCGAGTGCGAACAGGATCGTGGAGCGGACCCACTTGCGGGTGAAGAGCACCTTCATGGCGGCCTTCGGCGCATCGGCGCCAGTCTTGACGTCCTCGGCGGTAACGATGTCGGAGTACACCAGTCCGTAGCGGGCCGCGGTGGCTTTGGCTTCCTCGGTACGTCCCTTGCGGGCCAGGTAGGCGACCGATTCCGGCAGCAGCTTCCAGGCCACGGGCAGCAGGGTGACCAGCGGGAGGGCGCCGATGGCGTACATCCAGCGGAAGTCGATGTGCTGGAGCAGGTTGATGGCGAGCAGCGAGGCCCCGACACCGCCCACCGAGTAGCCGCTGAACATCACGGCGTTGGCGATCTGGCGCCGCTCCTTGCGGGCATATTCGACGGTCAGCGCGATGCAGGTCGGGACGATGCCGCCCAGGCCCAGGCCGGTGAGGAACCGCAGGAAGCCGAAGATCTCGGCGGACGGTGCGAACGCAGTCAGCAGCATGCAGGTGGAGAACCAGACAATGCAGGCCAGCATGATGCGGCGGCGGCCCAGCTTGTCGGTCAGGATGCCGACGGACAGGGTGCCGACCAGCATGCCGACGAGGGCCAGGCTGCCGATCAGGCCGGCCTGGCCTGCTGTGACGCCCCAGTCCTGGAACTTCAGGATGGTCGGCACCGTGGAGCCGTAGACCACCAGGTCGTAGCCATCAAAGACGATGGCCAGGAAGCACAGGATGAGGACCGGGTGGCCCTTCCAGCGGGTTGGTGCCTCGTTGCTTAACTCAGTCGTCATTGACTGCGCCATGGGATTACCTCTCGTGGAGATTTCGAAGGGAAGTTCGGGACAGCTCACGCTGAGCCCACTGTGTCACGCTTTGTTTCCGGCAGTAAACAAAACAGCATATATCGTTTGCGTAACGATCGTCAGGTGTTGGCGCTGAGACCGTCAGTGTCCCTTGAAGGCCTCGGCTAGCCACCATGCGCCGCCGTCGGATGCGATCTTGGCATCGATGACGAGCGGCCGGGCCGGGCGCTCCTGCACCCATTTCCGGACCTCGTCGAGATCGGCCGCGCTCCGGACTGTGACCGCGTCCGCTCCGAAGCCCCGCGCGATCGCGGCGATATCTGTGTCCGGAAAGGTCACGGTTCCGAGGTCGACGGCGGGACCGCCGTCGGCCGCAGCGCCCCCGCCGAAGTGGTGGACCTCCGCGCCGTAGCCGGCGTCGTTGTAGATAATGCAGACCAGCGGCAGGCCCAGCCGGACGGCGGTCTCGAGTTCGCTGATGCCCATCAGGAAGCCGCCGTCTCCGGCGCCAAGCACGGGCAGTCGGTCCGGCCGGGCCAGCGCGGCCCCGATCGCCGTCGAGAGCCCGAGGCCGATCGACTGGAAGGCCTGGGTGAAGCAGAAGCCGAACTCGTCCGGGACCTTCAAATAGGTGCTGGGATAGCCCATGAAGTTGCCGGAGTCGATAGAGACAATACGTTCGGCGGGCAGGATGGTATCGAGTTCGCGGCTGAGGACGCGCGGGTCGATCCGTCCGTCCCCGGAGAGGTCCGGCGTGTCGACATCGTTCCAGCGCGAGCGGACGGCGATGTCCCGCGCAATCTCCTCCGTGCGGTACTTGGCAACCGGTTCCGGCTGGAGCGTCCGCAGGTCCGCTAGGACGTCCGCCGCCGTCAGTTCGGCGTCTCCGACTACCCCCAGGTCAACCGGCCGGTTGGCGCCGAGGGCGGAGTCCTCGACGTCGACCTGCACGACGGCGGTCCCGTCGGAGATCAGGTGGCCGTGCCTCATGGTCCACATGTTCAGCGCGCAGCCCCAGCCGACGATCAGGTCGGCGCCCTGGATCAGCTCCGCCGTGAGGGGCGAGGAGAATCCGCCGGAGATACCCAGGGAGAAGGCCTCGTCGTGGAACAACCCGTTGGCCACGGCCGAGGTGGCCACGAGGGCGCCGGCGTGGGCGGCGAGGCCGAGAAGTTCGCCCCCTGCCTCCCGGGCGCCGCGGCCGGCCACGAAGACCGGGCGCTCTGCGGCGTCGATGAGATGCGCGAGCCGACGCACACTGGCGGCCGACGGCCGTACCGGCTGCGCGGGCGCCACCGCTGCCGCCGCTGCCGCCGGCGCCGCGGGTGCCGGCGCGGACTGGACGTCGAGGGGCAGGTTCAGCACCACGGTCCGGCGCTCGTTCCGGGCGGTGCGGAAGGCCCGGAGGGTGTCCGCGACGGCGGTGGCCGGGGAATGCACCCGTTCGCTCACCGCCCCGACGCTCCGGGCCAGGGCATCCTGGTCGATCTTGAAGTTGGAGCGGACCGCGGAGGCCTGGGTGTCGGCGCTCAGCACGATCAGCGGGGTGCGGCTCTTGGCGGCCTCCCCGATGCCGGTGATCGCGTTGCTCAGGCCGCATCCCTGGTGCGTGCTGACGACGCCGATGCGTCCGGACATCCGCGAGTATGCGTCTGCCATGGTGGCCGCCCCGCCTTCGTGCCTGGCGGCGGTGAACGGGACGCCGGCAAGCCGCAGCGCGTTGGTCACCTCGAAGTTCCCGCTGCCGACGACGCCGAAAACGTGCCCGACGCCGAGTCCGGCCAGGGTGCGGCCGACGAGCTGGGCGACTGTCCCGGCCGCGTCCTCCGGCCGCGCTGGAGCCGGCGCCTGCTGACGGTCGGGATCCGCGGCGGCCGCGTGGCCGGCGGCGGAATCTTGTGAAGCTACTAGCATGGACTTACCTCCCACTGAGTACTGCACTTTTGCGTCATGCGCTCTTGAGTAATGCACGGTTCCTGCTCTTCGAACTTCCAGGCGGTATTCATGAACCCCACCCAGTCCCTCCCCTGCACTGCCACGACGGCAACGCTGGAACGGACTATTGAATGGGTGGATACGGATGCCGCGGGGCACCAGCACAATTCGGCGGTGCTCCGCTTTGTCGAGGCCTGCGAGGCCAAGTTGTTCCGGGACCTGGATCTGCCGGACTATTTCCCGTCGGCCCCGCGGGTTCGCCACGAGCTCAACTACCGGGCGAAGTTGTACTTCGGTCAGCGGGTCACCACCACCGTAGTGGTGGAGGAAATCGGCCGCACGTCCATGACGTTCAGCTTTGAAGTCTGGGGCGAGGAGTTCCGCGGCGGGCCCCGCGCCCTTGCCGCCCACGGATCCTTCGTTACGGCCCATGTGGCCCGGGGCGGCACCGGCGCCACCCCGTGGCCGGCGGAGCTGAGGGCCACGATTACCGCCCGCGAGGCCTCCGGGCGGGGCTAGCCCCGCCCGGAGGCTGCCCGGCACCGCGCCGTTGGGGCACCGCGCCTTAGAAACACCGGGCAGCGGCTTTCCAACCTGCGCTAGACCGCTGCCGACACCTTGGCCGGCGTCCAGCGCAGGTGCGTCGGCAGTTCGGCGCTCTCCGGTTCCCGGACCAGTGCCAGCCGGGGCCGCACGGCGTCGGTACGGGCCGCCGGCGGCTTCCGGCTTCCCGCGGAGAACTGCTGCGGCCAGTCGGCGCCCGGCCCGCGGTAGTCCTGCTCGATCGCCGCGTGCAGGGTCCACTGGGGATCGAACAGGTGCGTGCGGCCCAGTGCACAGAGGTCCGCGCGGCCGGCCAGCAGGATCGAGTTGACGTCGTCGTAGGAGGACACCGCCCCCACGGCGATGACGGCGACGCCTGCCTTGTGCGCCACTTCCTGCCGGATCCGGTCCGCGAACGGCGTCTGGTAGCTGCGGCCGTAGGCCGGCTTCTCCTCCTTGACCACCTGGCCGGAGGAGACGTCCACTCCGTCGGCGCCGTGCTCCACAAAGGCCCGGGCGATCGCGACGGCGTCGTGCTCGTCGTTGCCACCGGGGGCCCAGTCCGTCGCCGAAAGCCGCACGGTCAGGGGCTTGTCCACCGGCCAGGCGGCGCGGACGGCGTCGAACACCTCCAGCGGGTAGCGCAGCCGGTTCTCAAGGGATCCGCCGTATTCGTCGCTGCGCCGGTTGGCCAGCGGCGAGAGGAAAGAAGAGAGCAGGTAGCCGTGTGCGCAGTGCAGTTCCAAAAGGTCGAAGCCCGAGGCGGCCGCACGGACTGCGGCGGCGACGAACTCGTCCCGGACCTGGTCCATTTCAGCGCGGTCGATTTCCCGCGGCGCCGGGCTGCCGGGGCCGTACGGGATGGCCGAGGGGCCTACCGGCTCCCAGCCGCCCGCGGCGAGCGGCTCGTCGATGCCTTCCCACATGAGCTTGGTCGAGCCCTTGCGGCCGGAGTGGCCGAGCTGGACGCCGATGGCCGCCGTCGAGCGGCTGTGCACGAAGTCGACGATCCCGGCCCAGCTCTCCTGCTGGGCCTCGTTGTAGAGGCCGCTGCAGCCGGGCGTGATGCGGCCGGCCTCGGAGACGCAGACCATCTCGGTCATGACCAGCCCGGCGCCGCCGAGGGCCTTGCTGCCGAGGTGGACCAGATGGAAGTTGCCGGGCACACCGTCGGTCGCGGAGTACATGTCCATCGGTGAGACGACGATCCGGTTCTTCAGCTCCAGCCCGCCGATCCGGTAGGGCTGGAACATGGCAGGGGCACTGCCCGCGATGCCCTGCGTGCGGGCGAATTCCTCGTCCACCCGGGCCGCGAACTCGGGATCCCGCAGCTTAAGGTTGTCGTAGGTGATCCGGCGGCTGCGGGTGAGCAGGTTGAAGCAGAACTGCACCGGGTTCTGGTCCTTGTACATGCCGATGTTCTCGAACCATTCCAGCGAGGCCTGGGCGGCGCGCTGGGTGGATTCGACCACGGGCCGGCGCTCGGTTTCGTAGGCTTCCAGGGCGGCCCCGAGCCCGGTGTGCTCGTGCAGGCAGGCGGCGAGGGCGAGGGAGTCCTCCATGGCCAGCTTGGTGCCGGAGCCGATGGAGAAGTGCGCGGTGTGGGCGGCATCGCCGAGGAGCACGATGTTGCCGTGCCGCCAGGACTCGTTGCGGACGGTGGTGAAGTTGATCCACTTGGAGTTGTTGACCAGGACTTCATGGCCCTCAAGCTCCTCGGCGAAGAGGGCACGGATCGCGTCCACGGCCGCCTCGTCGCTTTCGCCGGGACGGAAGGCCTGGTTTTCGGTGGCGTCGAAGCCTGCGTTCCGCCACACGTCCTCGTGCATCTCGACGATGAAGGTGCTGCCCTCGTCCGAGTACGGGTAGCCGTGGATCTGCATGACCCCGTGTTCGGTGTCCTTGACAAAGAACTTGAACGCCTCGAAGACGAGGTCGGTGCCCAGCCACATGTACTTGGACTTGCGGACGTCCAGGGTGGGCCGGAAGACCTCGGCGAAACGGGAGCGGACGGCGGAGTTCAGGCCGTCCGCGGCGAGGACCAGGTCGTAGTCCCGGCTGAGTTCCTCAACGTCCGGCGCCATCGTGCTGAAGCGCAGGTCCACGTCGAGTTCGGCGCAGCGGCGCTGCAGAAGCTCCAGCAGTTCCTTGCGGCTCATGGCGGCGAAACCCTGTCCGCCGACCGTGTGCTGCGCACCCTTGAAGTGGATGTCGATGTCCGTCCAGCGGGCGAAGCGCTCGGACATGTACTCGGCGATCACGGTGTCCGCGTTGCCGATTCCGCCGAGGGTCTCGTCGCTGAAGACGACGCCGAAGCCGAAGGTGTCGCTCGCGGCGTTGCGTTCCCAGACTGTGACGTCGTGGTTCGGGTCCAGGTGCTTCATGAGGGCGGCGAAGTACAGTCCGCCCGGACCGCCGCCGATGATTGCGATTTTCATGTGGTGCCTCTCAAGCGTTCTGGTGTTCGGGGGTGGCGGTGTCAGCGGCCAGCTGCTGGCGCAGCCGGAAGTGCTGGAGTTTGCCGCTGGGGTTGCGGGGCAGGCCGTCGACGAAGTTCACCTGCCGCGGGTACTTGTACGGGGCGATGGTCTGCTTGACGAAGTCCTGGATTTCCTTGCGTTTGGCGTCATTGGCCTCGACGCCCTCGCGGAGCACGATGAACGCGCAGACGACGCTGCCCCGGTCCGGGTCGGGCCGGCCGACGACGGCGTTTTCCATGACATCCGGATGCTGGTCGATGGCCGCCTCGACTTCCGGGGCGCCGATGTTGTACCCGGAGGAGACGATCATGTTGTCGGAGCGGGCCTGGTAGTAGAAATACCCGTCCCCGTCCCGGCGGAAGGTGTCGCCGGTGACGTTCCACCCGTTGACCACATAGTCCAGCTGCCGGGAGTCGTTGAGGTAGCGGCAGCCGGTGGGGCCGATCACGGCGAGGCGTCCGACGGCGTCCGGGCCAAGTTCCTTGCCGTCCCCGTCCAGGATGGCAGCCCGGTAGCCGGGCACGGCCGTCCCGGTAGCGCCGGTGCGGATGTCCTCGCCGGCGGCCGAGATGAAGACGTGCAGCATTTCGGTGGCGCCGATCCCGTTGATGAGTTTCAGGCCGGTGCGTTCGTGGACGGTCCGCCAGGTTTCGGCCGGCAGGTGCTCGCCGGCCGAGACCGCGGTGCGCAGCGTGGCCAGGAGCCCTTCGGCCCCTTCCTTGAGGATCGCCTTGTACGCCGTGGGAGCGGTGAACAGGATGGTGGCTTTCGCGGCGTGGACGGCCTGCGCCAGTTCGAGCGGCGTGGCGCGTTCGGTCAGGAGCGCGGAGGCGCCGAAGCGCAGCGGGAAGACCACCAGCCCGCCCAGCCCGAAGGTGAAAGCCAGCGGCGGGGAGCCCGCGAACACGTCCTCGGGCGTGGGCCTGAGGATGTGCCGCGCGAAGGTGTCGGCGTTGGCGAGGAGATCGCGGTGGAAGTGCATGGTGATCTTCGGCGTCCCGGTGGTGCCCGACGTCGGGCCGAGCAGCGCGACGTCGTCCGCCGCCGTCGGGACGTCGGCGAACTGGCCGCTTTTCGTCGCACAGCGGGCCGTGAGGTCCGTGTCGGTGCTGCCCCCCATGGCCAGCACCGGCACGTCGCTTCCGGCGGCCTCGGCCAGATCGTCCAGGAACCGGCTGTCGCACAGGGCGGCGGCCGGCCGGGTCAGCTCCAGCAGGGTCCGGATCTCGTTGGCCCGCAGGGCGGGCATGATGGTGACCACCACGGCGCCGGCCTTGAGCACGCCGAGCCAGGCCGCGACGAGCCACGGGTTGTTCGGGGAGCGCAGCATCACTCGGTTGCCGGGCACGATCCCGAAGTCCTCGACGAGGACCTGCGCCACTTGGTTGGCGTGGCGCTGCAGGTCCCCGTAGCTCCACTTGACCCCGTCCGGGGTGAGGAGGGCCGGGCGGTCCGCGCCGAAGCTGCGGACGGCGTCGTCAATCAGCACGGTGGCGGCGTTGAGCTGCTGCGGGTACTGCAGTTCCGGCAGCGTGAACTCCAGTGTGGGCCACTGCTCTGCCGGCGGCAGGTTGTCACGCGCAAAGGTGTCCTGGTGCGCCGAGGGCGTCAGTTCCATTGCAGACCTTTCGTATCGTCATTGATAAGAGGTGGAAGGGCTCATCGGTCGCTCCGTAACGGCCGTTATGGCTACCCAAAAGGGCAGTTACGGAGCAATCGACATCCGGATCATGCCTTCCTGGACCACAGTGGCCAGGAGCCGCCCCTGCCGGTCGTAGAAGTGCCCCTGGGCGAGGCCTCGGCTGGCCTGGGCGGAGACCGCTTCCTGGACGTAGAGCAGCCAGTCGTCCACCCGGCCGTCCCGGTGGAACCACATCGCATGGTCCAGGCTGGCCGTGACCAGGCCCGGATCCCCCCACGCGTAGCCGTGCACCCGCAGGACCGGTTCCAGGATGGTGTAGTCGCAGACGTAGGCGAGCGCCGCTCGCTGCAGGTCCGGATCGTCCGGGAGCCGGTCGAAGGCCTTCACCCAGACTGCTTGGTGCGGCACCTGCTCGCCCTCAACGCTGAGGTAGACGGCGCCGGGCACGTGCCGCATGTCGAAGCTGCGGCCCCCCGACCAGTAGGCCGCGGCGTCGCCCTCGACGCCGTCCAACAGTTCCGCGGAGGACGGCAGCGACTCCGCGTCTGGGATCCCGGCCGGCATCGCCCGGGCGAATTCCTCGCCGGATTCCTCGGCGTGGAAGGAGGCCATGGCCACGTAGACGGTTTTGCCGCCCTGGTAGGCGCGGACCTGCCGGGTGGAGTACCCCCGGCCGTCCCGGAGACGCTCCACTTCATAGCGGACCTCGGCGCCGATGTCCGCGGGACGCATGAAGTAGCTGTGCATCGAGTGCAGCGAGCGGTCCTCCCCCACCGAGCGCATCGCGGCGGCCGCGGCCTGCGCCACCATGTCGCCGCCGTAGGCCTTGGGCCAGGGCACGTACTGGGTGGTGGCGGTGTAGGCCTCGTCGAGGTACTCCGGCTCGACCGGCGTCAGTTCGAGGGCGGACAGGAGGATCTCCGACGTCGGGGTCATACCCGGCGGTACCCGTCGAGTACGGAGTCGTCGACGTCGTCGAGGTTGACCACGATGTTCTCCGGCGTGCGTGCCGTGAGCCAGACGAGTTCCTCGGTGATGCTCATGTTGGCTTCCACATGCGGCATGTACGGCGGGACGAACACCCAGTCGCCCTCGGTCATGTCGATGAATTCCTTGTAGTCCACGCCGAAGTAGATCCGGCCGTGGCCGCGCAGCACGTAGCCGCCGGTCTCGGCTTCGCCGTGGTGGTGCGGGAAGGAGCGGTAGCCGGGTTCGTTGCTGACCTGGCCGTACCAAATCTTTGTAGCAGGGGTGTGCTGCGGGCTGACGCCGGAGATCCGGACGGCTCCGCCGGACTGGCCGGTGTCGCGGTGCTCTGCGCCCTTGCGGGTCACAACGGGGACAACCTGCGCTGTCAGCTGGTCGGTGATCTGTTCGGTCATGGTGTTTCCTTTCGGTATGGCGGGGTGTTGGCTTAAAGCCGGACGGTGTTCGTCAGCGTGCCGATGCCCTCGACCTCGGTGGTGACGACGTCGCCGCCCTGCAGGAAGCGCGGCGGGGTGGCGCCCATCCCGACGCCGCCGGGGGTGCCGGTGAGGACAACATCGCCGGGGCGCAGCTGCGTGAACGTGGAGATGTAGGCCAGCAGGGCGGCGGCGGTGAAGACGAGGGTTTTGGTGTTGCCGTTCTGGACTTCCTCGCCATTGATGAGGCAGCGGACCCGGACGCCGGCCTCGGGGTCGCATTCGTCCGGAGTCACGAGCACGGGCCCCAGCGGGGTGGTGTGGTCGAAGGCCTTGCCCTGGAACCACTGCAGGGTGCGGTTCTGCCAGTCACGCAGCGAGATGTCGTTGGCCACGGTGTACCCGGCGATCCCGGCGGCGGCCTCAGCCGGCGAGGCGTTCTTGAGCGGGACGCCGACGACGACCGCCAGTTCGGCTTCCCAGTCCAGTTTGGCGCCGTGGCCGGCGGCGTCGATGCTGGCGCCGTCGCCGATCAGGGTGTCCGCGTACTTGGCGAAGAGCGTGGGGTATTCCGGCACTTCGCGGCCCATCTCCTGGATGTGGTCCGCGTAGTTCAGCCCGCAGCAGATGACCTTGCCCGGCCGCGGCAGCACGGCGGCGAACCGGGCGTCGGCGAGGGACATGCTCTCCGTTGCGGTGCTGTCAGCGGCGAGGGCGGCAGCTGCCTGCTCCTGCCAGTCCGGCCGCTCGAGCAGTTCGTTGAGGTCCCTGGCGGCCAGCAGGATGAAGCGGCCCCCCGACTGCACGGCGGCACGCGTCGTGGGGCCGTCCTCCTGGGCTGCCGTAATGACGGTCGCTAGGCGCATGATTCTTCACTTCCGTTCGGGCGGCGGAACCGGCCCCTTTGCCGGTCACTGTGACTGGGCCGCTGTCCATCCCCGCGAGGGTATGTCGACATTTTTACGGTCGTCACATATGCTCAAGTTAACACGAATTCACCGGTTTGGGTAGGGCCGGCCGGACCGGACCTGGTTCCGGATCTCGCCGCCCGCACACCCGCCGCCGAGTTCGATACCGACGCCATGCCGACTCAATGAGGAGCCACTATGAACCACAAGGTCATCAACCCCGCAGCACTGGCCAAGCCCTCCGGGTTCGCGCACGGCGTGCTCGCCGGCAACACCGTGTACCTCGGCGGGCAGACGGCGATGGACAGCACCGGCGCCATTGTTCCCGGCGGCATTGTGGAGCAGTTCCGGCAGTGCTTCTCCAACGTCCTCACCACGCTGGCCGAAGCCGGCGGCATGCCCTCGGACCTGGTCAACGTGAACATCTACCTCACCGACGTTGAGGAGTACCAGAAGAACGGCCGCGAAATCGGGCGGATCTGGCGCGAGATGGCGGGAACCGACTACCCCGCGATGGCCGGCGTCGGCGTCACGCGCCTCTGGCAGCCCGAGGCGCTGATCGAGATCCAGGCCGTCGCGGTGCTGGCCGGCCAGGGCTAGGCGCCACGGCCGGCTGGGCGGGTCCGGAAGCGGCTACGCCGGCCCGGAACCGCCCTGCGCCGCCAGCAGCCGCTCGGCATGCTGGTGGGCCGGGCCGTTCAGGAGCCGGTGCAGCTCCGCGAAAATCCGCTCCGCCGTGAGGCCGTGCCAGCCGGCGGGCAGGAATTCCTCCGGCAGGCCCGGGTCCAGGTACGGCAGCCGGCGCCACTGGGTCAGGAGCTGGATGTAGTCGGCGAAGGCGGCGCGGTCCGCCTCCGGCCCGGCCGCCGGCGCGGCCGCTGATTCCCAGCGCGCCAGGACGGGCGCGAAGCGTTCGATGAACTCCGCGTAGAGCGCCTCAAGGGCTGGAAGGTCCCACCACTGCGAGACCTTGTCCTTGACGTCGTCCGCGGTCAGGTGTTCGGCCTTGAAAAATTCGGCGTATGCCGTCAGCCCGGCGCGCTCCAGCTGGTGCCGGATTTCGTCGTAGGTGTTTCCGGGGGCAATCCAGAGGCCCGGCGTCACGGAGCCGAACCCCATCCGCGTCAGCATGCTGCGGAGCTGGTGCCGCAGATGGCGCTGCGATTCCGGCACCGAGAAGGCAATGAGCAGCCAGCGGTCGGCCGCCGTCGCGCGCCGGGGCGAGAAGATGCGGCGGTCGCCTTCCTGGAAGACGTCCTCGAGGTTCGGCGCCAGCCGGTACGCGGCGACTCCACCTTGCTTGACGCTCTCCAGCACGCCGCGGCGCTTGAGCCGGGACACTGAGGAACGCACACCGGAGGACTCGACGCCGAGGTGGTCCAGCATGGAAATCAGCACGGAGACGGGCAGGGCGCCGCCGTTGGCGCGCCCGTATAGGCCGTAGACCGTGACGATCAGCTGCTGGTGCCGCGGGGTTTGCCGGGGAACGGCAGTTTGGTCGGCCGGCGACGGGTCCAGCTCGGCGTCCAACGGCTGCGCCGGGTTTTCTAGCACCGGCGGCCTTCCCTCGGGAGAACAGTCATGGATCTAGGCTATAGATTCCTCGGGCCCGCGGGAGCCATGACGCCCCGCCCGCCGGGCCGCATCCGGCTGCAGGCCTGTCCCGGCGTGACTTGTTCAAAGAACTGCCCCGGCTGGGGTAAGGTAAATCTCGTTGTTTACCGGGACACGGTCCAGCATTTTGGACCGTCCCACTGCGGCTGTAGCTCAATGGTAGAGCGCTAGCTTCCCAAGCTTGATACGCGGGTTCGATTCCCGTCAGCCGCTCCAACGCACCGCACGGCCTCGGCCGGAAACCCTGGCCCGAGGCCCCGGGACCATTAGGTCGATGCCTGTATCGTTCGAAGTCAGGAACCTCTTCGGTTCCGCTACAGGAGCGATCATGGCTGACAAATCCCCCCGTCAAGCAGCATCCAAGAAGTCCGGCAAATCCATCAAGGAAAAGCGGGCCGACAAGAGGACCGTTGCAGCGCCGCCCAGCTCTTTGGACAAGGCCACCAGCTCCAAGCCGGCGAGCCCCAAAAAGAAGTGAGCGGCGCCTTGAGCCACCTCACCCTCGGAGTCCTCTCCAGCACGCGGAAGCCGGACGAGCGGCGCCTTCCGATCCACCCCCTCCACCTGGACCGCGTCGCACCGGAACTCCGGCAGCAGCTGATCCTGGAAGAGGGCTACGGCGAGCGTTTCGGCGTTTCCGACGACCACCTGGCACCGCTCGTGGGGCGCATCGTGCCGCGCACGCAGCTGCTCGCGGAGGCCGACGTTGTCCTCCTGCCCAAGCCGCAGCCCGAAGACCTGGCCGAACTCCGGGACGGGCAGGTCCTCTGGGGCTGGCCGCACTGCGTCCAGGACCGGGCCATCACCCAGCTGGCGATCGACAAGAAGCTCACGCTGATCGCCTTCGAGGCGATGAACCACTGGGCCAGCGACGGCGGCTTCGGCCTGCACGTGTTCCACAAGAACAACGAACTGGCCGGCTACTGCTCCGTGCTGCACGCCCTGGCGCTGACCGGTTCCACCGGCGTCTATGGCCGGCGCCTGAGCGCCGTGGTGATCGGCTTCGGGGCCACTGCCCGCGGCGCGGTCACTGCCCTCAACGCCCACGGCATCCACGATGTCCAGGTGTTGACCAACCGCGGCGTCGCCGCCGTGGGCTCCCCCATCCATTCGGTACGGATCGCGCAGTTCGACCACGCCGGCAAGGCGCCGTTCCTCAGCGAGGTCATCACCGAGCGCGGCCGTGTGCCGCTGGCGCCGTTCCTCGCCGAGAGCGACATCGTGGTCAACTGCACGCTGCAGGACCCCAACGCGCCGCTGACCTACCTGCGGACCGAGGACCTGGACGCGTTCAAGCCCGGCAGCCTGATCGTGGACGTGTCCTGCGACGAGGGCATGGGGTTCAGCTGGGCGAAGACCACCACGTTCGCCGAGCCGATGTTCCAGGTGGGCGACCACATCGACTACTACGCGGTGGACCACAGCCCCTCCTACCTGTGGAACGCCTCCAGCTGGGAAATCAGCGAGGCGCTGCTGCCGTTCCTGGCCACCGTGGTTGCCGGTCCCGAGGCCTGGGCCGGGAACGAGACCATCCGCCGCGCGATTGAAATCCGCGAGGGAGTGGTGATCAACCCGGATGTGCTGCAGTTCCAGCAGCGGCAGGCGGAGTACCCGCACGCCCCGCTGGGCGGCTAGGCACTTTTGCCGCGTCCGGGACTCACAGTGTGGCGGCTGCCGGCCGGCCGCCGGGGGTCCCGGCCCCTTGGCCGGCCCCCTTCCGGACGATCCGCACCAGGCGCCGCCGGTCTTTCAGGTCTACCCTGAGCATCAGCTGATCACGCCGTGCCAGCACGACGGCGACCGTCGCGGCGGCGAGCGCCGGCACCCCGCCGGAGACCATGATGGCGGTGTGCGGGTCCACGTGCTCGGCCAGCCAGCCGATCATCGGGCCGCCGATCGCCTGGCCGCCGATCAGCACCATGATGTACAGGCTCATCACGCGGCCGCGGATGGCCATGTTGGAGCTGATCTGGACCAGCTGGTTGGCCGCGGTGAGGAACATCAGGCACCAGAAACCGGCCGCCACCATGGCCGCCCCGAACCACACCATGGACGGCGCGAGGGCCGCGAGGCAGAGCATGAGGCCGTACATGCCGGCGCCCAGCATCACCGAGCGCAGCCGCAGTTCGCGCCGCCGCGCAGAGGTGACCGCCCCGGCCAATGCGCCCAGTGCCACCAGCGCGTTCAGCAGGCCGTAGCCGCCGGCCCCGACGTCGTACACGTGGTCCGCGAACGCGGCCAGCAGCACCGGCAGGCTCATGGCGAACACCGCGATGAAGCCGGCCATGAGCCAGGGCCAGTAGATGGTCGGCTTGCTCAGCGCATAATCCAGGCCCTCCCGGAGCATGCCCTTGCGCTTGGGGGCCGGGGCGCTGACGTGCAGCTGGTCCTTGCGGAGCGTGAGCAGCATCGCGACCGTGGAGCAGCAGGCCACGGCGTTGGCGGCGAAGGCCCAGCCGGCGCCCACCGCGGTGAGCAGCAGCCCGGCGACGGCCGGGCCGATCAGGCCGCCGAGCTGGAAGGTGGTGGAGTTCACGCTGATGGCGTTCCGCAGGTACAGCGGCCCCACGAGCTCATTGACGAAGACCTGCCGGGCGGGCTGGTCCAGGACCGTGACCAGGCCCAGGGCCAGCGCGATGGCGTAGACGTGCCGGACTTCGATCTGCTGGCTCAGGGCCAGCACCGCGAGGATCGCGGCCAGTACCGCGGCGACGGACTGGCACAGCATGAGGATCTTCCGCTTCGCGAAGCGGTCCGCCATCATCCCCGCCCACGGCCCGAGGAACAGTGAGGGCAGGAACTGCAGCGCCACGGTGATGCCGACGGCGGTGATGGAGCCCGAGAGCTCCAGGACCAGCCAGTCCTGGGCGATCCGCTGCATCCAGAGCGCGATCACGGCGATGAAGTGGCCGATCGCGAAGATGCGGAAGTTGCGCACCCGGAGGGAAATGAAGGTGTGGCGCCACGGGAGGCGCTGGGTGACGACGGCGATCGGTTGCGTAATGGTGTCCGGTAGTGGGGTCGCGTTGGCCTGTAACGGCGGTGGGGGTGCCACGGATAGTCCTCAAGGGAGCGGGTGTGCGGGGATGGCCTTAACGCTAAGCTGGCCCGGACAGATTGTGGAAGCTTATTCACCACATAACTCGCATTACAAAACGCAATATACCGCGCGGCCGCACTCCCCCGCGGCGCCCGCCCAGGAGGCCGCATGTTCGAACCAGCCCAGCTCCGCTCCTTCCTGGCCGTGGCGGAAACGCTGAGCTTCACCAAGGCCGCCGAAAGGCTGGGCCTCGCGCAGCCCACCGTGAGCCAGCACGTCCGCAAGCTCGAGGCCGCCGCGAAACGGGTCCTGGTGGCGCGCGACACCCGTGATGTGCGCCTGACGGACAACGGCGACGCGATGGCCGGATTTGCCCGCAGCATCCTCTCCGCCCATGACGCCGCCGCCCGTTACTTCTCCGGATCGGCCATGCGCGGACGCCTGCGGTTCGGCACCGCCGACGATCTGGCCATCACCGGGCTCCCCCGCATCCTCCGGGAGTTCCGCCAGGTCTATCCCCAGATCAACCTGGAACTGACCGTGGGCCAGAGCGACCAGCTCTACAAGAAGCTGAACGCGGGCCAGCTGGACCTGGTCTTCGTCAAATGGGTGGCCGGGGCCAAGGACGGCACGGTGGTCCAGCAGGATTCCTTCGCCTGGGTGGGCCTGGAGCAGACCGTGCTGGACCCGAACGAGTCCGTGCCGCTGATCGCCTACCCGTCGCCGAGCCTGAGCCGGAAGCTCGCCATTGACGCCCTCGAATCCACCGGCCGGACCTGGCGCATCACGTGCACCACACGGCAGATCAGCGGCGTGCTGGCGGCCGTCCGGGCGGGCATCGGCGTCGCCGTCATGCCGTCCTCGCTGGTGCCGGACGATCTGAGGATCATCACCCGGCGTTTCGACCTGCCGGCCGTGGGCGACGTCGATTTCACGCTGATCCGCAACCCGCTGGCTAATACCGAGGTCATTGAGGCCCTCACCCAGTCGATCGTGGGCCGGACCCTGAAGCGCGCCGTCTGAAGTACTTCACCGCGAGGTCCAATACGTGTGCTGACGGATTAACCACTCGGAGGATGTACTTAGCCTGGCCATTGATCACTCGTGGTCCGTGACCTATCCTGAAAACGTTGAAGGTCAAGCAGAGGCCCATGACAACGATTCGAAGAACACGAACGCTGTCCGATGCCACTGCCATGGGGCGGCGGCGCGGGGCGTTCGGGATAGGCCGACAATGACGCCAGCCACAGACCGACCACATGCTTCCACAGCGCCGGGCCCCCACCGGGCTGCACCGCTTCCCCCTCTGGTTCCGGCCGCCCATCGGGGCGCCCCGGCCCAGCATCCCGGCCGGCTGCGGCTCGACCCGCACCGGGCCTTCCCGGCCGACGGCGACTACGTCGGCAGCCCCGACTGCGAACACTGCGGCACCGACGAATTCATCTTCCTGGAGACGTTTGTCCCGGCAACGCACCGGCGGGACGGTTCCGTCAGCCGGCTGGGTGAGGTCACCTACTTCTGCTCGGGTTGCGACGACTTTTCCGCCCACGCGGTGCCAGCGACCTGGGCGCCTCCCGGCTGGTACTTCGGCTGAGTCGCCGGCAACCAGCCCTTAAACCGAACGAGCCGGGCGGCCACCATTGGAGGGTGGCCGCCCGGCTCGTTCTGTTGGGTCTGACCCCTGGCGGAAGCCGCTAGATCAGGCCGTCCGAGATGTGGTTCGGGGTACCGAAGCGGTGCGCCGTGATGCTGATGGCCTGTTCGTGCAGGAACGGCAGCAGCTCGACGCGGCCGGCCTCGGTGACCGGGTGGAAGTAGATGGCCAGGTCAGGGCGCCCGCCGGTGGCTTCGGCCAGCGCCTTCGGGTCCCCGCCGATCAGCCGGATCCGGCCGCCGGACAGCCGGCCAGCCTCGGCCAGGCCGCGCGCGGTCACCAGCCACTCGGCGTCGTTCTCCACAGTGATTTCGATGCCGAGACCGGACAGCACGGTGTTCAGCTGCGCGGGCAGCCCGACGGCGGTGGACACGGTCAGCGCCGAGCCCGCCTGGGCCCCGGCGGCCACGGTCCGGACCAGGTGGCCCAGGGGTTCGCCCTCGGAGAGCCGCACCGTGACCGGCAGCGACCGGTACCGGAAGATGTTCCGTTCGGCGCTCAGGCCGGAGACGTCCTGGGCGGTGCCGAACTCCTCCGCCCAGGCCGTGGCGTCGGAGGCCAGGGCGCGCTGCAGCATCTGCAGTTCCTCGGCGGCCAGAACTGACTTAGCGGCGTTTTGGATCCGGCGGACACCGGCGTGCGCCGGGGTTGCGCCGGCGGTGCTGGCCCGGCTGGTCCACTCGCCGAGGCCGACGAGGTAGTTGGGCCCGCCGGCCTTGGTGCCGGCGCCGACGGCGGATTTCTTCCAGCCGCCGAAGGGCTGGCGCTGGACGATCGCGCCGGTGATGCCACGGTTGACGTAGAGGTTGCCGGCCTGGACGGTGTCCAGCCAGATCCCCAGCTCGTCCGTGCTGAGCGAGTGCAGGCCGGACGTGAGGCCGTAGTCGATCTGGTTCTGGATGGCGATGGCTTCCTCCAGGGTGTCCGCGGTCATGACGCCGAGCACCGGTCCGAAGAATTCGGTGAGGTGGAAGTAGGACCCGCGGCGGACGCCGTGACGGACGCCGGGGCTCCAGAGCCTGCCGGTTTCATCGAGCTTCTTCGGCTCGACGGCCCAGCTTTCGCCTTCGCCGAGTGTGGTGAGGGCGTTGAGGAGCTTGCCGTTCGCGGGTTCGATGATCGGACCCATCTGGCTGGCGGGATCCTCCGGGTAGCCGACCTTCAGCGAAGTGACGGCATCGATCAGCTGGTTGTGGAAACGCTTCGATTTCGCCACGGAGCCGACGAGGATCACGAGCGAGGCGGCGGAGCACTTCTGGCCGGCGTGGCCGAACGCGGAGTACGCGACGTCCTTGGCCGCGAGGTCCAGGTCCGCGCTCGGGGTGACGATGATGGCGTTCTTGCCGCTCGTCTCGGCCAGGAGGGGCAGATCCTTGCGGAAGGAGCGGAACAGCTCGGCCGTCTCGTAGCCGCCGGTCAGGATGACCCGGTCCACCGAGGGGTGCGAGATCAGCTGCTGGCCGAGCTCACGCTCGCCCAGTTGGACCAGGGTGAGCACCTCGCGGGGCACACCGGCCTCCCACAGTGCCTCGATCATGACGGCGCCGCTGCGGCGGGCCTGCTTGGCGGGCTTGATCACGACGGCGGAGCCGGCGGCAAGGGCAGCGAGGGTAGAGCCGGCCGGGATGGCCACCGGGAAGTTCCACGGCGGGGTTACCACGGTGAGCTTCGCGGGGACAAAGGTGGCGCCGTCGACGTCGTCGAGCTTGCGGGCTGACTCGGCGTAGTAGTGCGCGAAGTCGACAGCCTCGCTGATCTCGGGGTCGCCCTGGTCGATCGTCTTGCCGGTTTCGCTGGCCATGACCTCGAGGAGGTCCGCGCGGCGGGCTTCGAGGACGTCGCCGGCGCGGTGCAGGATCACCGCACGCTCGGCACCGGAGAGCGCACCCCAGGCCTTGCCCTTCTCGACGGCGGTGTCGATCACGGTGTTCAGGGTTGCGGCGTCGTTGATCGTGGCCGCTTCGACGGCGGCGTTGCCGAGTGTGGAAGCCGTGACGCGGCCCAGGATGGCGCGGCCCCAGTCGCGGTTGGCGGGCAGCGAGGGGTCGGTGTCCGGGGTGTTCTCGAAGGAGTCGTGGGGCATCGGCACGGCCGGGAGGCTGCGGTTCTGCCGGCGGTTGGGCGGCGGGACCTCGTCGTCGAGCTTGGCGAGGGAGGCGAGGAAGCGCTGCTTCTCACGCTCGAAGAGTGATTGGTTCTCACTGAGTTCGAAGACTGCGGACATGAAGTTGTCCTGGCTGGCGCCCTCTTCGAGGCGGCGGATCAGGTAGGCGATCGCGACGTCGAACTCGGCCGGGTGGACCACCGGGGTGTAGAGCAGGAGGGAGCCGACGTCCTTCTTGACGGCCTCGGCCTGGCCCTGGGCCATGCCGAGCAGCATCTCGAATTCGATGCCGGATTCCACGCCGCGCTGCTTGGCCAGGAGCCAGGCGAAGGCGATGTCGAAAAGGTTGTGGCCGGCGACGCCGATGCGGATGTTGCCGATCCGGTCCGGGTGCAGCGAGTAGTTGATGACCCGCTTGTAGTTGGTGTCAGAGTCCTGCTTGGTGCCCCAGGTGGCGAGCGGCCAGTCGTGCAGGGAGGCTTCGACCTGTTCCATCGGCAGGTTGGCGCCCTTGACGACGCGGACCTTGATCGCGGCGCCGCCGTCGGCGCGGCGGGCGGCGGCCCAGTCCTGGAGGCGGATCATGGCGGCGAGGGCGTCCGGGAGGTAGGCCTGCAGCACGATGCCGGCCTCCAGGTTCGTGAACTCGGGCTTGTCCAGGATCCGGGTGAAGACCGCGATGGTCATGTCCAGGTCCTTGTATTCCTCCATGTCAAGGTTAATGAACTTGGCATTCTGTCCGCTGCCGGCGAAGGAGGCGGCGCGGGTGAAGAGCGGGGTGAGCTTCTCGACCACATGCTCGACGGCCTCGTCGAAGGCCCAGGCCGAGTGCGGTGCCACGGTGGAGGAGACCTTGATCGAGACGTAGTCGACGTCGGTCCGGGAAAGCAGTGCGTGCGTGCCCTCGAGCCGGCGGGAGGCCTCGTGCTCGCCGAGCACAGCCTCGCCGAGGAGGTTGACGTTGAGCTTGATGCCGTCCTTGCGAATCTTGGCAATGGCCGGGCCCAGCTTGGAGTCCGTGGCGTCGACGATGAGGTGGCCGACCATTTCGCGGAGCACGCGGCGGGCGATCGGGATGACCACCTGGGGCAGGACCGGGGCCATGGTGCCGCCAAGGCGGACGGCGCCGCGCATGTACCAGGGCAGGAACGCCGGGACCTTCGGAGCCAGGGCGGCGAGGTTGCGGGCGGCGACCTGCAGGTCTTCGGGACGGACGACGCCGTCGACGAACCCGACCGTGAAGTCGAGCCCGTTCGGGTCCTTCAGGACACCTGCGAGCTGTTCGGCGGAGGCGTCAACGGGGACCTGCGCGGCTTCGGTGAGCCAGTGGCGGACCAGCGCGATGGTGTCCTCGGCGAGGGATGCGGCTTCAAGGACCGGGGAGCCTTCCGAGACGGCGGCATGCTCGGCCACATTGCCGGAGGTCACGCCGGAGTCCGTTGAAATGTTGGTCATGGTGGTACTCGTTCTTCCTCGAGATATGGACCGTTCTAAGACTCAGTATGCGACCGGATTTTCATAAGATAAAGCGATGTTTTCTGAGCAATACAAGTTAGAAAAATCGAACGATTCGGACGCCGCCCGAACGTTCGGAAAATCCGCGGATTGTCGCGGCTAAACAGGTCAGGCAGGCCCGTCCGCCACCCGCCGGTTGCGCTATCAATTGTGGTTCCCAAAAGCCGGAATGGGGACCGTGAGTGATAGCGCAACGGGGGCGGGGGTGGTGAGCCTGCCGGATTCCCGCGGGAACGGTCAGTCGATATGGCGGTGCATCTCCACGATCTCTTCATGCCGGGGGCTGTCCGGGTTCATCAGGGAGTGCTTGCGGCCGTAGGTGAAGTAGATGATCAGGCCGATGACCAGCCAGACGCCGAAGCGCAGCCAGGTCTCCCAGTGCAGCTGGAGCATCAGGAACCCCGAGGCCAGCACGCCGAAGGCCGGAACCAGCGGCATGAGCGGCAGCCGGAAGGTCCGCGGGGCGTCGGGCCTCTTGTAGCGGAATACGATCACGGAGAAGCAGACGACGACGAACGCGGCCAGGATGCCGATGTTGGTCAGGTCGGCGACGGCCTTGATCGGGAAGACGCCGGCCAGCAGGGCCGACGCGACCCCGGCGATCCAGGTGACACGCTGCGGGGTGCCGTGGCGGTCCGTCTTGGCGAACCAGCCGGGGAGCAGCCCGTCGCGGCTCATCGAGAACCAGACGCGCGTGACGCCGAGCAGGAAGGTGAGCATCACGGTCAGGATGGACAGCACGGCGAAGACCGAGATGATGGTGGCGATGACCGGCAGGCCCACGCTGTTGAAGGCGGAGGCGAACCCGGCCTTGGGGTCGATCTCCTGGTAGTTCTGCATGCCGGTGAGCACCAGGGTGGCGGCCACGTACAGGATCATGGCGATGATGAGGGAGAGGATGATGGCCTTCGGCATGTGCTTCTTGCCGTCGGTCGCTTCCTCGGCGGCGGTGCTCATGGCGTCGTAACCGAACACGGCGAAGAACACCGTGGCCGCGCCCGCCACTACCGGCCCGAAGCCGCTGGGCATGAACGGGTTGTAGTTGCCCGTGTCGATGTAGAAGATGCCGAGCCCGATGATGAACAAGATCAGCACGACCTTGATCGCGACGGCCACGAGCTCGAAGCGGCCGAAGGCCTTGGTGCCCCGCGACAGGATCCAGGTCACGAGGAGGCAGACCGCGATCGCAGGGATGTTCACGATGCCGCCGGTGCCTTCATCCGGCGTCGACGTCATCCAGGCGGGCATGTGGACGCCGATGCCCGTAAGGAACGCATCGAAGTAGCCGGAAATGCCGATCGCCACCACCGCCACAATGGCGATGTACTCGAGCAGGAGGTCCCAGCCGATGAACCAGCCGATGATTTCGCCGAGCGCCACGTAACCATAGGTGTAGGCGGAGCCGGCCCGCGGGATCATGCCCGCGAATTCCGCGTAGGACAGTGCGGCAGCGGCCGAGGCCAGGCCCGCGATCAGGAAGGAAATCAGCACGGCCGGGCCGACTCCGGGTTCGGTCTCGCTGCCGTGGGCAACCAGACCGGCAAGCGAGAAGATGCCGACGCCGATGATGCCGCCGACGCCGATGGCCGTCAGCTGCCAGAGCCCGAGGCTCTTGAACAATCCGCTGTGTTTGTTCTCTTCTTCAATGTCGTCGATGGGCTTGCGCCTCATGATCGACTGGCTCATGTCTTTGGTCTTCATCAAGGACTCCTGCTTCGATGTGGCCCATCATTCCGCTCTGTGATGGGGGTTTCTCAGTGAGAACAGTATGCAAGCGTGGTTCCGTTAGATAAAGTGAATTCTCCTAATCAATAAGCATTAGAATTCACAAAGGATCGTGATGCTCGACGTCCGGCGATTGCGCCTGCTGCGCGAACTGAAAATCCGGGGCACCCTGGCGGAGGTCGCCGAGGCGCTCCAGTACAGCCCGTCGTCGGTCTCGCAGCAGCTGGCGCTGCTGGAAAAAGAGGCCGGAGTGGAGCTGTTGCGGAAGACAGGACGCCGCGTCCAGCTCACGCCGCAGGCCGAGGTTCTGGTGGCGCACACGGCCCAGCTGCTGGAGACGATCGAACAGGCGGAGGCGGACCTGGCGGCGTCGCTCACCACAGTGACCGGGACCGTGCGGATCGCCGTCTTCCAGTCGGCGGCACTGGCGCTTATGCCCGACGCCCTGACCCGGATGTCGTCCAGCTACCCCGAGGTCCGGATCGAAATGACGCAACGCGAACCCGAAACGGCCCTCCACGAGACGTGGGCCCGGGACTTCGACCTGGTCATCGCCGAGCAGTACCCAGGCCATGCCGCGCCCCGCTACGCCGAATTGGACCGCATCCGGCTGACGAGCGACGCGATCAGGCTCGCCGTCCCGCCGCCGTCGGCCGGCCGGCCCGCCGTGACCTCCCTCGCGGACACCGCGGAGCTGGCCTGGGTCATGGAGCCGCGTGGCGCGGCGTCGCGGCACTGGGCCGAACAGGCGTGCCGCAGCGCCGGCTTTGAACCCGACGTCCGGTTCGAGACGGCCGACCTGCAGGCGCAGATCCGGCTGATCGAGTCCGGAAACGCAGTGGCGCTGATGCCGGACCTCGTCTGGACCGGCCGGGGAACGACGGCCCAGCTGATCAACCTCCCCGGCGATCCGCACCGGACGGTCTTCACGTCCGTGCGGCGCTCCAGCGCGAAGCGGCCCGCCATCCTGGCGGCCCGGGAGATCCTGGCCGAGACCGCGGCGTCCATCTCCCCCGCAGTTGCCTCGGCGGCGGACTAGGCAAGTGTTCGCTGGCTCACAGCGCCAGAAGGGCCCCGGCGCTAGACTGGTCACGTTATGAATCGCACACTATTCAAATCCAAGATCCACCGCGCCACGGTCACGCACGCGGACCTCCACTATGTCGGTTCCGTCACCGTGGACCTGGATCTGCTGGAGGCCGCCGACATCCTCCCCGGTGAGCTCGTAGCGATTGTCGACGTCACCAACGGCGCCAGGCTGGAGACCTACACAATAGCCGGCGAGCGCGGAACAGGGGTGATCGGGATCAACGGCGCCGCCGCCCACCTGATGCACGAGAACGACATCGTCATCCTGATCACCTATGCCCAGATGACCACGGAAGAGGCCAAGGCCTTCACCCCCAAGGTGGTCCATGTGGACAAGGACAACAAGATCGTCCAGATCGGCAATGATCCGGCCGAGGGCCACACGCCCGGGCTCGTGCGGCCGCCGCATGCGTTGAACAACGCCGCGCTGAACTGACCTAGCCACCGCCCGGCGCCGGGCGTCCATCCGGGCGCCGGTGCGGACTTGCTCACGGACTCGCGCCGTAACAGGCGCAGGGCGCGAATAAGGCTGATTACTCTGGGAAGGTGACCACCACCTATTCCCCGCACCCTCCGCACCGGACCGCCGCGTGCTAGGGGTACTCGCCGGGTTCTTCGTGGTCTGGTGCATCATCCTGGTGGGCATGTTCGTGGGGCGGCGCGGTATCCTCGGCGAGAACGCCCGCTCCGTGCTTAGCGCGCTGACATTCTTCGTCGCCAGCCCCGCGTTGCTGTTCGAGACGCTCAGCAAGGCCAAACTGCACGACGTCTTCGCCGCACCGCTGCTGGTGACGGCATTCGGAGCAGTCGCGACGGCGGCGATTTTCTTCTGCATCGTCAAGTTGCTCCTCAAACGCTCCCTGCCGGAGTCCCTCATGTCCGCCATGAGCGCCTCGCTCGCCAACTCCGCCAACCTCGGCATTCCCATTGCCGTGTTCGTGCTGGGCGATGCCAGCTACGTCGCGCCGCTGCTCATCTTCCAGCTCGCCTTCTTCACGCCGTTGTTCCTGATGGCCCTCGACGCCACCACCAGCGCGCACCGGACCACTCCGCTGGGGTTCGTGCTGATGATCCTGCGGAATCCGATGATCGTGGGTACCGGGCTGGGCCTCCTCGTGGCAGGGACCGGATGGCAGGTCCCCGAGCTGGTGATGCAGCCGATCCACCTGATCGGCGGCGCCGCAATCCCGGCCATGCTGATCGCCTTCGGCATGAGCCTGAACGGTTCCCGGCCGCTGCAGGCCTCGGCCGGCCGCCGACTGGACACCTTGCTGGCCAGCGGCTTCAAACTGATCGTGCACCCGTTACTGGCCTACGTGTTCGCCCGCTTTGCCCTCGGCATGGAGGGTCAGGCGCTCTTCGCCGTTGTGGTCACCTCGGCCCTGCCTACGGCGCAGAACGTGTTCGTCGCCGCCAGCCGCTACCGGACCGGCCTCACCGTCGCCAAGGACACCGTGCTGATCACGACGATCGTGGCCGTGCCGGCCATGATCGGTGTTGCACTGCTCCTCGCCTGACGCCCGCCCGGCGCCGCGCCCCACACCAACTGCGCCCCACACCTTCGGAGGACCCATGCAAACCAACCTGGACACCATAGTCGTCGGAGGCGGGGCCATGGGCTCGGCGGCTGCCTGGGCGCTGGCCGGCCGGGGGCGGGATGTGACGTTGCTGGAACAGTTCGGCCCCGGACACCGGATCGGAGCATCCCACGGCACCACCCGGAACCTCAACCTCGGATACGCCGACCCGGCCTACGTTGCGATGCTGGCCGAGGCCGTCCCGCTGTGGGATGAGCTGGAAGCCGACAGCGGCGAGACGCTGCTGGCACGCACCGGCGTCGTGAACCACGGCACGGATCCGCGCCTGGGCGCTGTACACGATGCGCTGCTCGCGGCCGGGCTCCGGGCCGAGTACCTGGCCGCCGGCGAGGCCGCCGAACGCTGGCGGGGCATCCGCTTCGACCAGCCGGCGCTCCACATGCCGCAGGGCGGGCAGCTGAACCCCGACGTCGCGCTGCCTGCCCTCCAACGCCTCGCCTCCGAACGGGGTGCCGACATCCGGCACCACACCAAAGTGCTGCGCCTAGACGCCGGCGACGCGGGCGACGGCGGCGTCCGGCTTACCGTCGAAGCCGGCGGCCGCACCGAGGTGCTGACCGCGCGGCAGGCCATCGTCACCGCCGGCGGCTGGACCTCGAAATTGCTCGGCGGCTTCACGGACCTCCCGAGGCTCACGGTCACGCAGGAACAGCCTGCGCACTTTGCCGTCGCGGACGAGGGGGCGGTCTGGCCCGGATTCAACCACCTGCCGGGCCGGGGCGGCGAGTTCGCGGACTGGTACTCGCCCATTTACGGGATGCGGACCCCCGGCGAGGGAATCAAGGCAGGGTGGCACGGCGTGGGGCCGGTGGTGGATCCGGACCGGAGGTCGTTCAGCCCGGAGCCGGCCCAGATGGCGGCGCTTCAGAACTACGCCCGGCGCTGGCTCCCCGGCGTGGACCCGGAGTCCTTCACCGCCATCAGCTGCACGTACACCAGCACCGTGGACGAGCACTTCATCCTCGACCGGGTCGGACCCCTCGTGATCGGGGCAGGCTTCTCCGGCCACGGTTTCAAATTCACCCCGGTCGTCGGACGGATCCTTGCCGATCTGGCCACCGGGGAGGGCCCTGCGCCCGCAGTCTTCTCGGCGTCGCGCCCCGGAGTCTGCTGACCGGCACCGCGGGTAGGCTGGGACCGGTCTTAAGCCGCCCCGCGGTCAACCGGGGCAACAGCACGAATTGGGGAAGAATTTTGCACAGGGTCAGAACACGCGGCACAGCCGGGTCCGGCGCCGTCGACTGGATCGCAGCCGGTTTGGCCGGGCTGCTGCTGGTCTCCGCGACGGCCTGTGCCAGCCCCGGAGCGGCCCCGGTTGCAGCCCCGACAGCGGTCGAGAGCGCCGCATCCGCACCGGCCCCGACGGCAGAGGATGCGCCGCTGGACCCCGACACGGCCCCCGCTGCGGGCGAGGGATCAAGCGCCCCCAATCCGCAGCCTGCCTTCGCCGGCAAGGCCCTGGATGTGCTGGCCACGATCCCGGTCAAGGGCCGGGCACCCAAGACCGGGTACGACCGCGAACAGTTCGGCCAGGCCTGGGCCGACGTCGACCGCAACGGCTGTGACACGCGCAACGACGTGCTCCGCCGTGATCTGTCCGCCCTGGCCCTCAAGCCCGGCACGCGGGACTGCGTCGTCCTGTCCGGCATCCTGAACGACCCCTACACGTCGACCCTCATCAACTTCCTCCGCGGCAACAGCACCAGCAGCGCAGTGCAGATCGACCACGTCGTCGCGCTCAGCGATGCCTGGCAGAAGGGCGCGCAGCAGCTCAGCGGGGAACAGCGTCTCTCCTTCGCCAACGATCCCCTGAACCTGTTGGCGGTGGACGGCCCCGCCAACCAGCAAAAGAGCGACGGCGACGCCGCCACCTGGCTGCCGCCGAACAAGTCCTTCCGCTGCGCCTACGTGGCCCGCCAGATCTCGGTCAAGTCCAGCTACGGGCTGTGGGTGACCCAGGCGGAGCATGATGCGATGGCCCGCGTCCTGGCCGACTGCCCGGGCGCCCCGGCCCTCACGGACCAGCAGGCCCCGGCTCCCGCGGAAACGCAGGCCGCGGAAACGCCGGCGGCCGAAGCGGCTCCGCCAGCCGCCTACTTCGCGAACTGTGCCGCGGTCCGCGCGGCCGGCGCCGCCCCCATCCGGCTGGGCCAGCCCGGCTACAGCAGCAAGCTTGACGGCGACGGCGACGGCGTCGCCTGCGAGTAACGCCCACCGTCCGCGGAGCGCCGCCTCCGCGGGTTGCTCCGCCGCCCCGGCGCCGCCGCCCCGCGCCCGTGGGGCCTAGTTCTTCGGCAGCCCGTCCAGCAGCCGGGCGCAGCGGATGAAGCCGAGGTGCGAGTAGGCCTGGGGGTGGTTGCCGAGGTGTGTTTCGGTACCGGGATCGTATTCCTCCGGCAGCAGGCCGGTCGGGCCGAACAGGTTCACGAGCTGGTCGAAAAGGTCCCAGGCCTCGTCGATCCGCCCCACCGCCACGTAGGCCTCGATCAGCCAGGCGGTGCAGATGTGGAAGCCGCCCTCCAGGCCCGGCAGTCCGTCGTCGTACCGGTACCGGAATACCGTGGGGCCCACCCGCAGTTCCCGTTCCACAGCGGTGACCGTGTCCAGGAAACGCTGGTCGCTGACGTCGAGAAGGCCGGACAGGCCGATGTGCAGCACGGCGGCGTCCAGGTCGGGGCTGTCATAGGCCACGGTGTAGGACTCCGCGCTCCCGTCCCAGCCCTCTCGCAGCACTTCCTCCCGGATGGTGGCCGCGGTCGGCTCCCAGCTGGGCAGCGGAGCCCGGCCGTGCCGGGCGGCGGCCCGCAGGGCACGGTCCAGCGTCACCCAGCACATCACTTTCGTGTAGACGTGGTGCCGCGGCGCCCGGCGGGCTTCCCAGATTCCGTGGTCCGCCTCATGCCAGCGGGCCAGCACGGCCGAGGCCATCTGGACCATCAGTTCCCAGTGCTGGTCGGACATGGCCCCGGTCCGCACCGCCAGCGCATCGATCACTTCCGCGATCGGCCCGAAAACGTCCAGCTGCACCTGATGGTCCGCGGCGTTGCCGATCCGGACCGGGCGGGACCCTGCGTAGCCCGGCAGGCTCTCAATGATCGCTTCCGTGGACAGCGGCGCACCGGTCACCGAGTACAGCGGATGCAGCCATTCCGGCCCCGGCGCGTGGGCCAGGATCCGCCCCAGCCAGGCCAGGAAGCCTTCCGCCTCCGACATCGAGCCGAGGTCCACCAGCGCGTTGACCGTCATGGACCCGTCCCGCAGCCAGCAGTACCGGTAGTCCCAGTTCCGGGTGCCCCCGATCCCCTCCGGCAGCGAGGTGGTGGGAGCGGCCAGCACGGCGCCGGTCGGTTCGTGGACCAGCGCGCGGAGCACCAGCGCGGAGCGGCGCACCAGCGAGGGCTTCACGCCGGGCAATTGCAGCCCCTGCACCCAGCGCCGCGAGTGATGTGCGACGGCGGCGCGGCGCGAGTTCTCGTCCGGCGGTGCGGCGCGCTGGTGTTCGGTGTCGCCGCAGCGCAGGTTGAGCACAACGGGTCCGTCCCGGAGTTCGACGTCGGCCGCGGCCGTGGCATGGCGCCCGTCGGACGTGATGCTGAAATTGACGCCCGGCGCCAGCAGGACGATCGGTTCGGAGGTGCCCACGACGTGCACTTCCGAACCGCGGGCCTCCATGCTGAAAGGCGCGTTCGCATAGTCCGGCCGGGGCGCGAAAACAATCCTCGCCGCACCGGTTCCGGAGAGCACCCGGACCAGGCTCGTGATGCCCTCGGGGGCCGGCTCCAGGTAGTCCGTGACGGTGACGTCTGCCCAGCGGGTTTCCACGATCATGGTGCTGTCCACATAGCGCTGCCCCAGGACCTGCGAGGCCTTCACCGGCTCCACCGAGAAATGCCCGGCCGCGTCCCCGCCCAGGAGATGGGCGAAGAGCGACCCCGAATGGGGCAGCGGGTGGCTCATCCAGCAGATCTTGGCATCCGGGGTGACGAGCGCGGTGGACGAGCCGTTGCCGATCAGGGAATGCTTTTCCAGGCCGACGGCGTCCTCCCCGAACAGCCAGGCCCGCCGCAGTTCAAACAGGATGGCCAGCACCCGGGCGAACGATTCCGGGTCCCGCAGCCGGTGCGCGGCCGCCGTCGGGCCTTCCCCCACCCGCAGGCCCATGTCCGGACCGCGGAGGGTCGCGATGGCAAGTTCATCGCTGGCGGCGTCGCCCGCATAGAGCGCGGCGCTGACGCCCAGCATGGAGCGCAGGTGCTCCAGCGCGGAGGCCTTGGACGGTTCCACCACGGACAGGTCCAGGACCGAGCCGTCCACAATATAGGTCAGTCCGTGCGCCCGGGCGATCTCCTCTGCCTTCAAGGCAGCCAGCGCGACGACGTCGGGCGCGGCCGGGCGGGTGTGCACCGACACGGCCACCGGCTTCCGTTCGATGGCGATGCCCCGGTAGGCGCCCACGGTTTCGGCGAGCGCCTGGCTGACCTGCTGCAGCACTGATTCGGTGGCGAGGGACAGCCCGTGGGCGTAGCCCATGTCGAACTCCGCGCCGTGCGAGCCAACAAGGTGCACTTCCGCGGGGAGCCGTGAGACGGCCGCCAGATCCCGCAGGGAACGCCCGGAGATGACAGCGGCGTGGGTGTTCGGGAGGGCGGCCAGCGCCCGCAGCGCGATCGCCGCGCTGCCCAGCGGCAAGGTTTCGGTCGAGATGCCTTCGGCCGTGCACAGGGTTCCGCCGTAGTTGCAGGCCACGAGCAGCCCGGGGGTGCGGGCCAGGATCTTGAGGTCCGCGAGCAAATGCGGCGTCAGCCCGTCGTCGGCCGCGTTGGTCTGCACGAAAGCGCGGAGCAGGCCCAGCGGGAGGGACTTTGTCAGGAGGGCGGAGTCAGCCAAGGACTGGTTGAGGGGAGTGGGCATGCGCGGAGTCCTTAAATAATCCCCAATGCCTGCACGAGATTCGTCCTTGAAAGGACATAACTCCAGTATCCTCCCGCCCAGTTTCGGCCGGGTGTCCCGGCGGTTGCAGCTATGTAAAATCCGCAAGCGCCGGGCCTGAAACAGCGAGCGTTTGGGCGCTAGCTGTGATCGGCGCGGTAGAAGTACATTTCCCTGGAGCCCGAAGGGGCGTCCCAGCCTTGGGCAAACGTCCAGCTTCCGCCGAATTTGAGCAGCCCTCCCCACGCCAGTGATCCGCCCTCGTTGACCGCTTTCTGCGTGAAGGGCTGGTTGATGTCATACAGTGCCTGCGCCGCGGCGAACTGGCCCTTGGCATCGGCATAGAAGAAGTCCAGGACCAGCTCGGTCCGCTCGCCTTCGCTGACGATTGCGCAGGCCACCTCCCACCGATCTTGACGGCTTCGCCGCGGGAGTTTCGCGGGATGACGGCGCCTTTGGTCCAATATCGCGAAATCTCGTGGGGGACGGCCAGTCCGAGCTTGTCCCAATGGATCAGGTCATCTGACACTGCGACGTTGATGTCGCAGCCAACATCGCCGAGGGGATAGGCCTCGGAAATCTGGCCGGGCTGCTCATCGCTGAGTCTGGTACATCAGGAACACCGGCGAGGTGGAGGCACCGTCCGGACCGCCGCCGCCGGTGAGCAGATACGGTTCGGTAAACAGGTTGGCGCCGGTGATGGTGGCCAGCAGGGTCACCAGCACGCTGGCCGAGCGGACTCCGGGAACGGTGATGTTCCAGAACTGCACCCACTTGTTGCCGCCGTCCGCCGAGGCGGACTCGTACAGCTCGTCGGGGATGTTCTGCAGCGCCGCCAGGTACAGCAGGATGAAGAACCCCAGCTGTTTCCAGGTCACGTACAGCGCCACGGTGGGCATCGCGAGCCAGGAGTTCACGAGCCACGAAGGGTTCGGGGCCAGCGGTCCGAGGAGCGAGTTCACCAGGCCGTTCTGCTGGAACAGGAACAGCCAGACGCCGACGACGGCGACACTCGCCGTGACGTACGGGACGTAATAGCTGACCCGGAAGAAGGTCTTGAGCTTCGTCACGCGGTTCAGGGCGTTGGCCAGGACGAGGGACAGGCCCACGGTCAGCGGGACGTTGATCAGCAGGAAGATCCCGATGTTGGCGAAGGAACGCTGCACCGCGGGGTCCGTCATGACGGTGACGTAGTTCTCCAGGCCCACGAACGGGCGGTTAACCTTGACCTTCGGCGCGGTGAAGAAGTAGTCGTGGAAGGAAATGTAGCCGGCGTAGCCGAAACGCCAACACGCCCAGGACGTAGATGACATATGGGGCACTGAACAGCAGGCCCAAGGGCTGGCGGCCCAGGAAGTTCTTACGCTTCCTGGGCGCCGTCCGCCGGTCCCCTGGCCTACGGTCCCCCGTGGCGGGGGCGCCGTCAGCTGCGCGAAGTGACATGGAGATTCACCCGCTACTTCTGGGCTGCCAGTTGGTTGATCTTTTCGGCAGCGCCCTTGAACGAGGCGTCGACGCTTTCATTGCCGAAGATCACGGACTTGGCGTGCGCCGTGCGGAAGGTCTGCCAGACCTCGACCGAGTTGGGGACGTTCGGCACCTTGACGGTGCGGCCGGCCTGCTCCGCGAACTGGGTGTACAGCGGGTTCTGGGCGAATTAGTCCGCGTAGACGGCCGGGAGGTCCGTGCGCATCGGCATCTGGCCGGTGTCGGCCAGGAGCTTGCCGTCCTGTTCCTTGCTGGTGGCGAACTTCATGACTTCCCGGGCCGTGCCCTGGTTCTCGCAGGCGGAGTACATTGCGACATTCTTCGCGTCAGAGAAGGTGGAACCTTCAGTCTGGGCCTGCGCGCCCGGCACCGGGACGGCACCCCAGTTGACCTTGTCCTTGTAGGCGGCGATGGCCCACGGCCCGGCCAGCGGCATGGCGGCCTTGCCCTCGGCGAACGAGTCACCCTGGTAGACCTCCTTCGAGGCCAGGTTTTCCTTGTACAGGGTTTCGAACATGGTGGCTACCTGCTTGCCCTCTTCGCTGTCGAAGGTGGCCTTGCCATCCTTGACCAGCGGTGCGCCCCCGGAGTTCGCGGCGTAGAAGGGGTAGAAGTCGAACCAGGACTGGAAGAAGTCACTGGCAGGGGACGGCCAGACCGCGTTGGCCGCGGCGTCGGACTTCACCAGGGTGAAAGGCTCATTCCAGCCGGCGCCGGGCGCCTTACCGGGCGCAGGGCTCAGGCGGGGGCCGGGCCGGTGGATGCCCTGACCACCAGCCGGGGTGCCGGGAGGGTGGTGTCCTCGCCGTCGTGCGTGCCGGCGAGCTGGTTCAGCAGGACGCGGGCAGAGACGCGACCCCAAAGCATGGGGTCCGTGGCGAGGGTGGTGAGCGGCGGATTGAGGTACTGGGTGAATTCGGCGTTGTCGTACCCGGTGATGGAGAGGTCGCCGGGGACGCTGAGCCCCAGCGACTGCGCGTAGGACTGTCCGGCGGTGGCCATGAGGTCGTTCGCGTACACGATGGCCGTGGGCCGGTCCGCCCGGCGGAGCAGGTCGGCGGTGGCGGCCACTCCGCCCGCTGCGGTGAAGTCGGCGGCGGCGAACAGGTCTGAGATCAGGCCCGCCCCGGCCAGCGATTCCTCCCACGCGATGCGGCGGCTGCGCCCGTGGATGTACTCCTGCCCGCCGCCCACATGGGCGATCCGGCGGTGCCCGAGGGCCACCAGATGCTCCACCGCGGCGACGATGCCGGCCGACTCGTCCACGGACACGGCCGGGAACGGGGAGCCGGTGTCGGGCCGGTTCAGCGTCACGGCCGGGACCTTGAGTTCGAGCAGGAGCGGGATGCGGGAGTCGTTGCGGCGGACGTCGGTGAGGATGACGCCGTCGACCCGGCCGTTGTCCACGAGCTTGCGGTAGCAACGCTCTTCGGCGCCCGGCGCGGTGGCGATACTCAGGACCAGGGTGTAATCGTGTTCGGCGAGCGCGGTCTCGATCCCGGCGATGAAGGCCGGGAAGAACGGGTCCGTTCCCAGCAGGGAGGGGTTCCGGGCAACCACGAGGCCCAGCGCGTAGGCCTTCGCCGAGGACAATCCTTTGGCCCGCAGGCTCGGCTTCCAGCCGAGGTCTTTCGCCACCTTGAGGATCCGGTCACGCGTGTCCGGACTGACCCCGGGCTGGCCGTTGAGGGCGTAGGAGACGGCACCCTTGCTGACGCCGGCCGCGAGGGCGACGTCGCTGATGGTGACTGCCATGGGCCGTTCCTTTCGGATGTGGTCCTGAGGCAGCTTCCAGCACTGAACCGGTTAAGTGATGTCTACTACTAAACCGGTTCAGTTGATTCCCGTCAAGGCCTCCGGGCGGCTAGCAGTCCGGTGGGTCGTACTCGTACGCACCCGAATCGGCGGCACCCGTACCCGTGCAGTCCCCGTTCTGGGCCGCCGCTTGTCCGCCCAGATCCAGGCCGGAGAAACCGTCGCCCGCCCGGTCGATCGCGGGGCTCGTCGCGGAAAGGTGCAGGTCAGCGGGCGCATCCACGAACTGGGCCGGCGCGGTGGTCGACGTGCTGCTGGGGACAATGTTGGTCGGGCCGTTGAGGACATTTTGCCCTTCGGCCCAGCCGGTTCCGTCCATCCAGATCGAGTTGCGGACCGCCACCAGGATGTTTCCCCGGATGACCGTCGACCGTGGGCACGACGCATGGCACACGACCGCCTGGGACTCGCTCCCGTCCAACCAGACCGTGTTGTGTTCAAAGACGGTGCCGTTGGTCGGCCCAAACGACGAAGCCGGGCCGCGGACGATCAGGCCGGTGGTCTGGGCGCAGGTGGCGCCGCAGCTCGCCCGGATCAGGTTGTAGCTGAAGGTGTTGCCGTCTGCAGTGCGGTTGGAACGGCCGATTTCGGAAAAGACATTATTGTCTACGGCCACGTTGTGGTGGATTCTGTTGCGATTGCCGTTGTAGATCTCAATGGCGCTTCCGTCGTGGCCGAAGTCGTAGGAGGTCGCGGTGGAGCCGGTAAAAGTGTTGCCCGAAAATTCATTGTCATCGCCGTTGATGAGAGCACCGAACGCTCCGGAATCATCGGTGCAATTGACGGAGTCGGGGGTTCCGCACCCTGTGCCCGGAGTATTGACGTTCATGATGTTGTTATCGGTCAAGATGTTATTCGTATATTTGCCGAAATCAGAGCCGTTGCCCACCCTGATGCCTGCCGCGTTGTAGGTGGCCGTGGAATTCTTGACGACGCCGTAGTCGCCGTAGACGCTGATTCCCGCGTATCCACACCCCTCGGCGCGTAATCCGTCGACCGTGACGAAGCTGCCGTTTACCCGGACGCAACTGCCCGATTCCCCGGAGAGGATCGATGGCGGGTTACCGCTGCCATAGCTTCCCATGGTGATGGCTGACCGGGGCGTGCCGCTTTGGTTGACGATCAGGCCGCCGGTCCACGTGTCACCCCTGCGGAAGCTGACGGAATCTCCGGGCTCCAGAACGGTGCCGTTGACCTTCCCCAGGGATTTCCACGCGGACGCAGGCGAGATCCCGTCGTTGCCGTCGTCCCCGACGTCGCTGACGTAGTAGGCCGTGCCGGCGGCAGATGCCGGCGATGACGCCCCCTGGAGCAGTCCGGCCAGCACCAGGAGGATCATCAGTGTCGCGGCCGCTGTGGCCTTGATCTTCATACGCATACCTGCAGTTTGAGCGTGTCATTGCGGGTGCTTACGCCTGCTGGCAGACCAAGCCGACACCCTGAGGGCCTTAACCGTAGGGGCGGGTCCCGGGGAAGTCAACGGCACGTCCGGCCTGCTGCACAGGGCTGCTCCGCCCGCCGGCCTGCAGGCGCCGCCGGCCGGCGGGGCCTGCAGGCCGAACGGATCCGCGCCCGCTAGACGCGGACGAGCCCGGCGACCTCTGCCAGCAACTCGACGGAGCGCAGCCGTCCCTCGACCCCGGTGTTCTGGTGTGCAACAATCAGCTCGTCAGCGTCGGCATGGGCGGTGAACTCGTTCAGGTACTCCAGCACGGTGTCCGGGGTGCCGATGGCGGAGTACTTCATCATCTGGCCCACGTGCTGGCCTTGCGGCGAGTCCAGGATCATGTCCGCCTCGTCGTCGGTGAATACCCGGCCGTTGCCGAAAAACAGCGAGACGCGGGCGCGCAGGGTTTCCCGGAAAGTGGACTGGGCCTCGGCAGCCGAGTCCGCCGCAACCACGTTGACGCCGGCGATCACGTACGGGGCATCGAGCTGCGCGGAGGGCTTGAACTCCCGGCGGTAGACGGCAACCGCGTCCCGCAGGGCGTTGGGGGCGAAGTGCGACGCGAACGCATACGGCAGGCCCAACTGGGCAGCCAGCCGGGCGCCGAACAGGGAGGAGCCCAGGATGTACAGCGGTACGTTGGTGCCCTTTCCGGGCGTTGCCTCCACGCCGGGGATTCGGGTGGGGCCGCTCAGGTAACCCTGGAGTTCGAGCACGTCCTGCGGGAAGCTGTCCGAGGACATCGGATCGCGGCGCAGGGCACGCAGCGTGTTCTGGTCGCTGCCGGGCGCCCGGCCCAGGCCAAGATCGATCCGTCCCGGATGCAGCGTCGCCAACGTGCCGAACTGCTCGGCGATGGTCAGCGGCGAGTGATTGGGCAGCATCACGCCGCCGGCGCCGAGCTGGATGCTCTTGGTGTGGGCGGCGATGTGGGCAATGAGCACGCTGGTGGCCGAGGAGGCGATGGCGGACATGTTGTGGTGCTCGGCGTACCAGACGCGCCGGTAGCCCAGCTTCTCGGCGAGCTGCGCCATGGCCACACTCCCCGCGAAACTCTCTGCCGCCGTCTGGTCCTTGCCGATGGTTGCCAGGTCAAGAATGGAAAGCGGAACAGTCACGGGACAAGCCGGCCTTTCGTAGCGGAGCGTCGTCTGGCGGCGCCGGTTGCCGGCACACGCACACCTCGAACAACGACGGCGGACCCCGGGTTATTTCCGCCCGGGAACGTGCCGTCCGGCACTGCGGGCCGGCGGGTCAGCGGTGGGCCAGCCCCGGGTCAGCGGCAGGAGAAGTTGTAGTCGAGTCCCCCGGAGACGTACTGGGTGAGGGCCACGCGGCTGCGGGGCGTGAGCCCGGGGAGGGAGCAGTCCTCCTTCGCGCCTGTCAGGGACGAGGCCCCCGCCAGCCAGCTGGGCAGGCCTGCCAGCGGGCTGGCGGACGGGACGGAACCGGCGACCTTCCGCCACTGGTAGCCGGTGGAGTAGATGCCCACGCGGGCGCCAATGCCCTTGAAATAGACGGCCATCCCTTCAAGAACGGCAACGTTGGCCTTCTTGTCGCTCTGCCAGGTGTTTTCCGTTTCCACATCGAGCCACCAGAGGTACGACGCCGGGTTGTCGATGCCGCGGATCCTGGCGTCGTCATGGGCTTTCGCGTAGCCGTATATGTAGGCGCAGGCCCTGAAGATCCGCAGGGCACAGTTCCCGTAGGGGTTGGCCACGCGCGTTCCGTTGTAGGTGTTCGACGTGGGCCACCAGAAGCCCTTCAGCCCGGGGTTGGCGGTGTTGACGTAGAGCGCCACCCGCGGCTGCGGCGTCGCTGCCGGGGACGGTGCCGATCTGGCCCAGGCCAGTTGCGTGGCCAGGCAGGGGTTCGTGGTGTTGGCGAGGCCGTTGTTGACCCCCACGACAGCGAAGGCGGGCTGCTCGGGCAAGGTCTTGCCACACTGCGGCCAGGACACGTCGATGCCCAGCGGCCCAGTCACAGGGGCCGGGTCAGCGAGCGCCGGGTCAGCGAGCGCCGGTCCCGCCCCGAGCAGGACAAGGCCAACGGTGACGGCCAGGGTCGAAAGCCTTTTCAACAGCGGGGTGGGCATGCCCAAGGGTACTGCAGGGGTCCGCCGCCGCACCTGGGAACCCGCCGCGCCGGGCATGACCGGTTGAGATCCCACCGTCCCGGACGGACGTCGCGAAATAGTGCCGGGCAAAGCCGGGCCCGGGGCAGCCGGACCCGGCTAAGCTATCGGCATGGCCACCAAGTCCACCGCAGATAAGATCGCCACCATCCAGAAGGGGTACACCTTCGAGGGCGCCACGATTGAGCTGGGAGCCGCGATTGTCGACGGCGAACTGCGCAAAGAGGCACCCGTCCGGCTGCCGCTCGCGATGATGAACCGGCACGGCCTCGTGGCCGGCGCGACGGGCACGGGCAAGACCGTCACGCTGCACATGATGGCCGAACAGCTCTCCACGGCCGGTGTGCCGGTGTTCCTGGCGGACATCAAGGGTGACCTCGCCGGGCTGGCCACCGCCGGCACCGGCTCAGAGAAGCTGCTGGCGCGCACGGAGAGCATCGGCCAGGCCTGGTCCGGCAAGGCATTCCCGGTGGAATTCCTGGCCCTCGGCGGCGACGGCCACGGGATCCCGGTCCGGGCCACCGTGACGTCTTTCGGCCCCATCCTGCTTTCCCGTGTCATGGAACTTAACGACACCCAGGAATCCAGCCTCCAGCTGGTCTTCCACTTCGCCGACAAGAACAACCTCGAGCTGATCGACCTGAAGGACCTGCGGGCCGTCATCCAGTTCCTCACCTCGGCCGAGGGCAAGGACCAGCTTGAGGAACTCGGCGGGCTCTCCAAGGCCACCGCCGGAGTCATCCTCCGTGAACTGATTACCCTCGAGGCGCAGGGGATGGAGCGGTTCTTCGGGGAGCCTGAGTTCGACACCGCGGAGCTGATGCGCACCGCCCCGGACGGCCGCGGCGTCGTCAGCTGCCTGGAACTGCCCACGCTGCAGACCAAGCCCATGCTCTTCTCCACCTTCCTGATGTGGCTGCTCGCCGATCTGTTCGAGGAGCTGCCCGAGGCCGGCGATCTGGACAAGCCCAAGCTCGTGTTCTTTTTGGACGAGGCCCACCTGCTGTTCAACGGCGCCTCAAAGGCGTTCCTGGACGCCATCACCACCACCGTGCGGCTGATCCGGTCCAAGGGCGTCGGGATTTTCTTCGTCACCCAGACGCCGAAGGACGTCCCGTCGGAAGTCCTGGGACAGCTCGCCAACCGCGTGCAGCATGCCCTGCGGGCTTACACGCCCGAGGACGCGAAGGCCCTCAAGGCCACCGTCTCCACCTTCCCTATGAGCGACTACGACCTCGAAGAAACGCTCACTTCGGCAGGTATCGGCGAGGCCGTCATCACTGTCATGAATGAAAAGGGCGCCCCGACCCCCGTGGCGCTGACCCGGCTCCGCGCGCCGGAGTCCGTCATGGGCACGAGCATTGACGCCCTGATCGCAAGCACCGTGACCGGTTCGGCCCTGCTCCCCAAGTACGGCACCGCGGTGGACAACGTCTCCGCCTTTGAGAAGATCAGCGGCCGCGCCGCTGCGGCCGAAGCCGACCCGGCGGCACCGGCCGGTCCTGGCGGCGGAGCAGGCACGTCCGGCAGTACCCGTGGCACTTCCGACGTCGATGCCGAGGCCCGGCGGATCGAGGAAGAGATCCTGGGCCGCCCGAGCAGCCGGCCCGCACCGGCGCCGGACAGGGCGCGGACACCCGAGCGCCAGGCGCCGCAGGAAACCGGAGGAGGCATCGCCGGAGATCTCGCCGGAGCGCTGGGCGGCGGCCTCAAGAGCATGGCCCGCTCACTCGGAACCCAGCTGGGCCGCGAACTGCTCCGGGGCGTCTTCGGCACGGCACCCAAGCGCCGCCGCCGCTAGGCGGCCGGCACGCCTGACCGCCTGCGCCCCGGCGGCGCCGGCACGGCAGCCGGTGCTGCACGTCACACGGGACGACTGTGACAAGAGCATTCCCGTGGGGTGCAGGTATCGTATGGTACGTGCAAATGAGTCAGGCTTTGGTCAGGATCGCAGCCGGATGGCTGATGGGCCTGATGTTCGCCGTGGCCGGATCCATCGTGGCGGTCAACGTCATCAATAACTCCATCGCGAGCCCGCAGCAACCCGTCCGTGAGTACCTTGACGCTTTGAAGAACGGCGAAGGCGAAAAAGCGCTCGGCCTCCTGCGCGCCTCGGTGCCCCAAAGCAACGCCGCCATGCTGGACGGCTCCGCGCTGCAGACTGCGGCGGCACGGATCGGCGACGTGAAGGTTGGCACGGCCGAGGAACGCGGCGGAAAACAGGTCATGGTGCCCGTCGACTACACCGTCAACGGCAGCGAGCTGCGGACCGAATTCCTGCTCGAACGGTCCGGCACCGAGTGGCTGTTCTTCCACAAGTGGTCCTTCGTCCCGTCGGCCCTTCCCGTCCTGGACGTTACGGTGGTCAACGCCAATGAGGCCACGCTCAACGGTGTGCCGGTGAACATGCCCAATGGCCGGAACGCCTTCGCCGTTTTTTATCCCGGCGAGTACGAGGCCTCCCTCAATGGTGAATATTTCTCGGCCCCGTCCACCCGGGCCACCCTGTCCGCCCGTAATGTTCCAGCCGCTCCGCTGAACCTGATGACCCAGGCCACCGACGCGTTGAAGGACGCCGTGGGCGGCAAGGTCAAGGAGTTCCTGGACGGCTGCGCCGACGAGGCCGACAAGAAGCAGCAGCTGCAGCCCGACTGCCCGTTCTACCATGCCACCAACAACCGCGTCTTCGATGGGACCATCGACTGGAGCATCACCGACTACCCCGTCGTCAAGGTTGAGCCGTTTGGCGGTCGCTGGGTGGTGGCGCCGCTGGACGGCAAGGCCCGGATCAAGGCGCGCCAGCAGGACCTGTTCACCGGGGCCGTCACGGAGATCGACGCCGTCCACGATTTCAGCTTCACCACGCGCCTGGACATCGAGGCCGACACGGTGAAGCTCACCCCGCTCCTGAGCTACTGAACGAGCCGGCCTGCCCGCCCTCGGCGCTGGGCCAGGCTCAGGCGGAGCGTCACTCCGCGCAGACTCCTGGCTCCAGCGGCCCCGTCGAAGCCCACCAATCCGCGGAACTCTTCGCCGTCGACGTCCGAAAACCTGCCTACCGTGACAGCCAGCGGCCTTTGTTCAGGAGCTCAAGCACGGCCAGGACCAGGGACTCCCGGAACGGCAGGCACCGCAACGCGTGAATGAGGACATCGCCGAGGGCCGCGACTGGCCGGTGTGGATGCGGCTCGAGCAGTAAGCCTCCGTGCCCTACTTCTCCTGCTCGGCGCGCACCGCCCGTGATGGACGTGCACGGACACCCCCGGCTGACCGGTCCAGAGCCGGTAGAAAGCCGCGGCGCTGACGCAGGTGAGCAGTTGCCTGCGCTGCAGCAGCGCAACGTAGCCAGGCTCCGCCGTCGGAAGCGCATACAGCCCGCGACACGGCTGCACAACGCCGGCTCTCACCGCCCGACGCAGTGCGGCGTCGTCGATTCCCAAGCGGGCCAGCGCGGGCCGCCGCGCCGCTCCCCCGCAGCCGGTCAACGCCGTGAAGACATCCATGGGCACATGATTCGCCCCGCCAAGGAGTCCCGGCACCGGCGGGCAGGCGTATGTGGATAATTTCGTGTCACGCCTGGCGGCGTTTTGAAGCCTTGGGCGTCGGCGGGCGGCGGGATTCCGCGGCTAAAGGGTCTGAGGGAAGCCAAAAGGCTGCTGTCCGTGACGCGAGGTCACGGACAGCAACCTTTGAACAGCCGGCGCGGCGGGTGTCAGTCCATGCCGCGCAGGTCCAGCACCAGTTCCGTGTCGCCGTCGGCCTGCAGCAGCACCGGGATGCCCCAGTCCTGCTGGTACAGGTGGCAGGCGGCGTGGTCGGGGATCTCACCGTCCGCATCCTCCGGACCGTCACAGGCAGCGGCGCGCGCGGTGATGTGCAGCACGCCTTCTGGTACGTCGGAGGACAGTTCCAGCGTGCGGAGCAGGCCCACCGAGGTGCCGCCGCCGGCCACGAGCAGCTCCGGCGGGGTCGAGGAGATCTTCAGCTGGGTGGGATCGCCCCAGCGGTCGTCCAGCTTCTGGCCGGTCGGCGCCGTGAAGCGGACGGTCAGCTCCAGCGGCCCGGGGGCAACCGGGCTCTTGGGGCGGTGGGTCTGCGCCGCGCCCTCATCCACCTGCTGGGCTTCCTTCGGGATGGGCACGTACACCAGCTGGTGCTTGTTGGCCTCGACCACCACCAGCAGCGGCTCGGCGCCGGCCGCATGCGTGTGGTCCACAATCACGTCGGAGGGCTCGGACAGCCCACGGGCCAGAGTCGATACCGTGCCGGAGGAGGGGTCATAGCGGCGGACAGCCCCGTTGTAGGTGTCGGCGATCGCCACCGATCCGTCCGGCAGCACGGTGACGCCCAGCGGGTGCTGCAGCCGGGCGTCGGCGGCCTTGCCGTCGCGGAAGCCGAAGTCGAACAGCCCCTTGCCGACGGCGGTTTCGACTGCGATGCTGCCGCCCTCGCCGATGACGAGTTTGCGCAGGGCCGACGTCTCCGAGTCCGCCACCCAGATGTTCCCGTCCGCGTCTTCGGCGAGGCCGGAGGACTGGGCGAACCACGCCTCGGCGGCGGGACCGTCAAGGAGTCCCTCCAGGCCGTTGCCGGCAATGATGGACACCGCCCCGGTCAGCGGATCGAAGCTGAAGATCTGGTGCACGCCGGCCATCGCGACCACGACCGCGTTCAGTTTGGCGGACCAGACAACGTCCCACGGCGAGCTCAGCGAAACCTGCAGCGGGTCCGCTTCCAGCCGGGCGCCGAAGGCAGCGCCCTCCTCATCGACCCGGGCCGGACCCGTCTCGAGCAGCCGCTGCACGCCGTTGCCGGCCAGGGTGCGGACGGTACCGTCCGCGAGCGAGAGGCCACGGAGCCGGTGGTTGACGGTGTCGGCAACCACGACGTCGTAGCCGGCCTTGGCGGCCGCGTCCTCCGGCAGCAGGACCAGGCCTTGGGGCTCGTTGAACCGAGCCGCCTCCGCGCCGCCGTCGGCATGTCCCTTCCCGCCCGAGCCGTAGGTCGCCAGGACAGTCTGGAAGTCGGGGGACAGCTTGACGAGCCGGTGGTGGCCGGTGTCTGTGACAAGCCACGACCCGGCGTCGGCGGAGTCGTCACTGCCCGTGTCACTGGCGGCGCCGCCGCGGCCGGCCGGGAGGTACAGGGCCTTGCCCGGGAACCGCAGGGTGCCCGACGTCGGCTCCGGCGCCACATAGGGGCCGTCGCCGCGGTGCAGGGTGCCCTTGGCCTCATGCTCGGCGATCAGTTCGGGGATCAGCACTGCAAGGCCGTCCGCGTGGCCTTCGCCGGAGAGGTGGGCCACGATGTAACCCTCGGGGTCGATGACCACCAGGGTCGGCCAGGCGCGGGCCGTGTAGGCCTTCCACGTGTCCAGCTCGGGGTCGTCCAGGACCGGGTGGCGGATCTCGTAACGTTCCACGGCCGCGGCCAGGGCCACCGGATCAGCCTCGTGCTCGAACTTGGGCGAGTGCACACCGACCGTCACCAGGACATCGGAATATTCCTGTTCGAGGGGGCGGAGCTCGTCCAGGACATGCAGGCAGTTGATGCAGCAGAAGGTCCAGAAATCCAGCATCACGATCTTGCCACGGAGGGATTCAAGGTCCAGGGACTTGCCGCCGGTGTTCAGCCAGTTGCGGCCCACCAGTTCGGAGGCCCGGACCCGGAGATGGGTGCGTACGGTTTCGGTCATGAGCGTCCTTCCAGCTTTGAGTTGCGTTCAGCCAGCTTGGCATCGCGCTCGGCCAGCTTGGCAAACATATCGTTGTAAGCAGTAAGATCGGCGTCGTTATTCCTGTCGGCTGCCCGGTCGGTGCGTTTGGACTCCCGGGCATCGGAGCGGGACCACTGGACGGCGACGCCGATCGCCACCAGCAGCGTCGGCACTTCGCCGATGCCCCAGGCGACGGCGCCGCCCATCTGCTGGTCCAGGAGCGCCGAGGGGCCCCACGTGCGGCCGAGGTTGCCGAAATAGTCCGCGGCGAGCAGCCCGGTGCCACCCATGATCGCGACGCCGAAGAAGGCGTGGAAGCCCATGGTGGCGAGCAGGAGCAGCAGCCGCATGGGGTAGGGCGCGCGCAGCGGCAGGGGATCGGTGCCGATCATGGTCAGCACGAAGATGTAGCCGGTGAGGGCGAAGTGCAGGTTCATGAGCTCGTGGCCCACGTGGTCCCGCATGGCGTAGCCGAAGGCATCGGAGTAGTAGAACAGCACGATCGAGCCGGCGAAGTTGGCGGCTGCGAACAGCGGGTGGGTCACCAGCCGGGAGAACTTCGAGTGCACGAAGATCAGCAGCCATTCGCGCGGCCCGTGGGAGCTGTCCCGGCGCGGAGTGAGGGCCCGGAGTGCCAGTGTCACCGGGGCGCCGAGAACGAGGAAGATGGGGGCCACCATGGTCAGCGCCATGTGGTCCACCATGTGCGCCGAGAACAGCACGCGGCCGTAGACCGACGGCGGCCCGGAGGTGACGTAGGTCAGGACCACCAGTCCCACCACCCAATTGACGGTCCGGAACCAGGACCACGAGTCGCCGCGCCGCATCACCTTCCAGACGCCGAGGAAGTACGTCACGAGGCCAAAGAGCGCGGCGGCGATCCAGAGCCAGTCGAGCCGCCATTCGGTCAGCCAGCGCCCCGGTGTGAGCTCCGGCGGAAGATCGTAGCCCGAGAGGATGAAGGCCGGGGAAGCATCGGGGGCAAAGGTGGTGGGTTGCGGCGGGGCCGACCGGCCCAGCGCGACCGCGATTCCCGACGTCGCCCCCATGATGAGCAGCTCCACGGCGACGAGCTGCCAGAGCACCCGGCGGGCGGACATGCCCCCTCCTGCGCTTCCCAGCTGCGGGATCACCCAGCTGCGGTGCATGAGGCCGATTCCGCCAAGGACGGCCGTCGCGGCGGACTTCGCCAGGATGAGCTGCCCGTAACTGGAGCCGAACAGGTCGGCCCAGCTGGTGACACGGATGGTGGCGTTGACGATGCCGGAAGCGAAGACCAGAACGAAAGCGAACCCGGCGAGGGCGGAGAACCGGCGCAGCGTCGGCTCGGTGATGTCCGGCCGGGCGCTGGTCTTGGCTGCTGCCCCGACGGCGCCGCCCAGTACGCCGGACAGGAGGGCCAGCATGATGATGCCGCCCACCCAGGCCGAGACACCCACCAGGTGCAGGCCGAGGGAGTTGATGGCGCCCTCGTGGTCATCTGAACTGGAGGAGTGGCCGATCAACGCCGAGGGCATCAGGCCAATGAGCGCGAGCACCAGCGTAGCGGCGAGGTCGCCGCGGGAACGCACGCCGAAGAGTGCCGTGGTGACGACGGCGGCAATGATGACCACTGCCACCCAGGCGCGGCCGGTCTCGATGTCCGTCATGAAGTAGACCAGGGACCGGGTGAACTCCGGGTCCCCGGAGACGCCCTGGCCGGCGACGTCCGAGTAGCTCAGCACGAGCACGGCGATCGCCGAAATTGTCCAAACGGCTCCGGCCACGGCGGCGATGGCCAGCGCCCGGGTAAATGCCGGGTGCTCGGGGGCGTCCTTGACCTTGGACCGCGAGCTCGCGAGGCTGCGGGGCAGGATGCCGACCGCGAAGATCAGGCCGCCGATCACGGTGGCAATTGAGGCGTTGTGGATGGCCTTGCTGACGGGGAGTCCCCAGCGGACCAGGGCGCCGGGGTCAGAGACCTGGCGTGCGGCGGCCGCACCGGAGAACAGCAATGCCGCTGCCAGACCCGCAAAGAGCGCCACAAGGCCCGCGAACTGCCACGCGCGGGATATGCCGCCCGCGCGGCCGTCAGTGCGCGGCGCTCCCCCGGAAGGGCTCGGCGCTGTTGCTGTGGCACGGGGATTTGCGGCAGAAGGCACATCTCCATTGTCCGCTACGCCCGCCCGGTCACCGAATCGGCGCCGCGCACCCTCCCGGCCGCCGGGGCGGTCGCGGAGACGCCCGCACGCCGGAGGTGCAGGGCTTAACGCAAAAGGAGCGGCAACCCGAAGGTTGCCGCTCCTTTCAGTCTTTCGAAGAAGTTACTTCTTCTTGGCGACTGCAGCCTTCAGCTTGGAGCCGGCGGTCAGCTTGACGCTGTGGCCAGCGGCAATCTGGATGGTCTCGCCGGTCTGCGGGTTGCGGCCGGTGCGAGCTGCACGGTCGGTGCGCTCAACTGCAAGCCAGCCCGGGATGGTGATCTTTTCGCCCGCGGCGACAGAGGTCTCGAAAACCTCGAACAGTGCATCCAGCACGGAGTTGACGGCTGCCTGGCTGGTGCCGGCCTTGCCTGCTACCTCTGCAACAAGTTCACTACGGTTCTTAGCCATTTATGTCCTCCTGGACGGTCATGATTTCTGGAGCCTGCACACGGCATGCGCACAAGCCACTGTTCGAAAACTTACCAGCTTGCCGCCGCCGAGGTGGCAAATTCCGCGTGTTTTCGGCGTTTTTCAGGGAAAATCACGGGAATCGTCCGCTTTCAGCGTGATATTTCGCCGACAGCGGACGCCTCCGCCAGCCCGCCGCCAGCCCGCCGTCAGACGTTGTCACCGGACACGCCGGACGTCGCGCCCGACGTCGCGCTCGTCGCCGTCGCCGGCGCGGGGTTCCTGTCGTCCGACGGCTGCTGCCGGGCCCGCGTCTGTAGAGTCTGGTCCCCGCACCTGCCTGGGGATCCGCCGGGCAGGGAGGGCTGCGTGCCCAGGTTCCGGTCGACGTCGGCGGAAGGCCGGCGCTGGCCCGGCTGCCTGCCCAGGTTCCGGCCCTGATGGGCCCGGCGGAAGGCCGGCTGTTTTGTGGTTTACGGGTTAAATGCGGGAGAGCCTCCAGACTGTGTGTCTGGAGGCTCTCGACCGTTTAATGATGTTCCGGCGGTGACCTACTCTCCCACACCCTCCCGGGTGCAGTACCATCGGCGCTGTGGGTCTTAGCTTCCGGGTTCGGAATGGGA
>NZ_JBEPOZ010000015.1:0-101637 GCF_040547005.1 Arthrobacter sp. UYCu712
GTGAATTTACGTCTTGTCGTGCTCACAAGAACACCTTCCCGCAGAATCCAAGGATCCCGCTACTTCAGGTGTCCACCAACAGAGGTTAACCCCAATTGTCGTAGGTCGCTGGGAGAGTTGGGTTATGGACGGAAACCACGGACCGGAAGACGAACTCCGCAGCGTGATAGGCATGTGCAGCCGCGCGCTTGAGGGGTTCACTCTGCCCGAGAGTAGCGCGGGGCTCCTTGAAGCCTGGCGGCGGTTGGACGAGCTGGGTTCCGCATTGGCCACTCTCAAGACCCGCCTTGAAGTGGCGGTGGTCCTTACGCGTGTGCCGTTGTCTACCTCCGGATTGGGGACCTCCCCAATGGCTTCCGAGGCGGTTGACCGGCTTATTCTGGCCGTCAATAATGTCATAGCTCTCCGGGAGACTTGAGCTATGGACGGTACTCAGTCGGCCGGGGCAGCAGTGGGGTGCAATTGCGCCTGTAGGTGCGGGAAGAGTCTGACCACTAAAGATGAAGGCATAGCGCTGTGCGGCGACGTGCCCGAGGTGGACGATGCGCGTTTGATTGCTGAAATCCGGACCCTGGAAGACAGAAAGTCTGCCTTGGCTGCCCGCCAGGCCCGCCTGTCCGTCGCCTTCGATCTGCTCCAGCGTCGTGGACAGGCCGCCGCCGGGATGCCCGCGGCCGAGTGCGGGACCGGGGTCGCCGCGCAGATCGCCCTGGCCCGGCGCGAATCCCCGGCCCGCGGCGGACGGCTCCTGGGCCTGGCGAAGGCGCTGGTCACCGAAATGCCCCACACCCTCACCGCACTGGACACCGGCCAGCTCAACGAATGGCGTGCCACCCAGCTCGTGCGCGAAACGGCCTGCCTGACCGCGGCGGACCGGTCCGCCGTGGATGCCGAACTCGCCGCCGACACCGGCACGTTCACCGGCGCGGGCGACCGTGCCCTGGTCGCCGCGGCCCGCGCCGCCGCGTACCGGCGGGACCCCCGCACCGTCACCGAACGGGCCAGCCACGCAGGGACCGACCGGCACGTCAGCCTCCGGCCCGCCCCCGACACCATGACCTACCTCACCGCCCTGCTCCCCGTCGCACAAGGCGTCGCCGCCTACGCCGCCCTCACCCGGCACGCCGACACCGCCCGCGCCGCCGGCGACCCACGAGGCCGCGCCCAGCTCATGGCCGACACCCTGATCGAACGGCTCACCGGCACCCCGCACGGGATCGCCGGGATCGAAATCCAGCTCGTCATGACCGACCGGACCCTGCTCCAGGGCGACAGTGAACCCGCCCGGCTCCCCGGCTACGGCACCGTCCCCGCCGGCTGGGCCCGCCAACTCCTCAAAGGAGGCGAGAACCAGGCAGCCGAGAACCCCCTGTCCGTCTGGGTCCGGCGGCTCTACACCGCCCCCGGCACCGGCGACCTCACCGCGCTGGACTCCCGCGCCCGGCTCTTCCCCGCCGGGCTCCGCCGCTTCCTGCAAACCCGCGACGACACCTGCCGCACCCCCTACTGCGACGCCCCCATCCGCCACCACGACCACATCATCCCCTGGCACCACGGCGGACCCACCACCCACACCAACGGCGCCGGACTCTGCGAAGCCTGCAACCACACCAAAGAAACCCCCGGCTGGACCGCCACCCCACGCCCCGGACCGGCCGGCACCCAAAAATACAGACACACCATCGAACTCACCACCCCCACCGGCCACACCTACCACTCCACCGCCCCACCACTACCCGGCACGTCATTCGATGACACCCCGGGCCGGGACGCCCTGACCCCGGACGCCCTGACCCCGGACGCCCGCCATCACCGACGGATACAGCGACACCACGCCAAAACGCTCAAACGGGTGCGCGCCCACCAACCACTGGCGGCCTGAACGCACGAAAAAGCCGCCCGCCGATCGGAATGATCAGCGGGCGGCCCAGAAAAACTGCTGCAGGCCGCAACAGTCAGCGCGCGCCGACCTCTTCGGGCTCAGGCTCGGCCTCGGCTTCGGCCGAAGCTGCTGACGCCGCGGGCCGGAGCTTCGTGCCTTCGACATCCACGTCGGGCAGGATCCGGCCGAGCCAGCGCGGAAGCCACCAGGCCTTATCACCCAGCAGGTACATCACGGCCGGGACGATCGTCATGCGGACCACGAACGCGTCCACCAGCACACCGAACGCCATCGCGAAGCCCAGCGGCCGGACCATGTTCAGGTGCGAGAATACGAAGCCGGAGAACACGCTCACCATGATGATGGCGGCCGCGGTGACCACGGCAGCGGCATGGCTGAAGCCGGAGCGGACCGCGTGTTTGGCGGATTCGCCGTGCATAAAGGACTCGCGCATGCCGGCGGCGATGAACACCTGGTAGTCCATGGCCAGCCCGAACAGCACTCCGATCAGGATGATCGGCAGGAAGCTCAGCACGGCGCCAGGGTTCTCGACGCCGAAGACGGCCCCCAGCCAGCCCCACTGGTACACCGCCACCACACCGCCGAAGGCCGCGGCGAGTGAGAGCAGGAAGCCGCCGGTTGCCAGGAGCGGCACCACGATCGAGCGGAACACGAGCAGCAGGAGGATCAGGGAGAGTCCCACCACGATTGCCAGGTATGGCGGCAGTGCATCGCCGAGCTTGCTGGAGACGTCCACGTTGCCGGCGGTCTGGCCGGTGAGTCCGATGCTGACGCCGGTGGAGTCCTTGATAGCGCCCTTTTCGGCTCGCAGTTCGGAGACCACCTCGACGGTGCTGGCGCTGGCCGGCCCTTGCTTCGGGATTACCTGGAACACCGCGGTCCGGCGGTCTTCGCTCAGGGCTACGGGCAGCGCCGCGGTGACGTTGTCGGTGCGGCGCAGGATGTCGGCGACGTCGAGCTGTTTGGCCTCCGCTTCGGCGTCGCTGAGCCCGTCGGGGAGATCGCCGACGACGACGATCGGGCCGGTCATGCCGGCGCCGAAGCTGCGGCCGGTGACGTCGTAGGCCTTGAAGGCCTGCGACTCGACCGGTTCGGACCCGCCGTCGGGCAGGGCGAGCCTGAGCTGGCTGGCGGGCAGTGCCACGATCCCGAGGAGCAGGACGCCGGCGAGCGTGGCCATTACGGGGTGCCGGGTGACGAGGCCGCCCCAGCCGTGGCTGCCGCGGTATTCGTCCCGGGCGCGGTCTTCCGTCTCGTGGCCGGCCTCGGTGTTGTGCTTCTCAGCCTTGGCCCAGGCCCGCTTGGAGATCAGCTTCCGGCCCACCAGGGAGAGGATGGCCGGGGTCAGGGTGAGGGCGACGACGACGGCGACGGCCACCGTGGCGGCCGCGGACAAGCCCATCACGGCCAGGAAGGGCAGGCCCGGGATGACGAGGGCGGCGAGGGCGATGATGACGGTCAGGCCGGCGAACAGCACCGCGTTGCCCGACGTGCCGGTGGCGAGGGCCACGGATTCCTCGGGGTCCATGCCGGCGAGAAGCTGCCCGCGGTGCCGGTTGACGATGAACAGCGAGTAGTCAATGCCCACGGCGAGGCCCAGCATAAGCGCCAGCATGGGGGAGATGGAGCTCATGTCCACAAGGCCGCTGAGGGCAAACGTGCCGCCCACGCCCACCGCCACGCCCACGACTGCCATCAGGAGCGGCAGCCCGGCCGCAATGAGGGTGCCGAGCATAACGATCAGGACGAGGGCGGCGATGGCGATGCCGAGGATCTCGGAGATGCCGAAGAGTTCGGACACGTCCTCGGTGATGTCCTTGCTGGCCAGGGCGGTGACACCCGCGGAGGAAACTTCCTGGGCGATGTCCTGGACCTCCTCACGGACCTTGGGATCCAGGCCGTTGATCGAAGTCTTGAACTGGACCTGGGCGATCGCGGCCTTGCCGTCCACTGAGACGAAGCGCATGTCCTGCGACGCTTCGAGCTGGCGTTTGCCGAGGGCGAGCTTGGCGTTGCCTTCCGCGAGTTCCTTGGTGCCGGCGTCGAACTCTGCCTGTCCCTCGGCCAGGACTGCCTTCTGCTGGCCCAACCGGGCCGCGATGGCCTCCGGCGACATGCCGGCGGCAGTCATCTGTTGCTCGGCACCGTCCAGCTGGGCCTTGCCCGCCGCCAGCTGCGCGGCGGACGCGTCCAGCTGCGCCTTTCCTGCGGCGGCCTGCTGCCCGCCGGCGGTGAGGTCCGCGGCGGCCTGGTCGAGCCGGGCCTGGGTGGCGAACGGATCAACCGTCCCCTGGACGTCCGGGAGGGTCGCCAGCTTGGCCAGCGCTGCGGAGACCGCGTCCTTGCCGGCCTGGCTGAACCGGGCGTCGTTTGCCTCGAAGACGATGCTCGCGGAGCCGCCCGAGGAGGCGGGAAGTTCTTTCTTGAGCTTGTCCGCCATCTGCTGGGTTTCGGTACCCGGGATCTGGAAGTTGTTCGACATGGTGCCGTGGAAGGCTGCGGCGGCGCCTCCGACGGCCAGCATGACGGCCAGCCACAGGGAGATGACCAGCCAGCGGTGGCGGTAGGAGAACTTGCCGAGGCGGTATAGCAGAAGTGCCATGTCAGTGCCGATCTGGGGAAGGGGCGGAAGGGGAGCGGGCGGCGTCGAATCCGGAACCCAGGAGGCTCAAGGAGTCGATCAGGAGTTGGCGCAAAATGGTCAGGGAGGCCGGGCTGAGGTCTGCGCCGCAGCGGGCAAACCACACGTCCATGGCGGCCTTGCCGCAGGAAATGACGGAGCCGGCGAGGGCGCGGAGATATAGCTCGTCGACCTCGCCGCCGCCGGACAGGGCGACGCGCTCCCGGGCTGCGTCGATGATCTGGACGGCGCAGTGGTCCCACGCCTCGAGTTCGGACCTGACGAGCTGCGGGTTGGCCTGGCTCAGGCTGTAAAGCTCGGCCATCGGGGCGACAGTCATGGGGTCAGCGAGTTCCATCAGCGCGGCTCGGGCCGATTCCAGGATGGGCTCGCCGGGCGGACGGAGCCGGAACTGCTGCAAGGCGGTGTCGAGGAACCCGTAGGTCAGCGACCCGATGGCTGCCTCGGTGCTGCCGAAGTAGTTGAAGAACGTCCGGCGCGAGATTCCGGCGGCGTCGGCAATGTCCTCGACGGTGAAATTGCCGAGTCCTTTGCTGCGGAGCAGGTGCACGGCGGCGTCAGTGATGGCCTGGCGCGTGGCTGCCTTGTTGAGCTCGCGGCGGGAGGGTATGGGACTCTCCGCAGGCGGAGCAGCGGGAATGGCTGGGGCGGGCATGCGCTTACACTACGTGCATGTTTGCACTCCGGGCAAGTTTATTCGGGTTGCAGTTTTCCCGCGCCGGCGAGGTAGATGGACTGGCCTGTCGCGCCGGGTTCCCCCTCGGCCAGCGGGATCGCGAAAACTGCCGTGCCGTAGGCACATACTTCCGTCCAGTTCGGCCCGAGCTCCGAGGTGTCGAAGCGCATGGCAACGATGGCGTTGGCGCCGCGCTGCTCGGCCTCGGTGACCATCCGGGCCATGACCTGCTGCCTGCTCTCGTAGAGGGCCCGGGTCATTTCGGGCAGCTCCCCGCCGCCCAGTGAGCGGAAGCCGGCCATCATCTGGGCGCCGATGTCCCGGGAACGCACAGTCAGCCCCATCACCTCGCCGAACACGGCGTCGATCCGGTGGCCGGGGATCTTGTTGGACGTGACGATCAGCATGCCCTGAGCCTACCCATACCGGGCGCCGCGGGGCCGGAAATCTTCACAGGAAGATGAAAGCTTCCCGACAGCTCCCGCTGGAGCGTCCGGGGCAGACTGGAACTACGCCTTGGAAGAGACCCAAGCAGACGGAGCCGTCAGTGCACGGCAGATCCAGGAGACAGTACATGTCAAGCACAAAGAGAATTACTCTCGGCATTTCCGCCGCGGCTCTGGCCCTCGGCGCGGGCCTTGGAGTCACCGGGATGGCCTCCGCGGCTACCACCCCGACTCCCAGCCCCAGCTCGACCGCCTCGCCCGACAGCTCCACCGGCACCGCCGATGGCCAGGGCATGCGCGGCGGCCGCGGCCATGGCGGAGAGCGCGGCGGCCCCGGCGGTGTCCGGGCAGCTGAGCTCGCCACCAAGCTCGGCGTGGACGAGGCAAAGGTGACCGATGCCGTGAAGGCATACCGTGACGCCAACAAGCCGACCACCCCGCCGGCAGAAAGTACCAAGCCGGACCGCGCCACCATGGAGGCGGCCCTCGCGAAGTCCCTGGCGTCGTCGCTCGGGATCGAGGAGTCCAAGGTCACCGCGGCCCTCGAGGAACTCCGCACCTCGGCCCAGGCCGACCGCGCCGCTGCCCTGAAGACCAAGCTGGACAAGGCCGTCACCGACGGTACCTTGAGCCAGGCCGAAGCCGACGCAGTTACCAAGGCCGTCGAAAAGGGCGTCATCGGCGGCGGCGGCCGCTAGGTCCCGCAGGATTCGCGCCGACGTCTAAGCCGACGTCGCTTAACCAGAGAAGTCCCCGGGATTCCCGGGGACTTCTCCTGTAAACGCTCGTTGCAGCCGTTACGCTTTCGCGTCCGCCAGCTCGTGCTCGTCCCGTCCAGTCGCGGGAACGGCGGCAGCCGAGGGATCGACGGCGGCAGGGCCGTCGGCGTCGTCGTCGCTGAACGGGTCACCGTTGCGCGGTGCGTTGTAGAGCGACTCGTCCAGGATGCCCTGGCGCTTGGCCACGATGGTCGGGACCAGCGCCTGCCCGGCCACGTTGACGGCCGTGCGGCCCATGTCAAGGATGGGGTCGATCGCGAGCAGGAGTCCGACGCCGGCCAGCGGAAGTCCCAGCGTGGAGAGCGTCAGGGTCAGCATGACCACTGCGCCCGTGGTGCCCGCGGTCGCGGCGGAGCCCAGCACGGACACGAGGGCGATCAGCAGGTACTGGGTGAAGTCGAGCTGGATGCCGAAGAACTGGGCCACGAAGATCGCCGAGATGGCCGGGTAGATCGCGGCGCAGCCGTCCATCTTGGTGGTGGCGCCGAGCGGCACGGCGAAGGCGGCGTAGGCGCGGGGGACACCCAGGCTGCGCTCGGTCACACGCTGGGTCAGCGGCAAGGTGCCCACCGAGGAACGCGAGACGAACGCCAGCTGCACGGCCGGCCAGACGCCGGAGAAGTACTGCCTGACGGACAGGCCGTGGGTGCGGACCAGGACCGGGTAGACGACGAACAGCACGAGGGCCAGGCCCACATAGATGGCTAAGGTGAACTTGCCGAGCGAGCCGATGGTGTCCCAGCCGTAGACGGCCACGGCATTGCCGATCAGGCCGACGGTGCCGATCGGGGCGATCCGGATGATCCACCACAGGACCTTCTGGATCACGGCGAGGGCGGAGGCGTTGAGGTTCAGGAACGGCTCGGCGGCCTTGCCCACCTTAAGCGCGGCGATGCCGACGGCGATCGCGATTACCAGGATCTGCAGGACGTTGAAGCTTACGGCGGTGGTGGCGACGCCGTCGGTGACGGTGGTGCTGGCACCCAGGCCCAGGAAGTTCTTCGGGAACAGGCCGGTCAGGAATGCCCACCAGTCACCGGACTTGCCGGCGTACTTGGCTTCCTGCGTGATGCCGGTTCCGGCGCCGGGCTGCAGCAGCACACCCAGGCCGATGCCGATCAGCACGGCAATCAGCGAGGTGATCGCGAACCAGAGCAGCGTATTCCAGGCCAGCCGGGCGGCGTTCGAAACAGCGCGCAGATTGGAGATGGAGCTGACGACGGCGGTGAAGATGAGGGGGACCACGGCGGTCTGCAGCAGCGAGACGTAGCTCGAGCCGATGGTCTGCAGCGTGGTGCCGAGGGCGTTGGGGCTTGCCTTGGTGCTGCCGGTGTACTTGGCCAGCAGGCCGAGGCCCAGGCCGACGATCAGGGCGGCGATGATCTGGAAGCCGAACGAGCCGGCCCATCTGGGCAGCTGGAAGCCGGTCTTTCCGGCGGGGGCGGGGGTGCTTGTCTGAGTGCTCACCCGAACACGCTAGGACTGGGGTGTTTATCACGGCGAACGGATGTTGAGAAATGTTACGCCGCTTCATTTCCCTCGACGGGACCGGATGCGCCTGATTCCGGCGCCAGATATGGGGAATGTGAAGTTATTCCTGCCGCCGATGTGGCGATTATCTCGCGCCGGGAAGGACGCCCCGGCAAGGACCTAGCGGGCGCAGGTGGCCGCGACGCCGCCGCCTGCACGGTAGATCATGTCCTGGTACACCACGGAGGAGCGCACCGGGGTGTTGCTGGTGACGGTCTGGACCGTCGCCCCGCTGCGGGCGAGCTTGAAGGACGGCGTGATGCCGGCCACGAGCGGTACCTTGAAGGACGTCAGCCCGGCCGGGGCGTCCATGGTCTTGACGTTGCTTCCCTGCGTGATGGTCAGGCGTCCCGGCGACTTCAGTACGGCCACGAGCTCCACCTCGTTCTTCGCGGCGTCACCGTTCGGGATGGACATGGGCATGGGTTCGCCGTTGCGGCCGATCGGCAGCTTCGAGTATGGCGCGTTCGTGGTCTGCGAGCGGTGGCTCCAGTACAGGGCGTCCTGGGTAATTGTGGGTTTTACCCCGCTCTTGAACCACGAGATGTAGTAGGCAGCCATGTCCAGCACCGCATAGCCGCGCTGTTTGGAGGACGCCACCCAGGACTCGGTGTAGTCGTTCCAGGTCACTAGGGCGATGGAATCGGCATTGCTGCTGATCGCCGTTGCCAGGGAGTCCCGCAGGGTGGAGCTGTTGGATGACTCCCAGTAGCGCCCGTCGTACGACCGTGAATCCTTGAATGCCACCGGCTGCATATACGTCTTGCCGCGGCGGTGGGCCTCGGCGCTTTCCTTGGCAAGCGTCGGAACGCCGCTGGCGATGCGCGTGCCCCATTGCGAATACCCGGACACCGAGTTGTTCCAGTCCGTCTTCTGTGTTCCGCCGCCCCAGGAAATGAAGATCGGAACGAGGTTGGTTTTGACGCCGGCTGACGCGAGGCGGTTCCAGAGCCCGTCCCACCACGAGGGAGTCTTGCGCTCGGGAAAGAAGGGGGCCAGCACAATGCCGGCACTGTTCCGGTAAATTGAAGCGTCGTCCTTCACCTTCATGACGTTGTTGTAGACGCTGTCAGAGGTGGCGCCGGCCGCCGTGTTGAAGTCCGGGCTGAGCATGATCTTGAAGCCCGGGTCCACTGCCTTGGCCGCCGACGCGGGCATTCAAAAGCCCAGCAAATGTGTCCCCCAGAGAATAGTCGACTATTTGGCCAAGGTCCATTTGGCGCGGAGCGCACAAACGGCCAGCTGCGGCGAGTTCGCTATGCGAATTATCGCCCCAGCTGGCCGTTTTGGCACTGAATGCGCAGGTCAGTTCCGGGAAGGGCCTAGCCGAGCAGTGCCCGCTTGAGGGTGTCCAGGCCCACCGAACCAATGTTGAGTGCCTTGGTGTGGAAGGCCTTGAGGTCGAAGCCGGCCCGGGACTCCAGCTCGGCGCGGATCTGCTCCCAGAGCCGCTGGCCCACTTTGTACGACGGTGCCTGTCCCGGCCAACCGAGGTACCGGGTGAACTCGAACTTCAGCTGGCCCTCGCTGATCGGCAGGTTGGCCTTGAGGAACCCGTAGCCTTTGTCCGCCGTCCAGGTCCCGGCCCCCCAGCGCTCCGGGATCTCCAGCTCCAAGTGCACGCCGATGTCGAACACCACGCGGGCCGCCCGCATCCGCTGCATGTCCAGCATCCCCATGTGGTCGCCCGGATCCTTCAGGTAGCCCAGTTCCTGCATAAGCTTCTCGGCGTAGAGGGCCCAGCCTTCGCCGTGCCCGGAGGTCCAGCAGACGTTGCGGCGCCATTTGTTGAGCAGCTCGCGGCGGTAGGTGGCGGTCGCGACCTGCAGGTGGTGCCCGGGCACGCCCTCGTGGAACACGGTGGTGGTCTCGGCCCAGGTGGTGAAGGTGTCCTCGCCGGCAGGCACGGACCACCACATGCGGCCCGGACGGCTGAAGTCGTCCGAGGGCCCGGTGTAATAGATGCCGCCTTCGTCGGTCGGGGCAATCCGGCACTCCAGGGTCTTCATGACCTCCGGGATGTCGAAGTGCACGCCGGCGAGCTCTGCCACGGCCTTGTCGGAGAGTTCCTGCATCCAGGCCTGGAGGGCGTCGGTGCCCTTGAGCTGGCGGGCAGGATCGTTGTTCAGGAGTTCCTTGGCTTCCTCGACGGAGGCGCCCGGGCGGATTTCCCCGGCCACGCGTTCCTGCTCGGCGATCAGGCGGTCCAGCTCCTGGACACCCCAGGCGTAGGTCTCCTCGAGGTCCACCTCGGCGCCGAGGAAGGAACGTGAGGCCAGGGCGTAGCGCTCGCGGCCGACGGCATCCCTGGCCGGGGCCACGGGCAGCAGCTCGGACTCCAGGAAGCCGGCCAGCCGGGAGTAGGCCACTCGCGCGGCGGCGGCACCGGCGTCGAGCTTCGACTGAACGTCCTCGGACAGCGGGCCGTCCGCGGTTTTGGCGTTGGCGGCGAGTTTCGCGAAGAAGCCGTCCCCGGCGGCGTACTTGGTGGTCTGCTCAATCACGATCGCGACCTGGCGCGCGGCGGAAACCTTGCCGTCCTCCTTGGCCGAGCGCAGCGACTCGATGTAGCCGTCGATCGCGGCCGGGACGTTGTGGGCGCGGCCCGCGATGTGGTCCCACTGGCCGGCGGTGTCCGTGGGCATGAGGTCGAAGATCGCGCGGATCTCCTGCGCCGGGGACGCGATGTTGTTCAGCTCGGCCGCGTCCCAGCCCGATTCGTGGATTTCGAGCTGCAGTCCCAGCCGCTCGCGCATGGCGTCGAGGGTGACGGCGTCGACGTCGTCTGCCGGTTCCAGCCTGTCCAGGCCGGCGAGGGCCTCCCGTGCCGCAGCAGCGAATGCCTCGTGTCCCGCAGGTGAGAAGTCCTGGTACTCGGTCTCGTGGCCGGGCAGGCCGAGTTCCGTGGCGAAACTCGGGTTAAGCCGGATCAGGGTGTCCGTGAAGGCGTCGGCGACGGCGTCGATGGCAGTCTGCGGACGCGCGGTGGAAGTGTGTTCAGTGGTTTCGGTAGTCACCCGATGAGACTAGCCGGGGCAGGGCAGTTATGAAAGGGTTACTGAACTTTTTCTGCCCGGCCCGCGGCCCGCGTTCAGCCCCGGCTGCGCTTCCACGCCCCGGGACCGGGCTGCGGCGCCAGCTGCAGCTGCTGCCGCCGGACCCAGTGCCGGACGCCGGGCTTCTCCGGCGCCGCTTCCTGACCGCTGCCGAGCGAGAGGACGACGGCGGTCAGGGCCGCCAGTTCCTCCGCCGTCGGCTCGCCTTTGACGACGGAGAGCAGGCTTTCCGCCCGGGCAGCGGCCGGCCCTGCCGGGTCCACAGGATCGAGCCCGGTCACAGCGGGATGTTCCCGTGCTTCTTGGCGGGCAGGCTGGCGCGTTTGTCCCGCAGCGCGCGCAGGCCCTTGATGATTTGCAGCCGGGTCTCGGACGGGGCGATGACGGCGTCGACGTAGCCGAGCTGGGCGGCCTGGTACGGGTTGAGCAGCTCTTCCTCGTACTGTCGGATGACCTCGGCGCGTTTGGCCGCGACGTCCCCGCCGTTTTCTGCCACCGTGGCGAGTTCGCGGCGGTACAGGATGTTGACGGCGCCCTGGGCGCCCATGACGCCGATCTGCGCGGTGGGCCAGGCCAGGTTGAGGTCCGCGCCGAGCTTCTTCGAGCCCATCACGATGTACGCTCCGCCGTAGGCCTTGCGCGTGATGACGGTCAGCTTGGGCACGGTGGCCTCGGCGTAGGCGTAGAGCAGCTTGGCGCCGCGGCGGATGATGCCCTGGAACTCCTGGTCCTTGCCCGGCAGGAAGCCGGGCACATCCACGAGGGTGATGATGGGGACGTTGAAGGCATCGCAGTGCCGGACGAAGCGGGCGGCCTTCTCCGAGGCCGAAATGTCCAGCGTGCCGGCGAACTGCATGGGCTGGTTGGCCACGATGCCCACCGTGTGGCCCTCGACCCGGCCGTAGCCGATGATCACGTTCGGGGCGTAGAGCGCCTGCATCTCGAGGAAGTGCGCGTCGTCGACGATCTGCTCGATGACCTTGCGCATGTCGTAGGGCTGGTTGGCCGAGTCCGGGATCAGCGCGTCGAGGGCGAGGTCGTCGTCGTCGAGCTCCAGCTCCTGGGAGTGATCCAGGACCGGGGCCTCCGCGAGGTTGTTGGAGGGCAGGAAGTCCAGCAGTTCGCGGACGAACTCGATGGCGTCCGCCTCATCGGCGGCGAGGTAGGTGGACGTGCCCGTGGTGGCGTTGTGCTGGCGGGCGCCGCCGAGGGTTTCCATGTCCACGTCTTCGCCGGTGACGGTTTTGATGACGTCCGGGCCGGTGATGAACATGTGCGAGGTCTTGTCCACCATGACGACGTAGTCGGTCAGGGCGGGGGAGTAGGCGGCGCCGCCGGCGGAGGGGCCCATGATGAGGGAAATCTGCGGGACGACGCCGGAAGCGTGGACGTTGTTGCGGAAGATGTCCGCGAACATGGCCAGTGAGGCGACGCCTTCCTGGATGCGGGCGCCGCCGCCGTCGAGGATGCCGACGACGGGGCAGCCGTTGCGCAGCGCGAATTCCTGGACCTTGACGATCTTTTCGCCGTTGACCTGGCTCAGCGAGCCGCCGTAGACGGAGAAGTCCTGGCTGTAGACCGCCACGGGGCGGCCGTCCACGGTGCCGTAGCCGGAGACGAGCCCGTCGCCGAGCGGCTTCTTCTTCTCCATGCCGAAGGCGGTGGAGCGGTGCACGGCCAGCGCGTCGAATTCGACGAAGGATCCGGCGTCCAGCAGCAGGTCGATGCGCTCGCGGGCGGTGTTCTTGCCGCGGGCGTGCTGCTTCTCGATCGCTTCCGGGCCGGAGGGCTGCTCGGCACGGGCCTGGCGGTCGCGGAAATCTGCAATCTTTCCCGCAGTCGTGGTCAGATCGTGGCTCATCAAGTGTCTCCGGCTCTGTCGCTGATAGTTCTGGCGCTGGTGGTTCTGAAGTTCCTGGCCCCTACCGCACGGCGGTTTGGCTGGATTCCACAAATATGGAAAACCCCACGGGGCCCTGCTGGCAAGTCTAGTGACGCAACGGAGCCATGCCGCTGTAGAAAACCTACAATTTTCCCGCCGCTCCCCGCCGTGACCGCAATGTTACTCGTCAGTAACATAACTCCGCTAGAGTGTCCTCATGACTTCGAGCAACGACGCTTCGGGCACCGCTGAAGGGCCGTACCAGGCCGCCGGTACCCTCCAGGGCCGCACCGTCCTCATCTCCGGGGGCAGCCGCGGCATCGGCCTGGCCATCGCCACCCGGGCTGCGCGGGACGGCGCGAACATCGTCCTGATGGCCAAGACCGGCCAGCCCCACGCCAAGCTGGAAGGCACGGTCTACTCCGCCGCCGAACAGATCGAGGCAGCCGGCGGGCAGGCGCTGCCGCTGGTCGGTGATGTGCGCAATGACAACGACGTCGCCGGTGCCGTTGCCGCCGCCGTCGAACGCTTCGGCGGGATCGACATCGTCATCAACAACGCGTCCGCGATCGACCTTTCCAAGACCGACGCCGTGGACATGAAGCGCTACGACCTGATGCAGGACATCAATGTCCGCGGCACGTTCCTGCTGTCCAAGCTCGCACTGCCGGCCCTCCGCGAATCCGACGCCGGCCACATCCTCACGCTCTCCCCGCCGCTGAACCTGGACCCCAAGTGGGCGGGCATGCACCTGGCTTACACCATGGCCAAGTACGGCATGAGCCTGACCACCCTCGGGCTCGCGGAAGAGCTCAAGACGGACGGGATCAGCGTCAACTCGCTGTGGCCGTGCACCCTCATCAACACGGCGGCGATCCGGAACATGCCCGGCGGGGAAAAGATCGTCAAGGGGGCGCGCGGCCCCGGAATCATGGCCGACGCGGCCCACGCCGTGCTGACCGGCAGCAACGCCACGCCGGCATCCGGCAGCCGGAGCGGGAACTTCTACACCGACGAAGAAGTCCTGGCCGCCGCCGGCGTCACCGATTTCACGCCGTACAGCCTTGGCGCCCCGGAGAACCTGCTGGTCCCTGACATTTTCCTCTGAGTTTCCTGCAGGTCCCGGTTCCCACGGCGCGGGAGCCGGAGCCGGAGGACCCGCAACTCGGTAGGATTCAAGCATGGAAGCCGCACAGGAAGCCCCGAAACGTCCGCCCCTCGACGTGATCGCCCTCAGCGATGAGCCGTTCCTGGCTGCCCACGGCATCCCGCAACTCACCGTGGTGGAGTCCACCGGTTCCACGAACGCGGACCTGCTGCGCGGCGCGAGCGAGAATCCGGCCGCCTATCCGGACCTGACCGTGCTCGCCGCCGAACACCAGACGGCTGCCCGCGGACGGCTGGACCGCCGCTGGGAAGCGCCGGCCCGCAGCTCGGTCTCGGTGTCCCTCGTGCTCCGGCCGGTCAATGCCGACGGCCGCCCGCTGCCGACCCAGAGCTACTCCTGGCTGTCGCTGCTCGGCGCCCTGGCCCTTCGCGAGGCGCTGCTGGAAACGGCCGGCATCCCGGCCGAACTCAAATGGCCCAATGACGTCCTGGTGCGTGGCCGGAAAGTCGCCGGCATCCTGGCCCAGCTGGGACCGATGCACGGCGGGGCGGTGCCGCCGGTGATCCTCGGCACCGGGCTGAACGTCTCCCTCACGACGGCCGAGCTGCCGGTTCCCAACGCCACCTCCGTGCTGCTGGAGGGCCCGGCCACGGTGGACCGGACCGTCCTGTTGAAGAGCTACCTCTCCCGATTCGCCCTCCTGTACCGCAGCTTCTGCAACGCCGACGGCGACCCCGCGGCCGGGATGGCCGGCGGCCACTCGCTGCACAAGCGGGTCGAGGCCGTGCTGACGACGCTCGGCAAGCAGGTGCGCGCGCACCTGCCCGGCGACCACGAGATCATCGGCCATGCCTCGCGCCTGGATGACTATGGATCCCTCATGGTGGTGGACTCCGGAGGCCACGAGCACGTGGTGACGGCCGGTGACGTGGTGCACCTGCGGCCCTGGACCCCGCCGGGCCAGGAGCCCGAGGGCGGCGGCAGGCGAGGCAGCGCCGAAAGCGGATATGCGTAAAGAGCTTCTCCCGGGTGAGCAAGTGATTGTGGTGACCCGGCCCCAGCCGAGGGCGCTCATTGCCCCGGCGCTGTTGTTCATTGTTGTTCCCGCACTGGCTGCCTATGCCAGTGCCTGGATCGTGAAAGGCGGCCCCGCAAAACTGGTTCCGCTGGTGACGCAGGAGTGGTCGACCTGGCTCATCGGCGTGTGCGTGGCGCTGGCGGCCTGGGTGTTGCTGGGCTACTGCCTGCCGAGGGCGCTGACGTGGCATTCCACCCGGTACATCCTGACCAGCCAGCGCTTAGTAGCCCGTTACGGCATGTTACGGCGGCGGGATCAGCAGGTTTATTTGGCCGCCGTCCGGAATGTCGAGATCAGCCAGTCGTTGCTCCAACGCGTAGTGCGGTCCGGGAATATATCCTTGGATACCGGGTACCCCGCCAGTACGGTGGTCCCCGACGTCCCGGAGGTGGTGACGTTCCGAAACTTCATGCTTGACGCCATCAATGAACTCCCGCAGGGTGGGAGTTTTGGGGCCGAGGGCGCAATGCACAACCCCGACGGCCCCCGGTACGGTGCCTGGCCATGGGAGACGAGAGAAGGTGGAAGAGATGAGCGCTGAGAACGCCCACCAGGAAACCGGTCTCCTGGCCGAGGAACCGTCAGGGGTCCAGGACGCGGTGGTCGAGGCCGCCACGCTCGAAGCGGCCATCCTCGAGTCCGTTCCGTCCAAGGCCGGCGAGTCTGCTCCTTCCGAGGCGCACGCCGACACTGATTCCGTTGACACCGAGGCCGACGCCGCCGATTCCCTGGACCCGGACTCCGATCCCTCCGAGGCCGACGCCGAGACGGACTCCGATCCTTCCGCCGCGCCTCCCACCGGGACCATGTCCGCCGAGCGCCTCGCGCTGAAGGCCCTGGAACACCGCCTGCTCGGCGGGGATCGCAAGCTCCGCCGTCGTGAAGTCGCGGCCGGCGCCGGACTCTCCCTGCTGTCCGCCCGGAAACTCTGGCGGGCGCTGGGCTTCCCCAACCTCGGTGATGAGGACGTCGCCTTCACCGAACGCGACCAGTCCGCGCTCAACACCATCGTGGACCTGGTCCGCGCCGGCAAACTGACCGAGGAAGCCGCCATCTCGGTCACCCGCGCCATCGGCCAGATGACGGACCGCATGGTGGTGTGGCAGATCGAGGCGCTGGTGGAGGACATGGTCCACCAGCAGGGCGTTCCGGACTCCGTGGCCCGCAAGCGGCTCGTCAACGAACTGCCCACCCTCGTGGACGCGCTGGAGGAAATGCTGCTCTACTCCTGGCGCCGGCAGCTCAACGCCGGCGTGCAACGCCTGGCCGTGCGGGCCGAAGCCGGCCTCCAGTCCAGCGAGGAGGGCCGCGAGGGCGACGAGGACGACACCCCGCTGCCGCTGGCCCGCGCCGTCGGCTTCGCTGACCTGGTTTCCTACACCAGCCTGTCCCGCCGGATGAACGAAAAGACGCTCGCCCAGCTGGTGCAGCGCTTTGAGAACAAATGCGCTGAAATCATCTCGGTCGGCGGCGGACGCCTGGTCAAGACGGTCGGCGACGAAGTCCTCTACATTGCCGAAACACCCGCCGCCGGAGCCGAAATCTCGCTGGCCCTGTGCCAGGCCTTCACCGAGGACGAGATCCTGCCGCAGGCCCGGGTGGCCATGGTCTGGGGCCGCATCCTGTCCCGGCTCGGGGACATCTACGGCCCCACGGTCAACCTCGCGGCCCGGCTGACCGCCCTGGCCGATCCGGGAACTGTGCTCGTCGATTCGATGACCGCCGCCGCCCTGGAGCAGGACGAGCGCTTCGTGCTGCTCCCGCGCCCGGCCGAGGACGTCCGCGGCTTCGGCGAAATCCACCCGGTGCAGCTGCAGCGCGGCAGCGGCCACGGACTCGTCCTCGACTGAGTCCCGGGCCGGGGGTTCAGGACCGGGGTTCAGGGCCGCGTCCGGGACCGTTTTCGGTCCGCGGACATCCCGCCATCTGGTTTCTCAATTCGATAGACAATATGACGTCCACGCCTGGGTGGAAGTGGCGTTCGACCGGGTGGGCTGGGTCTCCTTTGACCCCACACCGCCCAAGGACAACGTCCCGATCCCGCCGGACCCGGAAAGCAAGCCCAAGCCGCAGGTGCTGCAGCCGCCGCCCCCGCCGCAGGAACCGGCCGACCTCCCGCCGGACTCCTCGCCGGATGCGCTGGACGCGGACCAGAAAAAGGACAACCCCTGGCTGTTCTGGGGACCGCTCCTCAGCGCGATCGGGATCGCCCTGATTCCGGTCGGGATCCTGGCGTTGCCACTGCTGCTCATTGCCCTGCTCAAATCCCGCCGCCGGAAGACCCGCCTCACCGAAGGCCACCCCGCGCAACGCGTCGGCGGCGGCTGGAACGAGGTCCTGAGCCTGGCGACGGACCTGGGAGCCGGCGTGGACCACCGCGCCACCCGGCGGGAGTCCGCCGTCGTGCTCGCGGACGCCTTCCCGGGCACGCAGGGCACCACCACCCTGCTGGCCCAGCGGGCCGACGCCGCGATCTTCGGCGCCGGCCAGCCCAGCGAGGACCAGGTGCGGACGTACTGGGAGATCGTGGACGGCTCGCTGACGGAAATGACCGGAACGCTCGGGTACTGGGGGCGGCAGCGGGCCCGGTTCTCCCCGCGTTCCCTGCTCGCGGACGGCCGCAACGCGCTCAAGCTGCGCGGGCTGCGGCCGGTTCCGCCGGCCGCAGCCCGGCCCGCAGGTACAGTGGACACCGGTCCGGATGCCTCCGAGGCCACCGGCCCGGACCACCGTCCGGCGAGAACTGCCAGGAAGAACCGCAAGGAGCCATGACCGACGACGTCGAGCGCTGCCCGCGCTGCCAGCAGCCGATCCGCGCGGGGGCTGCCTTCTGCACCTCGTGTGCCGCGCCCCTGAGCAACCGTTCCGCCCGGAACGCCCGGAACCTGGGCCGGCCAGCCGGGGCCGGGGACCCGGCCGGTGCGGAACCCGTGACCGGGCACGGCGCCCCGGTCCCCGGTAGGATCCCGGTAATGCAGGCCCGCGTACCGCGGGCCACGGACAAGTGGGAGGTCCTGCCATGCCGAACAAGCTTGAACTGGTGCCCGCGGATCCCGGAAAACGGCTCGGGGCGGCCGTGCTGGACTGGCTGGCGCCGGCGGTGATTTTCACAGTGACCCTGGCTGCCGGGTTCGCCGGAGTGACGCGCCGTCAAAGCGCGGGCTTCATCGTGTACGACACGTCTTCGCTGGTGCTCCTCGGCGGCATCGGAGCAGGCCTGACCCTCGCCTACATGGTCGTCCTCGCAATCATCGAGGGCCGCTCCGGAGCCACGCCGGGCAACCGGCTGATGGGGATCCGCAGCACCGACCCCGACGGCTTCGCCCCGGGCGGCGGAGCAGTCTTCCTGCGCGGCCTCATCACCGGCGCCGGCATCCTGCTGGCCGTCATCGCCGCCGCCGTGCTGGTCATCTTCCAGTGGTTCGGGGCCGCGCTGCCCGTTCTGGCACCGGCTGTGCTCCTGGGCACCGGCTGGGCCGTCCTTGTGGCGCTGTCCAGTGCCTGGGACCGCAACGGCAAACTCCGCGGCTGGCACGACACCGCCGCCAAGACCCTTGTCTTCGATGTGAAGGCCGGCCGCAACCCGGTCACCACGGGCGGCATCCAGGGCCCGTATAGCTTCGCGCCGCTGGATCTTCCCCCGGTCCAGCAGGTCGCCTCGCCGCTCGCCGCAGCCGCCGGGGCAGCAGCCGCCGCGGCAGGCGCCGCGGCCGTGCACAATCCCAACCAGTGGCAGCCGCCCGCCGTTTCCCACGCTCCCGCCGCCGTCGTGGCTGCCGCCCCGCATCCCGACGACGACCTGGACCGCACCCGGGTCCGCGGAGACAGCCAGGCTCCGGTCACCGTGGCCATGCTCCGGATCCGGCTGGACGACGGCCGGGACATCGGGCTGGACCGCGCCGTGCTGATCGGCCGCAACCCCTCGGGCCACCCGGGCGAGGAGTCCGTGCAGCTCATCCCGGTCGCCGATCCGGGCCGCTCCATCTCCAAGACCCACCTCCAGCTGCTGGCAGGAAACGGGGGCGTCTGGGTGACGGACCGGAATTCCACCAACGGCAGCGCCGTGACCACCGCGGACGGCCTCCGCACCGCATTGGCGCCAGGCGAACCCACGCTCGTCAGCCCAGGCTCCACCGTCCACTTCGGTGACCGATCCTTCTACCTAGGACAAGCATGAAATCCCAGCCGGACGCCGTTCCCCCCTCCAGCAGTACCCCCAGCGGTACCCCCAGCCTGCGGCTGAGTTGCGGCTACGGCACCGACCGCGGCCTTCGCCGTGAGATGAACGAGGACTCCTTTATCGCCGCTGATCCCGTCTTCGCCGTCGCGGACGGCATGGGCGGGCACGAGGCCGGCGAGATCGCCAGCGGCATCTGTGTGCGGACCCTCGCCGGGATCCCCGAGCTGGCCACCGGAGGCCGCGCCGCCACTGCCGGTGTTGTGCAGGAGTACCTGCTCAGCGCCGATAGGAACATCCGCGAGGCCACAGGTTCCCGCGCCGGCACAACGTTGTCCGGCGTCGTGGTGGTTGAACAGATGGGCATCCCGTACTGGCTGGTCCTGAACATCGGTGACTCCCGGACCTACCGGCTCAGCCAGGGCGGGCTCAGCCAGGTCAGCGTGGACCACTCCGAAGTGCAGGAACTCGTCGACGCCGGCCAGATCAGCCGGGCCGAGGCCGCCATCCACCCGCGCCGGCACGTGGTCACGCGTGCCCTCGGAACCGGGGACGATACCGAGGCCGACTACTGGCTGCTGCCCGTGGAGGAGGGGGACCGGATCCTGGTCTGCTCCGACGGCCTCAACGGCGAGCTCGACGACGAGCAGATCGCCGCCATCCTGGTGGCGCAGGCGGATCCGCAGGCGGCCGTCGACGCGCTCATCCAGGCGGCCCTGCGCCGCGGCGGTCGGGACAACGTCACTTGCATCGTGGTTGACGCCTCGGACGTCACGAACGACGACGGCGCCGCCCAGACGGCTCCGCGCAGCCTCGCGACGGGGGAAGCGGCGAGCGCGACGGAAGACGAAGACACCCTCCCGCGGACCGACGTCCTGGACCTGGCCGCCGACGGCGGGCCGCTGTCCGGGGACGGACGGGACAAGGACGCGGATCATGGCGGGCAGTAAGTCCCGGGCCGGCACGCGCTACACGCCCGGCAGCTGGATCGGCGTGATCCGGTCCGGCACCGTGGTGCTGCTGCGCCCGGACGCCGCACCCGGCCTGGTCGAATCCCTGTGGGAGCTCCTGGCCACGGGCCCGGAAGTGCATGAGGTCCTGGACGCCGTGACGTCGGCCTCGGGCGGCTCGCTCACCCGGCTGCCATGGTTCGGAATCGTGGACGTCCGGGATGCCATGCAGGTGTTCCTGCGCGGCGAAATTGATCTCGAAGTCCGCCACGACGGCGGCGACGTCGCCCTGAGCGGGCGGGACGTCACCACCTGGACGGAACGGCGCTTCACCGCGCCCGAGCGCTTCAGCCTGAGCATTCCAGGCGCCACGGGCGGAGCGGCCGCGACAGGCCCCGCCCCCGAACTGCCGTTGGCCGACGGTGTGGTCCTGCTGCAGGGACTGAGCGCGAATTTCGCCGGGCAGTCCGCCCCCGCTAAATCCGCAGAAGTACCGTCCGCCGAATGGCAGTCGACAGGTGTGCAGTCCGTGCCTGCGGCGGCGGCCGATCCGGCCGTTGAGGAAGAAGTGCTGGCGGCCGCCGAGGCCGACATTGCAGCAGACGACGCGGCCGGGCGGGGCGATGACGACCCGGCCGAGCTCGGCGATGACGACGTTTCGGCGGAAACCATGGTGGAACTGCCGGAAGACCTCGACGATGCCGGCGCAGGGACCGAATCCGCCCCGGAAGCACCCCGGTCCGGTCCGGAGCTGACCGGCAACTACGACCACCTCTGGGAACAGACGGTGATGCGCAGCATCGAAGATGCCGCCGTGCGGGAAGACCCGGACGCGGACCCCGAGCCCGCCACCGGATCCTCCACCCCCAAGGAAGCGCGTGACGATGCCGACGCGCCCGCACCCGGCGAGGCCCCGGAGCCCGCGCCGGACGAGGCACCGGCCGCCGCCCCGGCCGCCCCGTCTCCCGTAGCCCCCGCGTCCGGGCTGATTGACTCGGTGCCGTGGCACACCGGCGGCGACGGCCAGTCCGCAGCGCGGCCCGCCCCCGCACCTGTACCTGCACCCGCGCCACAGCGGGGCATGCCGCTGCCGCCGTCGTTCAGCCGGCGGCCCGACACAGTTCCGGCACCGGCGCTGCCGGCGGAACCTGACGCCAACCATGACGGCCAGACGATCATCAAGGGCGATCTCGCCGCCCAGCCAACCCGGCCCGCCAGGACCGGAAACTCGGGTGCGGGCACCGCCGCTGACCCCGGGACCGGCCCGATGGTGCTGGCCCGAGTCGACGACCGTCAATGGGGGACAGCACCCAGAGAATCCTTCCGTCCGTCGTGACGCCATCAACGATCCCGGCGCACACAACGTTTCCCTGCTGGCGGATTGCCACCTCGGCGCCGTCGAGCGTGCACCAGTCACTAATACAGGGGTCGTGCATGGCTTCTCCTTTCATTCCATATTTTCTAGCTATCCAGGGTGAATATGGTGCGGTGCCAGTCCTTGGCCTTGTCTGCGGTGAGGTCGAACATGACGTGCTTGACCACGGTGTATTCGTCGAAGGAGTAGGTGGACATGTCCTTGCCGAAGCCGGACTGTTTGAAGCCGCCGTGGGGCATTTCGCTGATGATCGGGATGTGGTCGTTGACCCAGATGGCGCCGGCACGGATTTCACGGGTGGCGCGTAGGGCGCGATAGACGTCCTTGGTCCAGGCTGAGGCGGCGAGGCCGTAGGGGGTGTCGTTGGCGAGGGTGATGGCTTCATCGTCGGTGTCGAAGGGGGTGACGGCCAGGACCGGTCCGAAGACTTCGTCGCGGAAGATCTCGGAGTCCGGGGTGGCGTCGGCTACCAGGGTGGGGCGGTAGTAGGAGCCGTTGGCGAGATTGCCGTCTTGCTCGTTGTTGGGGATGCCGCCGCCGATGACCCGGGCGTAACCGCGGGCGCGCTCCACCATCCCAGCTACCTTGTCCCGGTGGACCTCGGAGACGAGGGGTCCCAGGTCGGTAGTGGGGTCCTGGGTGGGGCCGAGTTTGACCTTGGCGTAGAGGTCCGCGACGCCTTCGATGAAGTCCTCGTAGAGGGAGCGGTGCACGATCGCGCGGGTGGCGGCGGTGCAGTCCTGTCCGCTGTTTATCAGGGATCCGGCCACGGCGCCGTGAATCGCGGCTTCGAGGTCGGCGTCCTCGAACACTACGAACGGGGCCTTGCCGCCGAGTTCCAGGTGGACGCGCTTGGCGGTGGTCGCCGCTGCCTCGAGGACGGTGCGGCCCACAACGGTGGAGCCTGTGAAGGAGAGCATGTCCACGTCGGGGTGGCGCAGCAACTCCGCGCCAACGGTGGAGCCGCGGCCGGTGAGGACGTTGATGACACCGTCCGGGACGCCGGCTTCGGTGGCGACTTCGGCGAACAGCAGGGAACTCAGCGGGGTGATCTCGGCGGGCTTGAGCACGATGGTGTTGCCGGCGGCGATGGCGGGGAGGATCTTCCACGCGGCCATCTGCAGCGGGTAGTTCCACGGGGAAATGGAGCCGATGACGCCGATTGCTTCGCGACGGATGGAGGACGTGTGGTCCGCGGAGTATTCACCGGTGGCTTTGCCCTCAAGGTTCCGGGCAGCTCCGGCGAAGAAGGCGATGGTGTCGATGGTGCCCGGGACGTCGAACTCACGGGTCAGGCGGATCGGCTTGCCGGCCTGGCGGGATTCGAGCTGCGCGAATTCCTCGGCACGCTCTTCCATCAGAGCAGCGAACTTGGTCAACACTGCTGAACGCTCAGCCGGGGTCGTCGTGGACCAGGCCGGGAACGCGTCACGGGCAGCCTGCACAGCTTGTTGGACGTCGTCGCTTCCGGCCAACGTCATGGTCGCCACAGTCTCGCCATTGGAGGGGTCTATGACGTTCAAGGTTTCCCCGGTGCTGCCTTCGAGGGCTTTTCCGTTGATGTACTGGCTCACGGATCCTGCTTTCAAATGATTGGGTGGGAGTCGGGGCTGACAATGGCCCCGGCAGGAGGACTTACGTTGTTCCTTGACCCGGGAATACGGGGTGCGAGGTAAACCTTGCGGAGCTTCCTGTGTACGGTCCAGGTGGTCTGCATGCCCTGCGAAAGACGACATACGATGCCCGGGGCGAGGTGTAGTTCCGTGCCTGGGAAGTCTCCGCGCAAATGGATGCGCACAGTGGCCGTGCCTGCCAGAACGATGAAGATTTCATCTTCTTCGATGTCATCGGTTGTACCTTCGTTCATTTCCCATACGCCCAGTTTCATGCCAAAGGAATCCCCTAATGGGTACGAGGCGGTAAGGGCGGGGAGATTACCGGTGCCGGTCAGCTGGAAGGAGAGGGCGTCTATGCACCAGGATGAGGACTCATGTCCGGCATTAGGAGTCACGAGTCGAATCCCAGGCCCATAGAGTCCAGAGCACGAAGCGGTGTACCCCGTCCTCGGGCGTGGCCGGAATGATGCCATGGTGGGTGTCTGAAGAAGTGCCGGGACAGCAAATCTTCGTTGATGAACTGGCGCATTTGGGTGCCGTGCTTTCCCTGCCGGACGTCACTGTCCGGGCAGCGGTGACTGGACGACGTCGGGTCGTGACGCCATGCGATGAAGTATTGGGTTGCGTTAGTGGCAAGCAGGCTCTCAGGCCTGCCGCCCCGTGCTTTCGCGTTCTGCGCTGTCCAAAATTGCCGCGAGACCGGCCTGGAATGCCTTGAGCGAATCGAGGTTTTGCAGTGCCGCTTGGTGTTTTTCAAGGAGCGGGTACCCGGTGATGCGCGTGAAAACTCGTGGATTGAGCCAGGGGTCGTGGCCTTCAGAGTCGGGGAGCCGCTGAATCTCCACCGCAATCCCGGCGCCGAGAGCCAGGGTGTAGCTTTCCAGCGCCGCGTAATAGTGGACCACGCGGTCTTCAGCCAGTCCTGCGTCCGTGAGACATTGCAGGACGAAATCGATGGCCTTCAGCTCGCCTGGGCCGTATGTATCGGTGGCGAAGGACTCGCTGCCCAAAGACGGGTGCTGCATGAAGACCCTGAGGAGTTCGTCGAGATAGGCCTCGAGCCGGGAGCGCCAGTCCTGGTGTTGTTCCGAGGCGTGGATGCGGTCCACGGACAGCATGAACAACTGGTCCAGTGCTGCCCTGACAATCGCGTCCCGGTTGCGGAAATGCCGATACACGGCTGTGGCGTCAACTTCGAGCTCCTGCCCCAGCCTGCGGACAGTCAACCGCTCGGTGGGCTCTTGGCTGGAAATCCGCAGGACGGCATCAATGATGGTGGCTGGGTCCAGCCGGGTGCGGCGGTCCATCGATTTTGCTGACTGCACCAACTCTTGTCCGCCTTCCTGCTATCCCGGATTGATATCAACCTACATGATTCATGGTTTCCTCCTTTCGAGGACAAGTCAATATCTTTGTCAGCAATGATGTCAACAGCGTTGACTTTTTGTGATCCGGCTCATAGTGTGTCTCGCAGAGTTGATTCCCACGAAAGGACTCGAAGGTGCTCGCAGAGATATTGTTTGAGAACGGATGGGTGTATACCGGCAATGAGGCCGGCCCCGTTCAGGCAAACCTTGCAGTAACGGACGGACGTATCATCGCCGTCGGCAGCCCCGAGGAACTCGAAGTTTCGGTAACACCGGACACTCGCCGGGTGGATCTCGACGGGCAATTGGTGGTTCCCGGATTTCAGGACGCCCACATCCACCCGATCTTCGCAGGCGTCGAGCTGCTCCAATGCGACCTGACGGGAGCCAACACAGCAGAAGAAGCCGTCAGCATCGTGGCCCGATACGCCGAGGGGAACCCGGACGAAGCGTGGATCCTAGGCGCTGGCTGGTCCATGGATTTCTTCCCTAGCGGCACTCCGGGACGGGAGCTGCTGGATGCAGTGGTGCCGGACCGGCCGGTCTATCTGGTGAACCGTGACCACCACGGGGCCTGGGCCAACACTGCTGCGTTCGCGGCCGCGGGGATCAGCCGGGATACTCCGGACCCTGAGAGTGGACGCCTTGAACGTGAACCGGACGGAACACCAGCTGGAACGGTCCACGAAGGTGCCATGGACCTGTTCAACGAGGTCAAGCCGGCATTGCCCTACAACCTTGCCTACCAAGGCCTGCTCGCCTCGCAGGAGTTGCTGCTCTCGCAGGGCATCACGGCCTGGCAGGACGCCTGGGTGCCCATCCCGGAGGGTGGTCACGCGGACAACCTCACCGTCTACATGGATGCCGCGCGAGTTGGCGACCTCAAAGTGCGGGTCACCGCATGCCAGTGGTGGGACCGGACAGCGGGCATGTCGCAGCTGGATGCGATCCTGGAACGCCGCCACACTGTCAGCGAATCGTTCGACCCCCTCGTACTCAACGCCAACACGGTCAAGGTGATGGTTGATGGAGTAGCGGAGAACTTCACGGCGGCGATGCATCACGTGTACCTGGACCACCACGGCCATAACACGGACAACCGCGGGATCGAGTTCTTTGAGCCCGGTGAGCTGAAGGAGTTCGTCACCGCGATCGACGCAGCTGGAATGCAACTCCACTTTCATGCCCTCGGCGACCGGGCAGTCACCGATGCCTTGGACGCCCTCCAAGCTGCCCGCGATGTCAACGGCACCAACGACCAACGTCACCACCTGGCACATCTCCAAATGGTCCGCCGCGAGGACGTGCCGCGCTTCGCGGAGCTCGGAGCGGCCGCCAATGTCCAAGCTCTGTGGGCCTGCCATGAAGAGCAACTGGACACTCTGACCTTGCCTTTCCTGGAGCCGGGCGCCGAGGACCGGCACTACCCCTTTGGCGAACTTGCTGCTGCGGGTGCGCGCCTTGTGGCCGGGAGCGACTGGCCCGTTTCAACCGCGGATCCGATCGCAGCGATCCATGTCGGGGTCAACCGCACAGCACCAGAGGAGGACCTGCCGCCGCTCGGCCGTCAATTACAGAAGCTCAGCCTCAAGCAGATCCTCGACGCCTACACGCAGGGTTCGGCGTGGATCAACCATCTCAACGCGCAGACAGGAACCCTGGAACCCGGGAAGCTTGCGGACCTTGCCGTGCTGGACACCAACCTCTTCGACCTCCCCAATAAGGAACTCCACCGTGCAGTCGTCACGCAGACCTGGATCGGCGGGGAGTGCGTCTATGACCGCTCAACACAAGGCAACCGGTCCGCGCGGAGCGCCGAGGTGATGCAATGAAGCCGCACAGAGCGAAACTGCTCAGAACGCAGCGGCACAATGCGCAAGGTGCCGGGCGCCTCGAACAGCGGACGATGCCGTCGCGCATCACAGCGGTTGGCGTGGCCGCCGTCGTGGCCGGCTTGGTCCTGGGCGGCTGCGCCGTGAGGCCCACCGGCGTGACTGATGCCGCGGGCGGAGCCAAGTTCACGATGTCCGACTCAACGCCGGCCCCCACCAAGGAGATCGGTAACTTCAACTGGGCCATGTACGCGGAGCCGTTCTCCCTGGACTACGCCTACGCCTTCGACTACCCGGACAACACTGTCCTGTCCAACGTCTGCGAGTCACTGTTCCGCTGGAATACAGACCTTTCCACGTCGCCCGGCTTGGCCACCGCAGTGGAGAACCCGGATCCCTTGACCTGGGTCTACACTATCCGCCAGGGCGTGAAATTCCATGACGGCAGCGAGATGACGGCGGACGACGTCGTCGCCTCCCTGAGGCGCCATATTGACCCGGAAGTTGGCTCCTTCTGGGCGTCCGCCTACCAGAACGTGGGATCGATCGAAAAGACCGGCGACTACGAGGTCACGGTCACCACCACCCAGCCGGATTACGTGCTCAACGCCTCCTTAGTGGGAGCTACGGGTGTGGTGGAGTCGGCCAAGACGCTGGAATCTGCCGGCAAAGACTACGGAAACTCCAGCACAGGAGTGAACTGCACCGGACCTTTCCAATTCGAACAATGGGAGGCCGGCGAAAGCATCACGCTCACGCGCTACGACGACTATTGGGATCCTGACCTCAAAGCCAAGTCACAGCAAGTTACCTTCAAGATGCTCCCCGACGCCACCTCCCGAATCAACGCACTTCAAACAGGCGAAATAGATGGCGGCTTCGCCATCCCGTCCAACGCTATCGACATCTTGAAAGCCAACGACGACGCCGGCTCGCTGTACTTCGGCAAAGACACCTCGGTGCAAAGCATGGTCTTCACCAACCTTGGGGGCACCTTCCAGGACGTTCGGGTCCGCAAGGCGCTCATGATGGCCATTAACCGGGAAGCTTTGATCAAGGCTGCGGAGCAGGGCTATGCGGGCAAGACCGACGCCCTGACCACCCGGAGTGTGTGGAAGGACGCCTCGTCAGAAACGGCAGATGAGGCGTTCGGTGGCCTCCTGTCTACACCGTATGACGTGGAGGAAGCCAAAAGGCTCGTCAAGGAAGCCGGTGCTGAAGGCAGCAAGTTCGTCTTCGCCACGGCCTCGCTGAATGCGGCCTTTGACATCGCGGCACGGGCGATCGCGTCCGCAGCCAAGGAAATAGGCCTGGATCCGGAGATCCAAACGATGTCCAACGACAAATACACCACCCTCTTCTCCGACCCCGAGGCACGCAAAAACGTGGATCTCATGGTGACCTCCTGGTACCTCTCCAGCACTGAACCCCTGGAAATGTACAGCGTGCTGCGAACCGGCGACTTCAGCAACTACGGGGGCTGGAGCAACCCTGAATTCGACGAACTGGTCAACACGGCCTACGGCGTGCAGGACCCTGACGCCCGCGGCAAGCTCACCGGTGAGGCCGCCAAACTGGCCAGCGATGAAGTGGTGTGGGGGCCACTCTACGAGACCGTGACCACCATGTGGCTGGGCAAGCGCATTACAGGCGCGGATCCGTCCATAAATTACATGTACTTCCCGTGGGCAGCCAAGATTGGAGGTCACTAGCATGACCGCAACAGATCAAATGCTGACGCCCGCGATGCCGCAGGGCAAGCCCGTCGGCAAGCAAGTGAAGGTCAGTGCTGCCCGTCCAGCGGTGTTCATCGCGAAGAAGGTACTTGCCCTGCTGGCCACGTTATTCGTCGCGTCGCTGGCAGTGTTCTTTTCACGATTCCTGGTCCCCGGCGACCCGGCACGCTTCCTGCTCAGGGGTCGCAGTCCCAAACCCGAAGCCTTGGAAGAAATCACCCGGCAGTTCGGCCTGGACAAGCCCGCCTGGGAACAGTACTTGAACTGGCTCGGCGGCATCCTGCAGGGGGACTGGGGCCGTTCGCTGACCTACCGGCAGGACGTTTCGGACGTGCTGCTCGGACGGTTGCCCACCACCCTCCAGCTCGTGGCCCTGGCCGCGGTCTTCATCACCGTCCTCGGCTTGTTCGCCGGGATTGTCGCTAGCCTGAACAAGGGTTTCGGCGACCGCTTCATCCTGATCACCCTCACCGCTGCAGGCGCCGTGCCGCCATTCGTCGCGGCCATCGCCCTGGTAGCTCTCTTCTCGGTGGGGTTGGGGTGGTTCCCCTCCTTTGGAAGCGGCGACGGCGGATGGGACCGGATCTGGCATCTCACCCTCCCGGCGCTCGCGTTGGGCATCACCTACATTGCCATGGTGGCGAGGGTAACCCGCTCGTCTATGAACGAGCAACTGCTCCGCGAACACGTGGAAGTGGCAACCAGCCGCGGACTTACCCGCGGATCTGTGGTGGCACGCCATGTCCTGCGCAACGCCTTGGGACCCATCCTCACCGTGAGCGCTGTCCTGGTGGCGGGCCTCCTGGTCTCAAGCGCCATCATCGAGCGGACGTTCGGCCTGTCCGGCATAGGGCAGCTCCTGGTGCAATCCATCGACAGGCTGGACTTCACCGTCGTCCAGGCAATCGTCATGGTGGTGGTCGCGGCCTTCGTCCTGGTGAACACCGTCGTTGACCTCATCCAGCCCCTCATTGATCCGCGTATCGCGGCCGGAACGGAGTCCCGGTGACTTTAGCCATCCAACTGCCGCAGGCAGGCCTTCGCCGTTACGGCAGCCTCCTCTCACCGTTGGTGTGGGGCGCGCTCGCCGTTGCCGCCGCCGTCGTACTCCTCTCACTGCTTGCCCCGGCGCTCGCGCCTTACGACCCGGACTATGTGGACCTAAACAATGTGCTTGCCGGCCCAAGCGGCCAACACCTGCTGGGAACAGACGCTCTGGGACGCGACCTCCTCAGCCGGCTCATGCATGGTGGACGGACCTCGCTGCTGGGACCCACCATCGTGGTGGTCGGGTCAACGGTTCTGGGCCTACTGCTGGGTCTGGTCGCCGGCTGGTCGGAAGGCTGGCTGGGCAAAATACTTGGCAGGCTCTTTGATCTGCTGTTCGCCTTCCCCGCACTGCTGATGGCCATGCTCGCCATCGCCCTGTTCGGTAAGGGACTTTTCGCTCCCATTCTGGCAATGACCATCGCCTACGTCCCGTATGTGGCCCGGCTGGTGCAGTCGCTGGTGGTGGCGGAGCGTGGACGGCCCTACGTCCAGGCATACCGGGTGCTCGGATTCCGGACGCCGTGGGTGGTGCTGGGCAGGGTCCTTCCCAACCTCATTCCCACAGTGGGCGCTCAATCGACTTTGAATTTCGGCTACGTGCTGGCCGACCTCGCGGCGCTCTCGTTCATCGGGCTGGGGGTCCAGCCGCCTACCAGCGACTGGGGCGCCATGATCGAGGAGTCCCGCGGCGCCCTGCTGGGCGGTTACCTTCTCCCCGCCTTCTGGCCCGCCCTGGTAGTTGTGCTGGTGGTGGTGGCAGTGAATGTCATCGGCGAGGAACTTTCAGACCGCATCGGAGGAAAACTGTCATGAGCCAGCTTCTGCAGATTGAAGACTTTACCCTCGGCTTTCCGGACAGGCCGCCGCTGTTGGACAGCGTCTCACTGTATGTGAACGACGGCGAAGCGGTCGCCTTGGTGGGGGAGTCAGGCTCGGGTAAGTCCCTGATCACCCGTGCGGCGCTGGGGTTGTTTCCGGGTGGCTCGGAGTATTCCGGAACGGTGGCCGTGCATGGTCTCGATACACTGACGGCCAGCAGGCAGCGCCTGATGGAACTGCGTCGTGGACACGCCTCCATGGTTTTCCAGGACCCCAGGGCAGGCATCAACCCCGTCCGGACTGTGGGGGACTTTCTGACGGAAACACTGCTGCGGTTTGATGGGCTGTCCCGCGCCGAGGCCACCGAACGCGCCGTGAATCAGCTTGAGCAAGTGGGCCTGCGGCGGGCCAAGGAACTGATGGACCAACACCCACACCAGCTCTCGGGCGGCATGCTGCAGCGCGTAATGATTGCCGCTGCACTCCTGAATTCCCCGGAGCTGTTGCTCTGCGACGAGCCCACCACGGCACTCGATGTCACTACCGAGGCCGGGATCGTGGGGCTCCTGCGCGAGGAACAGCAGTCCCGGGGGATGGGCATGCTGTTCATTACCCATGACCTGAACCTGGCAGCCAGCCTGTGTGAACGCGTCTACGTGCTCAGGCGCGGCCAAGTGGTGGAGCACGGTCCTACGCAGACGGTGTTCCTGAGGCCGCAGGAGGACTACACGCGGCAGTTGGTGGAGGCGACCCCCGTCATCGAGTTGGGCGAGGTGCCCGGACCGAAGGCTGCCGCGTCACCTCTGCTCCAGGTATCCGGGGTATCCAAAACGTACCAACTGCCCCGCGGCGAAATCATCACCGCCTTGGACGGCGCCGGTTTCACTCTTCCGGAAGGCGGCTCCTTGGGAGTGGTGGGTGAATCGGGCTCAGGGAAGTCCACGCTTGCCCGGCTGGTGGTGGCTTTGGAAACTCCCACGGAAGGCGAACTCAGCCTGAACGGAGTCCCAAGGCCGCGCCGGTCACTCAAGGCCTCCGAGCGCAAAGTCTTGGCCAAGGACGTGCAGATTGTTTTCCAGGATCCTTACCTGTCCCTGGATCCGCGGATTCCGGTGGGCAACGCCGTGGCGGATGTGTTCCGCCTTCACCAGAGGCAAGGGCGCAAGGAAGCCAAAGCCAGTGCCGCCGAACTCCTGGGCAGGGTGGGAATCGGGTCTGAACGGCTCGACGCAAAGCCCCGCGCCCTCTCGGGTGGCCAGCGGCAGCGCGTTGCGTTGGCCAAGGCGCTCGCCGCCCGCCCCCGGCTCCTGGTTTTGGACGAGGCCACCAGTGCCTTGGACGTCTCGGTCCAGGCACAGGTTCTGGAACTCGTGGAGGAACTGCGGGACCAGTTCGGGCTGACCATTCTCTTCGTCACCCATGACCTGGCCGTCGTCTCGCGCCTGTGCTCCGAGCTCATTGTGATGCATCAAGGACGGATCGTGGAACAGGGCCCCACGGCCCGCATCCTGGAAGACCCCGGCGACGACTACACCAAGAACCTCATCGGCTCACGTCCCCGGCCATTGTGGGACGCCGAACCGGTCACTGCCTGAGCAGTCCCGGCCATGAACATCACCCAGGCGTCGTTCGCAGGCAAAACGCACACACGAACGCGCCGAGAAACAGGAGAACTTCCCGTGAATACCACCGTTTTCGAACGGAACGTCCCGCAGGCCGCCGTCGTAGCTAATGCGCTGGAAGGTGCCGCCCACCGGCCCTTCTGGATCGATGACCTCGCGGAAACCGCCACTCGATACCCACAACTCGACGGCGACGCTGCCGCCGACCTCGTGATTGTCGGCGGGGGCTACACCGGGCTCTGGACGGCCCTCCGCGCCAAGGAACGCGACCCCGGCCGGACAGTGATCCTGCTGGAAGCCGAGCAGGTGGCTTGGGCGGCGTCAGGCCGCAACGGCGGCTTCTGCGAAGCGAGCCTGACCCACGGCCACGAGAACGGTAAGAACCGCTGGCTTGAGGAGCTGAAGACCCTGGACCGGTTGGGCATGGAGAACCTAGACCGCATGCAGGAGACCGTGGAGAAGTACGCCATGGACTGCGACTGGGAGCGCACCGGTCAGCTCGACGTTGCCGTCGAACCTCATCAGGTTGCCTGGCTCCAGGAGGACGACAGCGCCGGGAGCGTCTATCTGGATCAGGATGCCATCCGCGCCGAGGTCAATTCGGCCACGTACTTGGCTGGCCGTTGGCATAAGGACTCCGTGGCCATGATCCACCCGTACAAACTCGGCCTTGAGCTCGCGCGGGTGGCAACGGAGTTGGGTGTCCACATTTATGAGGGCACGCGCGTGCGTGACCTGAACGACCACGAATACGGCGTCAGCATCGTTACGGAAAGGGGCAACGTGGAAGCCGCCCATGTTGTCCTCGGCACCAACGTGTTTCCCTCATTGCTGAAGCGGAACCAGCTGATGACGGTGCCCGTGTACGACTACGCGCTCATGACCGAACCTCTCAGCGCGGAACAGTTGGCATCCATCGGGTGGGACAAACGGCAGGGGATCGGGGATGTTGCCAACCAGTTCCATTACTACAGGATCACCAAGGACCACAGGATTCTGTTCGGCGGCTACGATGCCCTCTACTTTTGGGGCCGGCGCGTGGACGAGCGTCACGAGTACCAGCCCGGCACCTGGGAGAAGATCGCTTCCCACTTCTTCACCACATTCCCGCAATTGGAAGGGTTGAAGTTCACGCACAAGTGGGCCGGCCCCATCGATTCGAGCACGCAGTTCTGCGCCTTCTTCGGCACTGCGCGCAAGGGCAGGGTGGCGTACGCGGGGGGTTTCACGGGTCTCGGAGTTGGCGCCACGGCGTTTGCGGCCGATGTGCTCCTGGACCTGCTGGCGGGCCTTGATACCGAGCGCACGAGGGTGGAGATGGTGAGGAAACGGCCGCTGCCCTTCCCACCCGAACCACTGGCTTCCCTGGGCATCAACCTGACACGCTGGTCCATGGACCGGGCGGATCACAACCAGGGGAAACGGAACCTCATCCTCAAAGCGCTCGACGCCGTAGGGTTGGGCTTCGACTCCTGACTCACCTCCCGCACCCCGCCCCAACTACGTCACAGCCGGCACCGAATCCGTCGGTTCCGTCCATGATGGCCTCTTCCGGGTCAGTGTCGGCGAAGTTGATGGCCATGGCGCCGATTTCAGTGGCCGGGCCGGCCCGGCCCGGTTCCTCGTCGACAACAAAGACCCGGGAAGCTCCTTCGAACACGGCAACGTACTTACCGGGGGAAGAACGTTGCTCTCGGCTACGTAGTATCCGGTGTGAATGATGTTCGAGAGCAAGGTGAAGTCGTTCTCGTGCCGGTACAGGAGAGCGGCTTCCCGCCTGAGTCCGTATCGACATCGGTAGAATCACACCCTCTACTGAATACGAAGGGCGTTGAGTACAGCGTCTTCAGGCTGATAGGCCTCTCGCCGGACCGCGCGGGCCAGCGAGGAATTCCCTAACATCCGCGGGGAGCCATTGCGACGGGAATCACCCGTGAAGTCCTGGAACCGTTCCAGCAGCTGGCAGCGCTGCTCGATCGTCGGCGTTGTAAGTCCATGGGCCGGCATCTGCGCCCGCCAGCCATCCAGCTGCCGAAGGAAGGTCCGCTTGACGAAAGCACCGCATATCGGCCTGTGAAAAATCCCCGAAACCGCGGGGACTATTCACGCATCGATGCCGCCGGCGATCGGTCCCTGTCTTCAAGGGTGGCCCCGGAGGCTGCTTGCCTTCGGTGACGGCGGGTGGCCAGCCGTTTCCGAAGCCAGCGCTCGGAGGCGCCCGTGACCCGGGTAGCCACTGCCCAGTAGGCGATGCCGACCGCAAGGGAGGCTACGACCGCCAGTCCCTTGCTGGCTTGATCGAAAAGTGGATAAACGAGCCAGTGCGTCACGTAGGCGTAGAGCGAGGCGCTGGCCAGGAGGCCTGTAATCCAGTGGAGGGCGCGGGGCACTGGCACTGTCGGGAGCCAGAGCAGGATGAGGAATCCGGCGAGGACCGTGGCGTTTCGGAGTTCGTCGTCGAACGCCCCGGGGATGGTCAGCACGGCAAGGACGGTCACGATGGTCCGCTTCGTCAGTGTTCGGGACGCGGCTGCTGCCCAACCAAGCGCAAACAGCCACAGCACCGGACCCTGACCCGGGTACGGGAGGTCGACGACGCGGAAACGCAGCAGAAGGTCCGCGCCGAGAAGAGCAAGCGGGACGGCCCATGGCCACCGGCGTTCCGCGCGCCCGACTGCGGGTATCGCCAAGAGGACAGTCACGCCGAGCAGGATGTGCACCAGCGCCTCCACGAACCAGAAACGGGAGAAGTCCGTCCATCCTTCCGGGCCGAGGAGTGAGTTGAGCAGGAACACATTTGCCCAGCTGTACGTGTCAGTCACCGCAAACGCGAAGCCAATCACCGCGACGCTTGGCACCACGATCCGGGCGACTGTCCTCAACTGCCGCCGCAACCGCACACGGGGCGGGCCACTTAGCTGGAACCGGGCAAAGTTGAATCCGGCGACGGCCACCAGCACGTGCGCCATGCCTTCCCACGAGAACCAACGGATATGAGTAGAGATGATGAAGATGATGCCCAGGGCGCGCAGCACGATTCCTGTGTCCATGGGTGCGAGCAGCCGCCTCCGCCATTTCTGGAAGACCGCCCCCACGGGACCTGCAGCTTCAGTATTTTCATCGACGATGCCGGCCCGTGCAAGCTCACCCACCGGCATCAGATGCCAATCGAGGGGAAGGCCTCCGAGCGCACGCTCGAGCCGGACTGATGCGGCAACATAGGACAGCGAATCGCCACCCAGTGAAACGAACGTGTCCGTCTCACGGATGTCGTCCCGTTCGAGGACGTCCGCGAAAATGCTCCGTGCATCATTTGACGCCCCCTCCGGGTCGCCGTCCCGGCCCTTTGCCCTTTCTTCTTCTCCTTCCGCGTACAGGGCCAGGATCGCGGGATAGTCGGGCTTCCCGCTGCTTAATCGCGGGATAGCCGCCACGGAGTGAAGGTGGATGGCTGCGCGCGGCAAACCCATGTCCTGAGCGACCGATTTGGCAATCAGGGAAAGGTCATGCCCGGACTCGACGGCAGCGATCACCTGGCCGTCTGTGCCCGCAACCGCCGCGGAAAGGCCCAAGTCTGAGAGGATCCGCTCGATCTGGCCAAGGTCCACCCGAAGACCGACGATCTTCACGAATCGGCTGCGGCGGCCAACAATCTCATAGAGACCCTCGACGGTCCGGCGGGCCAAATCGCCGGTGTGAAGTTCCGTGACCGTGCGTCCCAGCACCAAATCCTCGGGCTTTTCTGCATAGCCGAGCATGACATTGGGTCCGGAGTAGACAAGTTCGCGGTCATCCAGCCCAGGGACCGGGGCGAGGCGGAACCGGCCGCCCGGAATCGGGATGCCAACAGCGTGTGGGTGTTCCGCCGCGACGTCAGGAGGCAGATAAGCCATCCGGGCCGTGGCTTCCGTCTGCCCGTACATGACGAACAGGTCCCAGCCCCGGCGCCGGCCCAACTGCGCGTAGCCACGTACCCGGTCCGGGTCCAGGCGGCCACCCGCCTGGGTGATGTAGCGCAGGCTTGGCAGGTCCTTGTCCGCGAAGCCCACCCGCTCCAGCAGATCGAACGTGTAGGGCACTGCGGCGAAGGAAGTCACCCGCTCCTTGCGGAACAGCTCCCAGAAACACGGGTCGACTACCGAAAGGTCGGTGAGCACCACCGAGGCCCCTGCGCACAAGTGGCTGTTCACGACCGACATGCCGTAGCAGTAGGACAAGGGAAGAGTGGTGGCGGCCCGGTCATCGGGGCGCAACTGCAGGTACTCGGCTATCGCGGCCGCGTTGGCCTGGACAGCCTCGGCGGAGAGCCGGACAAGCTTCGGCGAGCCAGTAGAACCGGAGGTACTCACCAAGAGCGCCAGTTCCGGGTGCAAGGCGTGGCGGGTCCCTTCCCGCCGCACCTCAAACATGGCTTCGCCACCTTGAACGCGTGCCAGAACGTCCGGGTCGTACGCAGAAACAAGCGCTTCAGAAGCCCGCCCGCCACCGGTTGGCAGAATGAGCAACGGATGTCCGGATGACAGGGCCGCCAGATACACCACAAGGGAGGGCAGGGAATTGTCTGCCTCAAGGGCCACCAGGCGGCGTACCGTCCCCAAGGACCGGGCGGCAGCGTCCACCCGGTCGGCGAGTTCGCCGTAACTCACGGATTCGCCCTGAACGTGTACAGCGGCCCGGTCTCCGAATGCAGCCAGGCCAGCGGCAAACGAGACACCCGCCAAAACTGGCTCTATAGTCACCAATGCACTTTAGAAGGCAAACCTTACCTAACTCAAATGGACAATGCTGAGCTGGTGGCCAAGCTGGCGGCCGTGCGGGTTCTCTGCTGGAACGACGGCTCCCTCGCCACCGAACCCATCGCCCTGGCAGAGGTACAGGGCTACGCCTGTGCAACCGCCGTCAATGCCGCGGCCATCCTCGGTGCCTTCGGCCGGCCGGGCTCAGCTGAGTGGCGGGACTATGAAGGGGGACCTGGCCGGTAAATGCCGGGCGTCATTCTGCTGCCGTAGTCGTTGAGGGTACGTTTTGCGTCCGCGTTTTCCTTCGGCAGTCATCTCCAGTCCCATGCTGTGGGCCAGATCAATCGTTCAGGACCACCAGAGCCGGGTGAGCGCGGGGGTGCGGGTCCGCTGTCCCTAGTGCTGGTAGATCTCCCTGAGGTGTCCCATGGCGACGAATAGGACGATGAGCTGTGCGCCCCGGATCTCATAGATGATCCGGTGGTCGCCCGTGCGGACCCGCCAGTCTCCGCTGCTGCCGGAGAGTTTCTTGGCAACAGGGGGTCGTGGTGTTTCAGCGAGGAGTTCAATGGCCGCCTGGATGCGGCGCCGCCGGCACGCAGACAACGGGCAAGACCCACACTATGAAATGCCCGGATCGAGCCCGACGCGCTGGAAGAACTCCGGATGTGCTCGCGGTCGCACCATCTGCCTTTCCATGTCGACCCGTTCCAGTCCGCCTATCAGCTGAGCATCCTTGCCCCGACAATGCTGCGCCCCGTAAAGTAACGGCCGCCCAGGCGGCCTGACCCACACCCTCACCTCCAACGTTCAGGCCATCCCCAGTCCGTGGTGCAGACCGTTGAGCTGGCTGCCCCACGTGGGATTCTCGGTCGAAAAGATCACGGCCCGCCGGGCAACACAGGAGCCCAATACCGGCGGCGGTGGCATGGACAATTTTCGAACACCGGCCTGCCGCTACGCGGCATCACGGAGTAACTTTCGCCACCTCAGCTCATCAGATCGTGACTTTCAGTCCGCTGTCTGTCGCGCGATGAATGCGGCCATGCCCGGGACGGTGAATTGGATGGAGCCGTACCCGGGTGCGTACACCACTCCATTGCTGATGAGGAGGGAGGGGATGACGCCAGGTTTGCTGGTCGATTTCCCTAGCCGGGCGGCAATTTAGCCGGTCGAAGAGGGGCTGTCGCAGTTCTGGGCCTCGGCCCGTAGGTAGAGGCGTTCGGCGTTCGTGGCGCGCTGCCATCGGGCTTCGAAGAAGCCGCGGTCAAGGTCGCTCCTGCCGTGGCGGACCGCGACGGTGGCATCCTCGGCGCTGATGACCTTGTCGGATGCTGCTTCCCAGACGGAGCGCCCGTAGATCCGGAGGAAGAACAGGTACCCGTTCGCGGCAGGCAGCAGCATCGACTGGGCCTCCGGCGTCAGGGAGACGCCGAGCCGGCTGATTAGCCCGTTGACCTGCACTAAAACGCGGTGGTGCGGCTCTCGCCCGAGTTTTGAGAAGAGGGAGCCCCTGACGAGCTGCCGCGTAAGCCGGCACCCCGGTGGTTCGCCCCCAGCCTGGCCACGGCAGCAATATCCCGCGGTGTCGTCCGGCAGCATCCTCCAACAAGCTGGGCCCCGAGTTTATGCCAGGCAGCGGTTCCTTCCGCAAGGCTTGGAGGCTGCTTGGCACGGGATGCCGCGGCGTCATCGATCGCCAGGGCATCGCCCCACGTCTTGCTAACCGGGTCATAGCATTCGCCGGAGTTCGGATACGCGATCAGTGGCGTGCGGGTGGCTTTACCCAGGGCCTCAAGGGATGGGGAAACCAAATCCAACGGCACGCAATTCACGCCGATGGCTGCCACGTGCGGATGCTCTCCACAGAGCCTAGCGACGTCGGCCAGCGGCGTACCGTCGCTGATATGTCCACCATCCCGGAGCGTAAAGGAGAACCAGGCTTCGACGTCGAACTCTTCCACTAATGCCAGTAGGGCCGCGGCTTCCGAAAGTGACGGCAGCGTCTCACAGGCCAGAAAATCGACTCCGGCCTCCACCAGCGCCGCAATCCGGGGCCGGTGGAAATCCATGAACTCGCTCTTTCCGAGGATGTAGTCGCCCCGGTATTCCGATCCGTCCGCGAGGTAGGCACCGTATGGGCCCACAGACCCGGCTATCAGCAACGGACCAGCGTCCGGGTTCTCGTCCAGGTGCTCGCGCCGCGCCTCATCGGCCAGGCGCACACTCAACGCCACCAGCTCCAGAGCTTTGGCCTCGCCAATGCCGCGCTGGATAAATCCTTGGGGCGTGGCCTGATAGCTCGCCGTGATGGCGACTGCAGCGCCGGCGCGGAAGTAATCGCGATGCACCTGCCTGATCAAGTTCGGCTGTTCCAAAAGGACTTTGGCTGACCACAGGGGGTCTGCCAGATCACAACCGCGCGCTTCAAGCTCAGTGGCTAGTGCACCGTCTGCCACCAGGTTTTCGCCGGCATTGAGCATGCGGGACAGCGTTGCGTTACGCGGCAAGTTCAATCCTTACATTTGATCGTAATAAGCATTTTTAGATGCTTGTAATGATCATCACTATATGCCACGATGGCAGCCAAGCAATCCGCGAGAACCGCAAGGAAGAGGCATCCCTTGAACATTGAGATGAAGTCCGTACGCAAGCTGCGGGTGCATTGGCCCATAGCATCAGAGATGTTCGCCAGGCTCGCGAAGGGCGAAGCCGGGGCGCTTCAGGATGACCAGGGCATCGTGGCCCTGCTCCAGGCATTAGCGGAATCTCCGGAATTGGGCGATTTCGGAAACTACAGGCACGTCTTTGAGTCTGGTGTAGGTTTCGAAGGATTCACCGTAACGGAGGGAGCCAACCCCACACTGGGGCGGGTGGGACAGCGGACCATTTCGACGACCTTTGTCTTCACGACCTATTTCGACGCGGCCCTGGACGACGCTGCAGTGGACCGATTCATGCGCCGCATTGTGGAAATCCACCCTTGGGAAGTGCCGGTCATCGAACTCTCCGGCCCTGTCAGCGTCTCCAGCACCGAAATGGCGGCAGTCTACGAGAACGAGGCCGCATCCTACGAGAACGAGGCCGCATCATGATTGAAACCACCACGACCGGACTTTGGGACGATCTTAAGCCGCTACTTGCAGGAAGGACATTTACAGACCTAACGCACGCTTTCCACCCTGGCCAGCCGCATTTCCCGGCGTTCCCCGACGAGATCAGGGAGGCTGCGTACGACCTTGAGAAGGGCGACGGTTTCACCGCCCACCGATATTCGATCATCGGGCAATGGGGAACGCATGTTGATCCCCCCTCGCACTTCATCCGCGGGGGTCGGACTCTGGACCAGATTCCGGTTAAGGAAATGGTCCTTCCGCTGGTCATCCTGGACATCACCGATCGGGTCAGCGCTGATGCCGATGCCAGCCCCAGGGTGGAAGACGTGCAAGCTTGGGAGAGTCGCAACGGCACCGTCCCGGCGGGCTCCTTTGTCGCCTTGCGGACCGGGTGGGGCCGTCGCTGGCCTGACGCGGACGCCATGGCAAACAGAGACGGCGAGGGCGTCAGCCACACGCCGGGCTGGTCGCAGGAAGTCCTCACCTTCTTGATTGAACAGCGGTCCGTTGCGGCTGTCGGCCATGAACAGACGGACACGGATCCGGGATTGGCCACTTCCCGCCAGGATTTCAGCCTGGAGACCTACGTTCTGGCGAAGAACCGCTGGCAGATCGAGCTACTGGCGAACCTGGACGGACTTCCCGAAGCGGGAGCTGCACTCATTGCAACATGGCCGAAGCCTCTGCAGGGCAGCGGCTTTCCTGCCAGGGTCTTTGCCATCCACTAATACGGATCCGTCTGGCGACTAGAATCGGATCCATGTCTAAGACATCCAGCATGGGGCGCGGAATCATGGCCGTCCTAGCGGTTGGCTCCCGCAACGCAAGAGGCCTTTCCGGCGGAACAGTCGCTGACATCGCGGCCGATCTGGGCAAGGACCGCAGCCAGGTTTCGCGGAGTCTGCGGGGAGCGCAACAGGAAGGCTTTCTGGAACGTAGAGGACAGCGGTCCTACTCGCTGGACTGGTCGCTCTTTACGGACGCCCAGCTGTTGACAAAGCAGCGGCTGCAGACCGACGGCGCAACTGCACTGGAAGGCCTTGCCGGCGAGACGGACGAAGGATGCTTCCTGGGAGTGCTGAGCGGGGACAGTACGGTGACCATCGGCGAACGCGTTCCGGAAAGCAGCAATATGGTCGGTTCCTGGCTGGGCCGGCCCTACCCTGCCTACTGCAGTGATGCCGGCCAGGCATTGCTGTGGGAGGCGCCGGACGCCGAGATCCGAACCGTTTTCGCTGCCGCTGCTTTCGTTCGCCATGGCCCCAACACGCCTGTGGATGTCGAGGACTTCCTGACCCGACTGCGTGAGGCGCGGGCGCGGGGGTACTCCATCGTCGATGAGGAAGCCGAGCCCGGCCTCTATTCCCTGGCCGTTCCGATCCGGGATTTCAAGGGCGACGTAGTGGCTGCGCTGCAGGTCGTAGGGCCCAAAACGCGTCTGGAGCCGCGGCATGAGCTCTGCGCTGCGGCTCTTGTGGCGTGGGGAAAGTGGCTAGAGTCAGAGCTTGGTCATTCGTTGCCGTAGGAGCAGGTCTAGCCGGGACGGCTTTCTTGGCCGGCACCGTCCCGTATATTGCCGTCGTAGGACCCGAGCCGTTCGGCGGCTTCCGTCAGGGCCTTGACGATGCGCTTGGTACGGGCTTCGATCTCGCGCCGGGTGCCTAGGACGCTGAGCGAGGCAAGAATGGTGCCATCAGGATCGCGGACGGGGACGGCTAGTTCATGGACGCCATGCTCGAATTCTTCCGCCGCCACGATGAAGCCGCGAGGCCTGTCCCGGTCCATCAGTTCGCAGACTTCAGCTGGCGAATGGGCCGCGCCCGGGCCGCCGACGCCGATGAAGTTGACGTCGCTGAGCAGGTCTTGAATGGTTGCCTGCTCGTGGTCCCAGAGCAGGGCCCGGCCGGATCCGGTACACCATACGGGTGTCACCATGCCGGGCTTCACGAAGCTTCCGGGGAGCGCGTCGTTGGTGGAAGCCCGCAGGAGACTGACGCGGAAGCCGTCGCGGACGGAAATTCTGAATCTGAGTCTGAATGTCGCCACCAAAGCCTCTAGCTCGGTTCCTGACTCGCGAACCCAGCCGGTGTTAAGCGAGGCAGCCAGGGCAAAGAATCGCGGGCCTGTTCGGAACGGACCCCGTTCGACACGTTCCAGCAGTCCCAGATCACACAATTCCTGGGTCAGCCGGGATACACGGCTCTGTTCCATATCGAGCTCGGCGGCGAGCTGCGAAACGCCGAGAAGCTGCCTGCCCCACTTTTCCCGGTCCGCGACCAGGCGAACAAGCCGAAGTCCTTGTGTCATGGACGACGATTCCGTGGAAGAATCCACTGTCAAAGCTCCTTCCACCCGATAGCCACGCCTATTCTTACATGTCTTCAGGGCCGACAAGGATGCGGTGGCGTCCGGGGTCGTGGTGTTCGACGGCCGCACAGTGGCTGCCAGGCATCAAAGGGTCGCGGCCCGGTCCGGGTGCTCGGTCCAGCTGGACCACTACCTCGAGGTCCTCAAAACCAAACCCGGCGCCCTGCCCGGCTCCACCGCCCTGGCCCGGGCCCGCCAGTTCCGGGGCGTTCACCTCCGCCCACGAGGCGTTCTGGGCCGATTCCCGCCGGGTCAACGGAAACGCCGACGGCACCCGGGAACTCATCGACGTGCTCCTGCTCCACCGATCCATGGACGCATCCGACATCCAGGCCGGGATCACCGCGGCGCTGGAAGTCGGTGCTGTCAGTGCCGACGTCGTTGCCGTCGAAGCCCGCCGACACGCCACCGTTTCTTCCGGGGGTGGGTCCGGTTCGGACCGTCATCCCGGTGCTCACGATCGCGTGCAAGTACAACGGATTGTCAGTCTCACCCAGCGCCCGCTCCTGGATCCCGCCGCGGTCATCGCCGGGCTCCCGGCCGATACCCGGCCGCTGCCACCATCACCCCGACCCTGCGCCGGCGGCGCGGACTGACCGAGCAAGCCGCGGTGGCGGCCCTGGACCAGGCCTGCCGGCGGCTGCGCCTGCCCACGGTGAGGGCGGTCCTGGACGAAGCCCTCACCGTCGCCGCGAAGGAACAGCTCTCATACCAGGGCTTCTTGGCCGAACTTCTCCTGGCCGAGTGCGATGACCGGGACCGGAGCTCCTCGATCCGCCGGGTCAAAGCCGCGAACTTTCCCCGTGACAAATGGCTCGGGGACTTCGATTTCGACGCGAACCCGAACATCAACCCCGCCTCCATCCACACCCTCGCCACCGGGGACTGGATCCGCAAAGGCGCACCCCTGTGCCTGATCGGGGACTCCGGCACCGGAAAATCCCACCTGCTCATCGGCCTCGGCACCGCCGCGGCGGAGAAGGGCCACTGGGGCAAATACACCCTCGCGACCCGGCTCGTGAACGAACTCGTCGAAGCCGCCGATGAGAAAGTCCTGGCCAAAACCATCGCCCGCTACGGACGGGTCGACCTGCTGTGCATTGACGAGCTTGGCTATATGGAACTGGACCGCCGCGGCGCCGAGCTCCTCTTCCAGGTCCTGACCGAACGCGAAGAGAAAAACTCCATTGCGATTGCAAGCAACGAATCGTTCTCCGGCTGGACCAAAACCTTCACCGACCCGCGCCTCGGCGCCGCCATCGTGGACCGTCTCACGTTCAACGGCGCCATCATGGAAACCGGCACCGATTCCTACCGTCTGGTACAGAGCATCGCCCGAAGAACTGGATGAGTAGCCCGGCGGATTATGCAGTGGCGACGGCAGGATGCACTGTTCAGGGTTGTGGAGGCAGGTCGCGTCTTAGGCGTGGTGCGCTGGCTGCACTTATGAGCAGGGCCAGCGCGCCAAGGCCCAGCGGCAGTCCGGCCAGCGTGGCAAGGCCTCCGACGATCAAGGGTCCCCCCGCGTCTCCTAGTTCTCTGCCGAGTTCGGCGGAGCCCATGGTCCTGCCCATTCGGTCATGGGGTGTCGTGTCGGCCAGATGGGCGAAAGCCAAAGGTGTAGCCATGCCAACACCTGCCCCAATCAAAAGAGCCGCGATGAACACAGTGATGCTTCCCGGGGCGACGGCCACGGTTCCGATGCCAGCAGCGGTGAGCAGCAGCCCTGCCCTCATCCCTGCTGCATCACTGATCCCTTGCAGGTCACGCCGCTTCCCGACCCATGGTTGGGTGATAACCGAAGCGATGGCCAAAACGCTGACGACGGCAGTCCCAGCGAGGGTATCAAGCCCGTGCCGGGTCGCCAGGGCCGGCAGGAAACCGATCGCCGCACCCAGGGCTCCGGTCGAAGCGGCAAGTACCATCGTCGGCACCAGAAACCGCCGCTCGGTGATTTGCTGGGCCAGGTCCAGGACCGTGTATCTGACACGCTCGACAGGCTCCAAACGCGGCAGACGCAAGAGAACCCACCCTGCAGTGGCAGCCGCCAGGACTGATAACGCCGTAAACAGCAGGGCGAACCCGCCGACATGGATCAAACCGGCACCCAGTAGCGGGCCGATCACATAGCCAAGGCTTTTCCACGACCCGTAACGCCCAAAGTACTTCCCTGAGTTCTTCCCTCCGGCCAGCCTGGCGACGGTGGCAGACGATGCGGGAGAGAACGCCGATGCCGCCGCGCCCTGGCCCAGGCGGGTCAGGCCCAGCATCAACGGATCCGCGGCCCACAACCCGATCAGCGAGAAGCCCGCGAACGCCAGCAGACCCCCAACAATGACCGGTTTGGCGCCGATCCGGTCACTCAGGGCACCAAACACCGGCTTGAGGAAAACCTCCGCCAGATCATAAACGGCCAGCAGCATGCCCAGGTTCAGAAGCGTCAGGCCGATGTTCTCGCTCTGGGCACCCATTCCTGCAGCAATGCTGTGGGCCCCGAACGCAGTCACGAAACCCGCCGCATACAGGGGTCTGGTCGACCCGGGGATGATTCGCGCCGGGCTTGCGGCCCTCACTGGTGCACCTCGCCGTAGACGAGTTCTGAGAATTCCTCGAGAACACTCGCGCACTGAGACAGTTCGGTCTCCGCTTCATCGGCCAACGAGCTACCGAAGACGCACTTGGCCCGGTTGGCCCGGAACCACCTGCGCAGCCTTTCCAGACTCTGTTCTTCTTCCTCCAACTCGGCGAGGGTAAATTTACGCTTCTCGATTTCCCTGGAGATTTCCGCCTTGAATTTGCCGCAGTCCGCCATGAACTCAACCCAGTCATCGGCCCTGGCGACATCGAAGAGCCTGCGCAGCTCGACCGCGCCAGCGTCGCCGGCGTTCGTTGTCAGCAAAACCATCTGTCCATCGCCGGCAACGGCAAGCTCACGCGCCTTCTCGGCGCCCGCCCGGCACACCGGGACGTCCGGGGCGGTCCATGCACCCTGCCCCACGGGAACCGCGCCGAATCGGCGAAGCTCCCTCCAGACCGCTACCCGGTGTCTGGAAGGTTGAGAGGGAACCTGGACGAGCATGACAAGCCAGGACACATTCGGATCATTAGTCACAAGCATAATTGTAACGAATGTTACATATCATGCCCAATCGGACCTTCACCCGGGGTCACCTATGATCGTCATTCCGGGGCCAGAACTAGTTGACATACTCACCCAGGCCGCGAAGCTGCGTAGACGATGGTGAACGATGCAACTAGGCCGGCTCGGCCATGCTTGCCTGGCGCCCGTACTTGAAGTAGAAGTAGGCGTAGCAGGCGCCCACGAAGGGAACTCCGAAGTAGAGTGCCGCTATCTGGTTCGGGTCAAAGGCAATGCCGATGAGCGAGATGAGGCACAGCGAGAAGGCCAGGATCGGCACCAGCGGGAACAGCGGGGCCCGGTAGGGAAGGGCAGCTACATCGCCGCCGTTCTTGACGAAGGACCTCCTGTGGAAGAAGTGAGAGGCGGCGATCGACATCCAGACTCCGACGACGGCGAAGCCAGCCACCGAAACGAGGGCCAGGTACACCGTTTCAGGTGCAATGACGCTACTGATGAGTGAAGCCAGGCCGCCGAGCATGCTGACCGAGAGCGCGATCATGGGGATGCCGCGACGGGTCAACTTCTTTAGCGCACGGGGGGCGTGTCCCTCATCGGCGAGGGAGTACAGCATCCGGGCGCAGGAGAAGAGGCCGCTGTTGCCGGCTGACAGAAGTGCGGTGATGATGACGAAGTTCATGATGTCGGCAGCAAAAGGAATGCCGATGGATGAGAAGACTGTCACGAACGGACTTTCGTCCAGTCCGACCTGGTCAAATGGGACGGTTGCAGCGATGACGGCGATCGCGCCAACGAAGAAGATCAGCAGGCGCACGACCGTGCTGCGCATTGCTTTCGGGATGCTGGTGGCGGGATCCGCTGTTTCGCCTGCAGCCACGCCGATGAGCTCGGATCCGGAGAAGGCGTAGAACACCGCAAGCGCCGTGACGAGGACACCCGTGAAGCCATTCGGGAAGAGGCCTCCGGAGGTGTTGAAGTTCTCGAACATGGTGGGGTGGTTGCTTCCCTCGCTGAGCGGGTGGAAGCCGAACAATGCCGCGCCGCCAAGAACAATGAGGCCTATGATCGCCGCGACCTTAACGATGGCGAACCAGAACTCGGATTCGCCGAAGAACTTCGAAGAAACTGCGTTGAAGCCAAACAAAATGGAGGCGAAGATGACGCACCAGACCCACACGTCAACGCCCGGGAACCAGCGTTGCATAAGGAGACCGGCGGCGGTGAACTCCGACCCGATGGCTACCGCCCAGCAAAGCCAGTACAGCCAGGCCGTGGCGAACCCGGTGGCGGGCCCGATCGACCTCGCGGCGTAGATGTGGAAGGCACCCGAGACCGGGTAAGCGATGGCTAGTTCGCCGAGGCACGCCATCACCAGGTACACCACGACGGAGCCGATCAGATAGGCGATGACCGCACCGAGCGGCCCGGCCTGGGAAATCGTGTAACCCGAGCTCAGGAAGAGTCCGGATCCGATCACGCCGCCCATGGCGATCATGACCAGATGCCGAGATCCCATGGACCGGCGGAGTCCAGGTTCGGCCGACGGCGGGGCTGTGGGCTGTGGTTCTAGCTTGATGGGTGATGAGGTTTCCATGGTGTCTCCCAGGTGAGTGGTCAGATGCGATCGGTGCGCGTGAGCCTCGGGCCGAGGGGGCCGTCGGGTGGCTGGAGCTGCACAAGAGGATGGTGATGAAGGTAACACGGAATGATCGCTCTGGTCATTAAAAACATCTAGACATGCATATGTTGCACGTATGTTACCTGTGGTGGTACATGTCGAATCGACATACGGATGGTCATTTCGCCCCGTTCTTCGGTCAGAATCACATGCCCTGACTGACATGGAATGCGGTCACCATTGGGGGACCAATGTAATTGATTGAAGGAGCACCATGACCACCTATGACATTGCGCTGATCGGCTTCGGCGGCGTTAACAGGACCCTGGCCGAACTGATCGCAACACGCGGCGAGGGCCTTCGCTCCGATCTGGGCTTTGGCCTGCGGGTAGTGGCCATCACCGACCTTCGCCTCGGATCGCTGGTCCAGCCCGAGGGTATTGACCTCTCCATGGCCCTGAACCTAGGCGGGAGTGAAACCTTTGCCGTGCACGGCGGATCCGCGGATACCAACAACGAATCAGTCATCCATACGTGCACCGCCGACATCATCTGCGAGGCCACCTACACGAACCCCGAAGACGGCGAACCTGCCGTGTCCCACGTACGATGGGCGCTCGAATCCGGCAAGAGCGTCTGCACGACGAACAAAGGCCCAGTTGCTCTCCGCGGTGCCGAGCTGACTTCACTGGCCGAACAGAATGGCGTGCACTTCGAGTTCGAAGGCGCCGTCATGAGCGGCACGCCCGTCATCCGCTTGGCCAAGAAGATGTTCTCGGGCCTCAAGCTGAACGGTTTCGAAGGCATCCTCAACGGCACCAGCAACTACGTGCTCGGGCGGATGGAAGCCGGCTTGGACTACGATGCGGCTATTCGCGAGGCACAGGAACTCGGCTACGCCGAGGCAAACCCCGCAGCAGATGTCGAGGGCTACGACGTTCAGCTCAAGGTCCTGATCCTCGCCAACGAGCTGCTCGACGCCGGCATCGAACTCAAGGATGTTAAGCGGCAGGGGATCTCGACGGTGACGCCGGAAGATATCAATAAGGCGTCCCGGGCGGGACGCCGCTGGAAGCTCGTCGGCTCAGCACAGCGGAACCCTGACGGGACCGTGACAGCAGGCGTGACCCCCGTCGAGCTCCCCCTCGACCACGGACTGGCCGGGGTTTCGGGCGCAACGAACGCCGTCGCCTTCGACACCGACCTCCTGGGCCACGTCACCGTCTCGGGACCGGGAGCCGGTCGCGTGGAGACTGCCTACGCTTTGCTCTCTGACATCATCGCCATGCACGCAGCCAAGACGGGAGCCGTTGCACATGTCTGAGTCCACGCTGTGCCGCATGGAAACGGCGCTGTCGCAGCATGTCCGTGAAGTGACAAGCCCCTACGACGGCAGGGTCGTCGGTTCGGTTCCGCTGACCGCCTCCACCGCCGGCGAAGCCGTGCTCGAAGTGGCCCGCTCCGGGGCACGGAAGGCACAGGCGTTGTCCCGCAACGCACGCGGGAAGATTCTCGACGCCGCCGCAACGGACATCGAACACCGGAACGAAGAGTTCGCCCGGACCATTGTGGCCGAGTCCGGGAAAACCATCCGGCAGGCGCGGAAGGAAGTGCTGCGCGCAGTCAATACCCTCCGCCTCTCCGCAGCCGAGGCCCGCAGGAACGCCGGCGAAGTCATCCCGTTTGACTCGTATGAGGGCTCGGAGGGCCGCACCGGCTGGTTCTCGCGGGAGCCGCTGGGCATAATTGCAGCGATCACGCCCTTCAACGACCCGCTGAACTTGGTGGCACACAAGATCGGGCCGGCCATCGCCGGAGGAAACGCCGTAATCCTCAAGCCCTCCGCCCTGACTCCGTTGTCGGCACAGCTGCTCACGGACGCCCTTGTGGACGCAGGGCTCCCGTCCGAAGTCCTCATTGTTGTGCACGGCGACCGGGAGGTGGCCGAAACCATCATTGCGTCCCGCGAGGTACGAATGGTGTCCTTCACTGGCGGGTTTTCCACTGGTGAAAGCATCGCCCGTGCCGCCGGCTTGAAGAAGCTTTCGATGGATCTTGGCGGAAACGCGCCGGTCATCGTCCTGGACGACGCTGACATTGCGGACGCCGTGGAATCCTGCGTCTCCGGAGCGTTCTGGGCCGCTGGCCAGAACTGCGTGGGGGTGCAGCGGATTCTCGTGGCTACCCCGTTGTACGCCGAGTTCCGCCAGCGTTTCCTGGATGCAGCGGCGCTCTTGGTTGCCGGCGACCCGTCGGACGAGCGGACGGATGTCGGGCCGATGATCAGCGCCGCTGCATTGAACGAACTCCGGGCCAAGCTGGATGAGGCCATCGACGCCGGCGCTGTACTTCTCACTGGCAACGTGGCGGACGGCAATGTGCTTCAGCCGACCGTCCTGGAAGCCGTCCCGGAGGACAGCAGACTTTGGAAGGAAGAAGTGTTCGGGCCCGTTGTCATGCTCCATGCCTTCAACACCTTTGAGGAAGCCATCGAAGTGGCGAATGCCATCGAGTTCAGCCTCCACGCAGGCATTTTCACGGACTCCTTGAGCAACGCCATGGACGCTGCCCGTCGGCTGGAAGCAGGCGGCGTCATGATCAACGATTCCTCGGACTACCGGTTCGACGGCATGCCGTTCGGGGGGTCCAAATACGGAAGCATGGGCCGGGAAGGCGTCCGCTTCGCCTATGAAGAAATGACCCAGCCGAAGGTCATCTGCATCAAGAACTAAGGGCCTGGAGGGGCGCGACCGGACGTTGCGCTCCTCCAATTTCGCCCGGTGCAGCACCATCAGCATCGCCAAGCAACGATTCCCCACAAGGATGGAAAATCATGACCACCCGTATCGAGACTGATTCGCTCGGGAGCATTCCCGTGCCGGCTGCTGTCTATTGGGGAGCACACACGGCCCGTGCCTTGGAAAACTTCCCCATCAGCCGTATTCCTATCTCCCGCCACCCGCATCTGGTACGCGCATTGGCGATGATCAAGAGCGCCGCGGCTCAGGCCAACTGCGAACTCGGAGTCCTCACGCCGCCGCAAACCGAAGCAATCCGCGAGTCGTGCCAGGAAATCCAGGACGGTCGGCACCACGAGCAGTTCTGTGTGGACGTCATTCAGGGTGGAGCGGGCACAAGCACGAACATGAATGCGAACGAAGTGATCGCGAACCTTGCCCTGGAAAAACTGGGCCACCGCCGCGGAGAATACGAGCACCTGCATCCGATCGATCATGTTAACCGGTGCCAGTCAACCAATGACACATATCCAACCGCGATCAAGCTGGCCCTGATTTTCGCCACCGCAGAACTCAGCCACGAACTGGGCAAGCTCGCCGAAGCCGCCAGAAGCAAGGGCGCCGAATTCGCCGCCGTCATGAAGATGGGCAGGACCCAGCTTCAGGACGCTGTCCCGATGACCCTCGGGCAGGAATTCAATGCGTTCGCCGCAACATTGGAGGAAGACCGCTCCAGGCTCCTGGAGTCCACGAGGCTGATGCTCGAGTGCAGTCTGGGCGCCACCGCCATCGGCACCGGTATCACCGCCGAACCGGGATATCAGCAGCGTGTACTGCGGGCACTGTCTGAAGTCTCCGGCGTCCAGGTCGTTCCTGCCCCTGACCTCGTCGAGGCGACGTCCGACGTCGGCGTTTTCATGCATATGTCGGGAATGCTAAAACGGACGGCGATAAAGCTGTCCAAGATCAGCAGTGACCTCCGCTTGCTGTCCAGCGGACCGCAGAACGGCTTTGGTGAGATCACCCTGCCTCCCCGTCAGGCCGGGTCATCAATCATGCCGGGAAAGGTTAACCCAGTGATTCCGGAGGCGATGAACCAGATCGCCTTCGCGGTCGCCGGAGCAGACACGACAGTAACGATGGCGGCAGACAACGGCCAGCTCCAGCTCAATGCCTTCGAACCTGTCATTGCCCACGTACTTCTCCAGAGCATTTCATGGCTCGAACAAGGAGTACGCGTTCTCCGGACACACTGCATGGAAGGCATCGAAGCGAACACCGAACGGCTCGCCCGCCAGACGGCAGCCTCGGTGGGCCTTGCGACGGCGCTGATTCCGGCCATCGGATACGCAGCCGCAGCAGCCGTTGCCAAGGAGGCCCTCCGAAACGGATCAACGATTCTCGACGTCGTCACCAGCAGGAACCTCCTGGACCGGGCCGCAGCTCAGACACTCCTTGAATCCGCCGTACTGCCCGTCGACCACCCGGACTTGTCCGCGGTCTGATCGCTCACTCCGTCTCGCCGACTCCTCCGGCGCCACGCCGGATGACACTGGATAGCGTCATCGCCGTCACTGTGTCCGTGACGCCCGGAAGCGCCGCGATCTGCTCCCAGATCTCCTGGATTCTCTCCAACGACCGAGCTTCAATTCTCACCAAAAGATCAAAGTCACCGCTTACGACATCACACAACACCACTTCCGGAATCGTCCGCAAAACGGTGATGACGTCCGAACCCCGCACGCGGTCCTTCCTGTAAACCATCAGGAAGGCCGATACGGGACTCTGGCCGGGCGGGCCTGAGACAACTGTGTACCCCTGGATATACCCGTGCCGTTCCATCCGGTCGATCCGCTGGCGCACGGCATTCCGTGAAAGCAAAACCCTCGTTGCCAGCTCGGCGTGACTAATGCGTGCGTTCTTCGTGAGCTCCGCAAAGATCCTCTGGTCTATCTGATCAAGACTCACTCGATCCATGCCCACCCTTCACAGCAATCAATCCCGGGTACAACCCGAGCTGAACCAACCCCAAGACCGAAAGCTCCAGAAAAATGATACTTCCGCATCAAACCCGTCCGACGCTCATCGACATCACCTGCGTCCTGTTCGACATGGACGGAACGCTCCTCGACTCAGCACCCGGCGTTACATCAAGTGCTGCCCAAGCCCTGGCGGCTGTGGGCGCACCAGTCCCGTCACAGGATGAACTGCGCCGGTTTGTCGGCCCGCCGATGATCGAGTCCTTCAGAACAGTCGCAGGGCTGGATGAACCAACCGCCCAAAGAGCCCTCCAACACTATCGCAAAGCGTACGCGGATCATGGCGCCGAGCAGTCCAGCCTTTACGACGGAATCATCGAACTGCTGGAGCAGCTCCACTCAGCCGGTGTTCCCCTGGCTGTGGCCACCTCCAAAGTGGAAGATCAAGCAGTACGACTCGCGCGACGGTTTGGAATAGAAGGCCACTTCATCAACGTATGCGGGGCATCGGACAGCGAGGGACGGGCCACCAAAGCGGAAGTCATTGCCGAACTGCTGCTCCGTCTCCAATCCCAAGGCATCGACATCTCCCATCCGGCAATGGTCGGAGACCGAAGCCACGATGTCGCGGGAGCCGCGGAGCACGGAATCCCCACGATCTTCGCGCCCTGGGGCTACGGAGAGGCAAACGAAGCGTCGCACGCGGCCGCCATGGCCCCCTCACCTGCGGCTCTGCTGCCAGTGATCCTGAATAATAGCCGGCGCCCCGCCCATCACGAAGACTCCACCCTGCATGAGTCCACGAATCGGGATTAGCTCACTAGCGGTGTATCCGGCAACTCCTTTAGAAGCCTCTACAGGACCCCGGCCCATAGGACGAGCCCGGCCAGTCCGCCCCCGAAGCCCGCTCTGAGGAAATCGGCTGCAATGATCAGATGTCTTCTGCGGTCGTTCTTGCTGCCGCAGATCAGGATCCCTATGGTTTCGTTGTGGTGCCCGCGCCGGAGCACGTCGTCGACGAGCGCGACGTAGAAATTGAGCTTCCCGGCATATTCGGGCTGGAACTTTCGATCAGGCTCAATTGATTATTGCGTCGATGCCTGGCCTTGTCACGATGTCGCTCTCGCGTTCAATCGAGTCGCCCAACACCCACTTACTGCTCGTGCAGTGGGATCGTCTGGAGGATCACACCGTGGGTTTCAGAGGCGTAGGCCGCGACATTCACCTCACCACACCCAGTGCACTCAACGACATGGAACCGCATGTAGGCTCCGACGATTAGTCCTTCGGAGTACGGAAAACAGGCTGTGGGACAAACGCGTTCGGCGGGCAACTTCCTAGAGGTAGCCCAAGTGGTGCCCATTGTTCAGCAGGGCGCCCGGGCACTCAGACGCCCCCTCGTCGGGATGGTTCTCACCCTCGGCGGATGGTGACGCATATCGTGCGCCCGAGAGGGGTAGGAATTTGCTCAACGAACCGGTCATTCGTCGTGGATAGCCGTGTCTGCAGCTGCCCTCACGCCGGTCTGGCAAACGGCTGGACTTCAGGTGACAATGAGTGTACCGGTTTCTGGGTGGTGATGGTGTCGTGTCTTTGATGATTGTGGTGGCCTGCACGCTGCTGCTGGTCATCGGCGCGGGGCTGGTCGTTACCTTTGGAAACCGTCCTGTACGCATGCCCGCCGTCCTTGCCCGGCATGCGACCGGATTGCAGACTCCTACTGGGCCGTTCCGCCGATATCTGTGGTGGGCGAACGTGGCGACTATAGCCGCAATCGCGTCCGCGTTCCTGGTTGCGTGGCCCGGCGGACGGGTTGTAATGCGCATCCTGGCCCTCACGTCACCGGCGTCCGCGCAAGGAAGAGTTACCGAGGCTCAGGCAATCGTGGGCATTCCCACGCTCGAGGGCACGCTGGCTTTGTTGATCTTCGCGGGCCTCCCGGCGGGCTTCGCAGCAGCATTCATCTATGTGCTGATACGCCGGTGGCTGCCCGCCGGCCGGTGGGCGGGTCCGGCGCTGGGTGCAGTGCTTCTGCTGGGCTTCGGAGCTTCCGTGGATCCGCTGCGGCCGGAGAACGTTGACTTCGATATTGTCGAACCCGGGTGGCTGACGGTCGTCCTCTTCGCAGCCCTCGCCGTGTTCCACGGTGCGCTCGTCGTGGCAGTGGCAGGGGCGGTCAGTGACCGACTTCTGCCCTTGGACAGAACGACCTGGAAATCCTACCTGCCGCTGCTCGGGGCGGTCCTTTTCCCGCCGGCGGGGCTCCTGCTCGGACTCGGCGCGCTGCTGGTGATGGCTTGGGCCAAAATCGTCCCTGCCACCCGTTCGCGGCATCCGCGGGCCGCCCTCTGGACGGGGCGCGGCATGCTCCTTCTGGCGTCGCTGGCTTTGTTGCCGACGTTTGTTGGGGCGGTGACTTCGATCGCCTTACGGTGAACCGCTCCGCAACCGGGGATGAGGGCGGCTGGCCGACGGCCGCGGGGCACGGTCCACGCCGGACCGTCTAAACGGCTCCCCCGTCAGGAGTTTCCCGCTCCGCCGTGTACTGAGAGCGCTATACACGGAGGGTTACCCGTAACGGCGCTGTTGGCCTGCGCCGCGGATACCCAGCCGCGTCCGGCCGCCGCTACTTCCAGCCGGCATGGCCCGTTGCCGCGATTACGCGGCGAAGCCCGTTCCCGAGTCGACTAGAGATACCTTTTTAGTGTTTTTTCGGTGGTCATTTCGGTGCTTTTCGTTCGACTTGTGTGACGAAGTGGAAGGAGCGTGGTGTTTATGAGCATCTCCATCGACGTGGGTGCCGCCCACGGTGGAACCGCGCGCCTGGGCATCCGGGAGATCGTCCGGCAGCTTAACAGCGCTCTCGGCGCGACGCTGGTAGCCGCACTCTCGGGCAGCAGGGACCCGAAGATCAGCTACCGCTGGGCCCGCACGGACGGGCCTGAGCCGCGGGCCGAGGCGCAGGCCAGGCTCCAGCTGGCGCACCGCGCCTGGACGGCAGTGGCCGGCGTGGAAGGTGAACACGTGGCCGGGTTGTGGTTTGTCGGTGCGAACCCCTGGCTGGGTGAGGTATCCCCGATCGAGGCTACCCGGGACATGCGCGCCAAGGACGTCATGGGCGCTGCTGCCGCGATGACCGAGGACAGGTCCTCCGCTTGACGCAGGTCTGCTCCGCCACGGGCCTGGCCTTCGTGGAGGGGCCGGTGATCGGCTACGGGATCGCCAAATCCTCCTACGGTCCGTTAAACCCGTTGCCGCGCACGGCCGGCTCCGCCGACCGGTCCTCGTGGTCGCCTTTCGACACCCCGGGATCCACCGTGTATCTGGCAGGGGACAAGAGGACCGCATATGCCGGGGCTCTGGCGATGGCGCGGGGGCCAAGGACTTGCGCAACAGCCCGAGGATTATCCAGGACGACTGGCCCCGGAACGGAAACATGGTTCCGGGTTGGTTGCCGGGCAACTGGCGCGACGGACGCCTGATGTACAGCCTGCAGATCAATGGCCCCAAGCGCTGGGTCGATCTCACCGCCGCGGAATCGATCGCCGACTTGAACCGCCACCCCGGCCAGCAGCTAGTCCCGTTGCCCTATCAGTTGTGGCTGCTTCCGGGCCGGCATGGGGACCGCGAGTGATAGGGCAACTGGGCGGATCGGGTGCGATGGGGAGGGGTGCCCATCGACAGGTTTTCGCGGGGCAGGGTAGCTTGGGGGCAATGGATCTTCCGGAGCAGCCTGGGGCCGCCGGGGATGCCGAGAGTGGTCGGGTCCGTTGAACTAAGGAGTTTTTCAATGGCCATTTGGGGTGCAGACATTGCTCAGCTCAAGAACCTTGGGACGAAGCTGCAGGCTGGTTCGTCGGAGATCGACAAGCAGAAGTCGACGCTGACCAAGGTGCTGGAGAGCACCGACTGGAAGGGCCCGGACGCCGATAAGTTCCGCAGTGAGTGGAACGGCCAGCACGCGACGGCGCTGGCTCGGGTTTCCCAGGCGCTGCAGGAGGCCGGCAAGCAGGCCTGCCGCAACGCCACCGAGCAGGAGAGCGCTTCCCGCTAGGCAGCCCCTGCACGTGAGACCGGCCCGGACGCATCAGCGTCCGGGCCGGTCCGTTTAAGCCCCGACCTGACCGGACATTGGCGGCGATCTAAGGCAGGATAGGTCTGTGAGCACAGGGAAGACTGCAGCAGAAACCGACACCGAAACTCCTGCCGGGGAGCTGGTCCCGTCCGACGCCGTCCGCGACGAGTACGAGGACCTCGTTGAACAGGTCCGCAAGCACCGCTTCGCGTACTACCAGGAAGACGCGCCGACTATATCCGACGCCGAGTTCGACGAACTCTTCCGGCGCCTGGAAACCATCGAGGCGATGCACCCCGAGCTCGTCGCCAATGATTCGCCCACCCAGGAGGTGGGCGGCGAAGTGTCCGCGGCATTTACCGCCGTCGAACACCTGCAGCGCATGTACAGCCTCGAGGATGTCTTTTCCCTCGGCGAGCTGGAAGCCTGGATCGCCAAGGCCGAGGCCAGCGTTACCAAGCTGGGCAACGGCAGTGCCGCGCCGTCCTGGCTGACCGAACTGAAGATCGACGGCCTGGCCGTCAACCTGCTCTACCGCGGCGGTGTGCTGATCCGGGCCGCCACCCGCGGCGACGGCACCACCGGGGAGGACATCACGCACAACGTCCTCACCATCAAGGAAATCCCGCAACAGCTCAGCGGCAGCGGCTTCCCGGCCGAAATGGAAATCCGCGGCGAGGTCTTCATCCCCTCCAAAGCATTCGCGGAATTCAACGAGGCCCTGATCGAGGCCGGCAAGGCGCCGCTGGCGAACCCCCGCAACGCCGCGGCCGGCTCGCTCCGCCAGAAGGACCCCGCGGAAACCGCCAAGCGCCCGCTCCGGATGTACGTGCACGGCATCGGCGCCCGGGAAGGGCTCGACACGGTCAGCCAATCGGACACCTACCGCCAATTGGCCGAGTGGGGGCTGCCCACCAGCCCGTACTTCGAGGTCCTGCCCACCCTCAAGGACGTGCTGGCGTTCATCACCCGCTATGGCGACAAACGGCACAGCCTCACCCACGAGATCGACGGCATTGTGATCAAGGTGGACGACTTCGCCACGCAGCGGGCGCTCGGCTACACGTCCCGCGTCCCGCGCTGGGCCGTCGCCTACAAATACCCGCCGGAGGAAGTCCACACCAAACTGCTGGACATCGCCGTCAACGTCGGCCGCACCGGCCGCGTCACCCCGTACGGCGTGATGGAACCGGTCAAGGTGGCCGGGTCCACGGTGGAAATGGCCACCCTGCACAACCAGGAAGTCGTCAAGGCCAAGGGCGTCAAGATCGGCGACATCGTGGTGCTGCGCAAGGCCGGGGACGTCATACCGGAGATCGTCGGGCCGGTCCTTGCCCTCCGGGACGCCCAGGACCCGCCGGTGCGGGACTTCGTGATGCCCACCGAATGCCCCGCATGCTGCACACCCCTGGCTCCGGCCAAGGAGGGGGACGTGGACATCCGCTGCCCCAACTCCCGCTCCTGCCCGGCCCAGCTGCGCGAACGCGTCTTCCACCTCGCCGGCCGCGGAGCCTTCGACATCGAGGCCCTTGGCTGGGAAGCCGCCATCGCCCTGACCCAGCCGGCCGAGCCCGAGACCCCGCCGCTGACCACCGAGGCGACCCTGTTCCGGCTCACGTCCGACGACCTCGCCACTGTCCGCATCCGGCGCGAAAAGCGGTCCAAGGCGGTGGCCACCGGCGAGTTCGAACTCGTCCCGTACTTCTTCAGCAAAGGCACGTCCAAGGCCCCGTCCAAGCCCACGGCGACCACGGACAAGCTGTTCCGGGAACTGGAAAAGGCCAAGACCCAGCCGCTCTGGCGTGTCCTCGTGGCCCTGTCCATCCGGCACGTCGGACCGCGGGCATCCCGCGCCCTCGCGACGGCGTTCGGCACCATGGACGCGATCCGGCGGGCCTCCGAGGAGGAACTCGCCAACGTCGACGGCGTCGGCCCGGTGATCGCCCAGGCCCTCACCGAATGGTTCGCCGAGGACTGGCACCGCGAAATCGTCGACAGCTGGGCGGCGGACGGTGTGCGGATGGAGGACGAACGCGATGAGTCCATGCCGCGGACCCTGGAGGGACTGACCATCGTGGTCACGGGCAGCCTCGAGGGCTTCAGCCGGGATGAGGCCAAGGAGGCCATCCTGATCCGCGGCGGCAAGGCCGCCGGCTCGGTCTCCAAGAACACCAGCTATGTGGTGGCCGGCGAAAGCGCCGGCACCAAGTTGGACAAGGCAGAACAGCTCGGTGTGCCGGTCCTGGACGAGGACGGGTTCCGAGCCCTGCTGGCCAACGGCCCGGCTGCGGGCACCGGCGGCGCCACTGAGGCCTCAGACGCCTCTGACGCCTCTGACGCCTCTGACGCCTCCGACGAAGACGAAGACGAGGACGAAGTCCAGGCAGTTGCGGCCGAATGAGCGCCGATCCCGCCACCCCGGAACTGGAAGTGCTGCTCGACCTGGCCAAGGCGGCTGCGGCAGCCGGGGCCGCTGTCCTGGCCGGCCGGAACGCTGCTGAACTCGACGTCAGCAACAAAGGCGATTCGGGGGACTGGGTGACAGCCTTCGACCTCGCCGCGGAATCAGCCGTCCGCCACGTCCTCACCGCGGCACGGCCGCGGGACACCATCACGGGGGAGGAGGGCGGCACCGTCCTGCCGGATGCCCCCAGCGGCTACCGCTGGTCCATCGACCCGCTCGACGGCACCACCAACTTCATCCGCAACATCGTCTACTACGGCACTTCCGTCGCCGTGGCGGACGCCGACGGCGTCTGGCTGGCCGGTGTCGTCAACGCCCCGGCGCTGGGCCGGACGTACTACGCCTCCCGCGGCCACGGCGCCTGGCTGGAATACAACGGCAGGACGACGCAGCTCTTCGGCCCCGTCCCGGGACGCCGCGGGCAGATCCTGGCCACCGGATTCAGCTACGACCCCGCCGTCCGCGCGGAGCAGGCCGGTGTGCTGGGCGGCCTGATGGATGGTTTCGCCGACGTCCGCCGGCTCGGCTCGGCGGCCCTCGACCTTTGCCTCGTCGCGGACGGCACCCACGATGCGTTCGGTGAACGCGGGCTGAACGAACACGACTTTGCCGCCGGCGCCCTGATCGCGGAGGAGGCAGGCTGCTGGGTACGGCGGCCGCGGCTGACCAGCCCGCTGGCCGGCGGACCCTCCGACGTCGAACGCCTGTCCGCGTGGACGTGCGCCGGGACCCTGGAACTCTCCGGCACCTTCCCGCCCTGACCCGGGACCAGGAGGCCCGGGCGCCGTACTGATAGTTCAATCACGGAAACCGCCGTTCCGCGGCCCGTCCGGCGCGCCCGCCCGTACCATGGACAGGTGCCTTCGCAGATCCTCATTCGCCCCGCCGTTCCGGCTGACTTCGACGCCATAGCGCGCATCACCCGGGAGGCCTACCTGGCTGCCGGCTACTTTGCCAGCGCCGAGCATCCCTACATGCAGCAGATCCAGAACGTCGCCCAGCGGGCGGCGAAAGCCACCATCTGGGTTGCCGAGCGGGAGGGCCGGATCGTGGGCTCCGTAACGCTGGCCGTCGCTGGTGAACCGTACGCCGACATCGCCCTGAGCGACGAGCTGGAGTTCCGGATGCTGGTGGTGGACCCTGCCGTCCAGCGCAGCGGAGCCGGCAAGGCCATGGTCCAGGCCATCATCGCCCACGGACGTTCCCTGCCCGGCATCCACGCCGTGGCCCTCACCACGGGCATGACCTGGGAAAGCGCCCACGGCCTCTACCAGAAGACGGGGTTCGTCCGGGTTCCCGACCGGGACTGGCTGGTGCCGGACACGGACATCAAACTGCTCGTTTACCGCCAGCAGCTCTAATCCCGAAGGCATCCGAGGGCGGCCGACCGGCGTGCGGTATGGTTTTTCAACCGACACGCTCAGGAAACAGGCACACCCTGGAGGCTCCATGGCACCGCACATCCCCGGCTCGATCGACGCAAAACTGCTGGGCCTCTACATGTCCGACCATTTGACCGGTGCCACGGCGGGACTGGCCCGGATCGAGCGGATGGCCGAGGCCTTCGCCGACACCCCGGTGTCCGCCGACATCGCACGCGTCAGCGCGGAAATCCGCCAGGAGCGGGACTTCCTGCACGGGCTGATCCATGACCTTGGCGTACGGCAGCGTCCGCACCGGCAAGCGGCAGCCTGGCTGGCCGAACGTGCCGGCCGGCTGAAACTCAACGGCCGCATTGTCCGGCGTTCACCGATGACCATGGTCCTGGAGTCGGAGCTGATGCGCGCGGCGATCCTCGGGAAACTCGGCGGCTGGCAGACCCTGGAAGAGCTGGCTCCCGACCTCGGGCTGGACCGGGGCGCCTTCGTGAAGCTGGGCGACGAGGCCCGCTCCCAGATTGAGGCGTTGAGCCGCGTCCACGGGCACGCCCGCCGCAACGCCTTCCGCCGGCACGGAGACATCACCTCCTGACCCGGCAGCCGGTACCCGGCAGCTCAGCCCCGGCAGCCCGCCCGACACATTTGCGCCGGGTTTCCGGCAGCGGCTCCCCACACGCTCTTCATCTCCGCCACTGCCGCAAGCGGCCCGGACGGCGTGGTGGGCGATGACTTCTACAGCTGTACCTGACGGACATCAGCCAGTGGGAGGAAGCCGGACGCGCCCACGTCGAAGTCTTCGGCGAGATCCGCCCCACGCTCGCCCTCGTCCACGTGCTGCCGTTCCTGGACCCGAAGATGCTGGTCGAGATCGAACTCCTCGCCCAGAAGAGCGCCAGCTAGCCCAGCGGCATTCCGGTAGGGCCTCAGCTGCCAGGTGCCGGGGCGAGGCCGTAGCGGTGCTCCGGCCGCCCGGTGGTGCCGTAGCGCAGTTGGATGTCGACGGCGCCGTCGTCCGCGAGCGCGGACAGGTACCGCTGGGCCGTGGCCCGGGAAACCCCGACCCGTACCGCGACCTCGGCGGCAGAATACTGCTCACCCGGAACAAGGGACTCAAGCACGGCCGCCTCGGTGGCGGACCGGGGCCGGGCCGAGGTGGTGACGTCGCCCGGGATCAGGGCGCGTTTGGCCCGTTCCACCGTCTCCTGGTTGGCGGATCCGGGCTGGGCCAGGATCCGGCGGTAGCGCGCGTAGGACCGCAGCTGCTGGGAGAGCGATTCGGCCGTGAAGGGCTTGAGCAGGTACCCGAGTGCCCCGCGGCGGAAGGCGAGCCGCAGCGAGGCCGTATCCGAGGCCGCGCTGAGGATCACGGTGTCCACGTCCAGCTGGTGCAGCAGGTCCAGCCCGGACGCGTCCGGCAGGTAGACGTCCAGCAGCACCAGGTCCGGGCGCAGGCTGTGGATGGCCTGCAGGGCCTGGGATGCCGAGCCCGCCGGCGGCAGCGCCAGGAACCCGGCCACCGAATCCACGTACGCCGCATGCAGCTTGGCCACGTGGAAGTCATCATCCACAATCAACACCCGGAAATCCTCAGACATCGCTGTCCCTTTCGTTTGGCTGCGTCGTGCCCGGCAGGGTGGCCACGAACACGGCTCCCGGTCCGCCGGGGGAGCCCGGGTCCACCACCCGCACATCCCCGCCGCGGCGCCGCGCGAGCTGCCGGGACAACGCCAGGCCCAGTCCTTGCCCCCCGCCCGCCCGGGCGGGCCGTTCCGACGTCGTAAATCCCTCCGCGAAGACCGCCTCGGCCTCCGCTCCGGCCGCCTCGGCCGCACCCGCCGCACCGGCGGCCAGGCCGTCGCCGGAATCGCCGACGACGATATGCAGCGTTCCGGCCCCGCCGTGCGCGCCGGGTTCGTCCAGCACCTCCACTTCAACCCAGCGTTCGGCCGAGGAACCGGCGACGGCGGCGTTCACGGCGTTGTCTATCAGGTTTCCGAGGACGGTGGTGACTTCCTGCGGCTCGGTGACATGGCCGCGGACGAGGGACTCCGGACCAAGCCGCAGGACCACGCCGCGCTCGTCCGCCTCGACGCCCTTGGCGCCGAGGAAAGCCTGCAGATACGGGTCCTGGAGCAGCTCGGCCTGGTCCACCGGGAACTTCAGCGGCCCCGTCGCCGCCAGCCGGGCCAGGTAGTCGCGGGCCTGCTGGTGCTGGCCGATGCTCATGAAGCCGGCAATAGTGTGGATCTGGTTGGCGAACTCGTGGCGCTGGGCCCGGAGCGCGGCGGACATGGTGCCGACGGCGTCGAGCTGGCGGGTGAGCTGCTGGAGTTCGGTGCGGTCCCGGAGCATGACCACCCAGCCGAGGTCCTCCCGGCCGTGCAGCGCCTTGCGGGCGCTTGCCACCAGGACCCGGCCGCCGGCGAGGAACTCCACCGCATCGCCTTCCGCCGCGTCGGCCCGGGTGAGGGCCTTCAGCTGGCCGGGCACGGGCGCCGCGGCCCACGGTGTGCCGGCCAGGTCGGGCTGGCCGAGCAGACGCTGCGCGGCGGTGTTGAAGACGCTGATTCGGCCGTCCGCGGAGACACCGATCACGCCGTCGTCGACGCCCTGCAGCACGGCCACCTGGTCGTGGACCAGGGTGCTGATCTCCTCCGGTTCCAGCCCCAGCGTCAGCCGCTGCAGCCGCCGGCGCAACAGGACGGACCCCAGCACGCCCACAAGGAGGGCGCCGGCGGCCGTCAGCGCGATGGGGACGATGTCGCGGACCAGGCTCTGGCCGATGGATTCGGTGGAATAGCCCACGCTCACCTCGCCCACCACGCTCTCCGACCCCGGCGCGAACACCGGGACCTTGGCGCCGGCGGAGGGGCCCAGGGTGCCGGTATTCCGGGTGGTGACTTCCTTGCCGGCCAGTGCCTCGGAGGGGTCGGTGCTGACCCGTTCACCCAGCCGCTCGGCGTCGGGGTGGGCCAGCCGCAGGCCCGTCTCATCCGTGATGACCACAAACAGCGCCCCGGTCCGGGCCCGTGCGCCCTCGGCGGCGGCCATCAGCGGACCGGCCAGCAGATCGGCCGGCGGGGGAGTGCCCGGGAGGGCGCTGATGGACTGGACCTCAGCCCGCACCCCGGGGTCCGAGGCGACCGTCCGGGCCAGGGTGAGGGCCTGGTTCTCGGCCTCCCGGCCCAGGCGCTCGTAGGTCAGCCAGGCGTGGACGGCACTGCTGAGCAGCACCACCAGCGCCACGACGGCCAGCTGCAGGAAAAGGGTCTGGGTGGAAAAGCGCAAGGGAGCCCGGCCCGGTCTGGTCTTCACGGCGGCCTCCTTCTTCGGGTCTATGAAGCGGTGAGCAAAATGAGCAAAATGCTTCCAATAAGCAGTATGCCAATCAAATGAGCCAAAGACCCAGCCGTGACGCGCGCCACTCTAACGTCTGTAGTACGCATCACACCGGGGTGGTGCCATTCAACGAAGAAGGAGCCGGCCGTGCTGGTATTACTAGGATTCGCCATGATTGCGGTATTCATGGTGCTGATCATGACGAAGAAACTGACGCCAGTGCTGGCGCTCATCATCGTCCCCACAGTCTTCGGGCTCTTCGCCGGCGCAGGCCTCGGCATCGGCCCCATGGTCATGGACTCCATGAAATCGATGACGTCCACTGCGGCCCTGCTCATGTTCGCCATCATCTACTTCGGCCTGATGATCGACGTCGGGCTCTTTGACCCCCTGGTCCGGTTCATCCTGCGCAAGCTCGGCAACGACCCCGCCAAGGTGGTCCTCGGCACGGCCATCCTCGCAGCGGCTGTGTCCCTCGACGGCGACGGCTCCACCACCTTCATCCTCACCACCGCGGCCATGCTGCCGGTCTACCTGCGCCTCAAGATGAGCCCCGTGGTCCTGACCTGCGTGGCGGGCCTCGCCAACGGCACCATGAACATCCTGCCGTGGGGCGGCCCCACCGCCCGGGCAGCAACCGCGCTGAAGCTCGACGTCAACGACGTCTTTGTTCCCATGATCCCGTCCCTCATCGCCGGCCTCATTGTGGTCTTCGTCTTCAGCTGGCTCCTGGGCCTGCAGGAACGCAACCGGCTCCGCGCCCTGGCCCCCGAAATCTGGGCTTCTGCTGACACGAACGACGGCGGCACCGGCGGCCGGCGCAAGAGCACCCGCCCCTCCGGCGGAACCCCCGCCGGCAACGGCTCGGTGGCTGTCCTGGAACGCACCGACGTGCTCGTGGATGACCGCGATTCCGCTATGGCGGACACCGCGCTGGACCCCAACCGCGCCACGCTGCGTCCCAAACTGTTCTGGTTCAACCTCGGCCTGACGGTTGCTGTCATGGTGACGCTCGTCGCCAACATCATTCCGCTGCCGTTCGTCTTCATGGTTGGTTCCGCCATCGCCCTGCTGGTCAACTTCCCGAAGGTCAAGGACCAGGGTGCCCAGCTGATCGCCCACGCACCGTCGATCGTCGCGGTCGTCAGCATGGTTATGGCCGCCGCTGTCCTCACCGGTGTCCTCAACGGCACGGGCATGGTCAAGGCGATGTCGGAATGGCTCGTCGCCGTCATCCCCACCGACATGGGCCCGTTCATGGCCATCATCACCGGCGTGCTGAGCATCCCGATGACGTTCTTCATGAGCAACGACGCCTTCTACTTCGGCGTCCTGCCGGTACTCAGCGAGACGGCGGCCCACTACGGCGTCAGCGCCGCCGACATGGCACACGCCTCCATCACCGGCCAGCCCTTCCACCTGCAGAGCCCGCTGGTCCCCGCGATCCTGCTCCTCGTGTCCCTCGCCAAGGTGGATCTGGGGGACCACCACAAAAAGGTCCTCTGGCGCACCGCCGTGATCTCCCTGGTCATGCTCGCCACCGGAGTCCTGACCGGAGCCATCGGAATCGGCTAAGAAGCCAAGGAACACCACAAAAAATAACAACGAGACAGCAGAGTGCGGAAATTATCCGCACTCTGCTGTCTCGTTTGGTGTGGGAAGCAATACGGCGACGGGACGGACATCCTGCCGGCTGCGTCTAAGCGAGGAACGAGCGAGCAGCCAAAGGATCGTCCGGCCTGGCGCCGGACGGCGGCAGGGCATTCAGACACGTAGACTGGGACGGAAAATAATCCGAACTTGCAGGGGAGATCCATGGCTGCGATCAACCGCGACGACGTCGCGCATCTCGCGCATCTCGCGCACATCGAGATGAGTGCTGAAGAGCTGGACAGGATGGCCGGCGAGCTCGCCGTCATCGTGGATTCAGTGAAGTCCGTCAGTGAAGCCGCCGGTGACGACGTCCCCGCTACGTCCCACCCGATTCCGCTGACGAATGTGTTCCGCGAAGACGTCGTGGGCCACACCTTCACGGCCGAGCAGGCACTCTCCGGCGCTCCCGACGCGTACGAAGGCCGTTTCAAGGTCCCGGCAATCCTGGATGAGGACTAAGAACATGACTGAAACCAACTCCGACCTGATCCGCTCCTCCGCCGCGCAGCTGGCCGACAAGCTCGCCGCCCGCGAAGTCTCCGCCGTCGAGGTCACCCAGGCGCACCTCGACCGTATCGCCGCCGTCGACGGCAAGGTCCACGCCTTCCTGCACGTCAACACGGACGAGGCGCTCGCCGTCGCCGCCGAAGTGGACGCCATCCGTGCCGCCGGTGGCGCCGCCGCCGAGGATCTGCACGCCCTCGCCGGCGTGCCGATCGCGGTCAAGGACCTCATCGTCACCATCGGCCAGCCCACCACGGCCGGCTCGAAAATCCTCGAAGGCTGGCACAGCCCCTACGACGCCACCGTGGTCAAGCGCCTGCGCGCCGCGAAGATGCCGATCCTGGGCAAGACCAACCTGGACGAATTCGCGATGGGCTCCTCCACCGAGCACTCCGCGTTCGGCCCCACCCACAACCCGTGGGACCTGGACAGGATCCCGGGTGGCTCCGGCGGCGGTTCAGCTGCCGCCGTCGCGGCCTTCGAGGCCCCGCTGGCCCTCGGCACCGACACCGGCGGCTCCATCCGCCAGCCCGGCGCCGTCACCGGCACGGTCGGCGTGAAGCCCACCTACGGCGGCGTCTCCCGCTACGGCGCCATCGCCATGGCCTCCTCGCTGGACCAGATCGGCCCGGTCTCCCGCACCGTGCTGGACTCGGCACTGCTGCACCAGGTCATCGGCGGCCACGATCCGCACGACTCCACCTCGTTGCAGGACCCGCTGGAGGACCTCGTCGCCGCCGCCCGGACCGGCAACGTAGACGGTATGAAGATCGGCATCATCAAGGAACTCCACGGCGAGGGCTACCAGGCCGGCGTCGAGAACCGCTTCAATGAGTCCCTTGAGCTGCTCAAGGCCGCCGGAGCCGAGATCGTTGAGGTCTCCTGCCCCAACTTCAAGTACGCGCTCGGCGCCTACTACCTGATCATGCCCTCCGAGGCGTCCTCCAACCTCGCCAAGTTCGACGGCGTCCGGTACGGCCTGCGGGTCCTGCCCGAACACGGACCGATGACGATCGAACGCGTCATGGGAGCCACCCGCGCCGCCGGCTTCGGCGATGAGGTCAAGCGCCGCATCATCCTCGGCACCTACGCCCTGAGCGCCGGCTACTACGACGCGTACTACGGATCGGCCCAGAAAGTGCGCACCTTGATCCAGCGCGACTTCGAGGCCGCGTTCGCCAAGGCCGACGTGCTGATCTCCCCGACGGCCCCCACCACGGCCTTCAAGCTCGGCGAGAAGCTCAACGACCCGCTCGCCATGTACCTCAACGACGTCGCCACCATCCCCGCCAACATGGCAGGCGTCCCCGGGCTCTCCCTGCCCGGCGGCCTCGCCGACGAGGACGGGCTGCCGGTCGGCATCCAGCTGCTGGCCCCGGCCCGCCAGGACGCCCGGCTGTACCGCGTCGGCGCGGTCCTGGAATCCCTGCTCGAGGCGCAGTGGGGCGGCCCGCTGCTGGACCGTGCTCCTTCACTGACGGCGCCGTCGCTGACGGCCGCCTCCGGCACTTCCCTTAATGACGCCGTCGCGAGCCACGGAGGTTCACACTAATGACTGACGCAACCCTCAGCTTCGAAGAGGCGATGGAGAAGTACGATCCCGTCCTGGGCTTCGAGGTCCACGTGGAGCTCAACACCAAGACCAAGATGTTCTCCTCCGCACCGAACGTCTTCGGCGACGAGCCGAACACCAACGTCAACGAGGTGGACCTCGGCATGCCCGGCGTGCTGCCGGTGGTGAACAAGACCGCGATCGAGTCCTCGATCAAGATCGGCCTGGCACTCAACTGCACGATCGCCGAGAGGTGCCGCTTCGCCCGGAAGAACTACTTCTACCCGGACACCCCGAAGAACTTCCAGACCTCCCAGTACGACGAGCCCATCGCGTACGACGGCTACCTGGACATCGAGCTTTCCGACGGCACCATCTTCCGCGTCGAGATCGAACGCGCGCACATGGAGGAGGACGCCGGCAAGCTGACCCACATGGGCGGCGCCACCGGCCGCATCCAGGGCGCGGACTACTCCCTGGTGGACTACAACCGCTCCGGTGTGCCGCTGGTCGAGATCGTCACCAAGCCGATCGAGGGCGCCGGCAGCCGCGCCCCCGAACTCGCCAAGGCCTACGTGGCCGCCGTTCGCGAAATCGTCAAGAACCTCGGGGTCTCGGACGCCAAGATGGAACGCGGCAACGTCCGCTGCGACGCCAACGTCTCGCTGCGCCCGCACGGCCGCGAACGCTTCGGCATCCGGTCCGAGACCAAGAACGTCAACTCGCTGCGCGCCGTCGAACACGCCGTCCGCTACGAGATCCAGCGGCACGCCGCCGTGCTGGACTCCGGCGAGCCGATCGTCCAGGAGACCCGCCACTGGCACGAGGACACGCGGACCACGACGTCGGGACGGCCCAAGTCCGACGCCGACGACTACCGCTACTTCCCGGAGCCTGACCTGGTCCCGATCACCGCGTCCCGCGAATGGGTCGAGGAGCTCCGGGCCACGCTGCCCGAGCCGCCGGCCGCCCGCCGCAAGCGCCTGCAGGCCGACTGGGGGTACTCCGACCTGGAGTTCCGCGACGTCGTCAACGCCGGCGTCATGGACGAGATCGAGGAAACCATCGCCGCCGGAGCCACCTCCACGGTGGCCCGCAAGTGGTGGATGGGCGAGATCGTCGGGCGTGCCAAGAACGCCGACGTCGACCCCGGCCAGCTCGGCGTCGCACCGGCCACCATCGTGGAACTGAACCAGATGGTCGAGGACGGCAAGATCAACAACAAGATGGCCACCGAGGTCCTCGACGGCGTGCTCGCCGGCGAAGGCGCCCCGGCGGAAATCGTCGCGAAGCGCGGCCTCGCCGTGGTCTCCGACGACGCACCCCTCCTGGAAGCGATCGACGCGGCCCTCGCCGCGCAGCCAGGCGTCGCGGACAAGATCCGCGCCGGCAAGCTCCAGGCGATCGGCGCGATCGTCGGCGCCGTCATGAAGGCGACCCGCGGCCAGGCCGACGCCGGCCGCGTCAAGGAGCTGATCCTGGAGCGCCTCGGCGTCGAAGGCTAGATCCTAGCCGCCCACCAAATCGGTCATGATGGTCTGCAGTGCTTCGCAGACCATCATGACCGATTTGCGTTTAAGGTTCTCCGGCCGGGCCAGGATGTCGATCCGGCGCCGGGTGCTGATGCCCGCCAGCGGCCGCAGCACGATCTCCGGGTTCAGCACGGGCCGTGCGGTGTGCCGCGGCAGCAACCCGATCACACTGCCCGTCGCCACGAGCGCCGCGACCGTGGAGTAGTCGTTGATCCGGTGGACGATGTTCAGTTCCTTGCTGGAGACGGCCGCGACGGCGGACAGCACGTCCGCGGGGGAGTATCCGGCGTGGCTGGTCACCCAGGGTTCGCCGACGACGTCGTCCGCGGTCACCGCCCGCTGGCCGGCGAGCCGGTGCCCGGCAGGGAGCGCCACATCCAGCGGCTCGTGCGCGAGCGGGATCACCGCTACGCGCTCCTGCGGCCAGCGCGGACTGTGGTCCATCCGGTGCGCGAGCACCAGGTCGTAGCGGGCCGTCAGGGCCGGGAAGTCCTGCTGGGCCACATCCTCGTCGGAGAGCAGGATCCGCGGCTGGTCCGGGGCGGCCAGCAGCCGCGCAAGCGGCGCAAACAGCGCCTGGCCGGCGCTGTGGAAGCCGCTGAGCGTCACCGGCGCCACGGTCGAGCCGTGGTAGGTGCCGATCGCGGTCCGGGCATCCGCCATGGCGCTGACGACGGCGGCACCGGCATCCGCGAGCACCTGGCCGGCCTCGGTCAGGACCAGGTTCCGGCCCTCCTTCCGCGTCAGCGGAACCTGCACGGTCTTCTGCAGGGCGGCGAGCTGCTGGGAGACCGCGGAAGGGGTGACGAGCAGGGTTTCGGCGACGGCCTTGACGCTGCCGAGGGCCCCCAGTTCCCGGAGCATCTCAAGCTGGTGGATTTCCATGCCGACCAGTCTATGCACAAGACAAATCTAAATCGTCGATTGAGAAAAATCCGGTTGTGCTAATGCTTTGTGCCCGGTGTAATGGGGTGAGTTGACGCACACCCCCTTGTCCCGCACCGCAGGGCACCCCGTTCGGCGGAGTCCACAGCACAGTCCACAGCACAGTTAGGAAGGCCCATGAAGGCTCTCTACAAGGCCGGCGCCCACGCAGGATTCGAACTGGTGGACCGCCCTGAGCCGGAAACCGGCGCAGGTGATGTCAAGATCCGCGTCATGACCACCGGAATCTGCGGCACTGACCTGCACATCCAGTCTTGGGACGCTTGGGCGCAGGGCATCATCAACGCGCCGCTGATCGCCGGCCACGAGTTCTACGGCGAGGTCGTGGAGATCGGCGAGGACGTCCTGGACGTCAAGGTGGGGGACCGCGTCTCCGGCGAGGGCCACATCGTCTGCGGCATCTGCCGCAACTGCCGTGCCGGCCGCAAGCAGATGTGCATCAACACCGTCAGCGTCGGCGTCCAGCGCGACGGCGCCTTCGCCGAGTACGTCGTCATCCCCGAGACCAACGTCTGGGTCCACCAGGACCCCTCCGTGACCCCGGAACTTGGCGCAATTTTTGACCCGTTCGGCAACGCCGTCCACACCGCCCTCAGTTTCCCGCTGGTCGGCGAGGACGTGCTGATCACCGGCGCCGGTCCGATCGGGCTGATGGCCATCGCCGTCGCCCGGCACGCCGGGGCGCGGAAGATCGCGATCACCGACGTCTCGGCCCCGCGGCTGGAACTCGCCCGGAGCCTCGGCGTGGACCTCGCGATCGACGTCTCGAAGATGCGCGTCAAGGACGCCCAGCGCGAGCTCGGCATGCGTGAGGGATTCGACATCGGCATGGAAATGTCCGGGCACCCCACCGCGCTGCCTGAGATGATCGACAACATGAACCACGGCGGCCGGATCGCGATGCTGGGACTGCCCAGCCAGTCCATCGACATCAACTGGGGCAAGGTGGTCACGCATATGCTGACCATGAAGGGCATCTACGGCCGCGAAATGTTCGAGACCTGGTACGCCATGAGCGCCATGCTCTCCTCCAGCCCGGTCCTGCACGCGAACATCTCCGCCGTCGTCACGGACGTGCTGCCTGCCGCGGACTGGGAAAAAGGCTTCGAGATCGCCCGCGCCGGTGTGGGCGGCAAAGTGGTCCTGGACTGGACCGGCTTCTAGGTTTTTCGCATTCCGGACCCCCACCCGCCGCCGACATCCGGCACACCGCACACATCCAGCCGAGGAGCACAACCCATGTATTCAGCCATCAAGGACCAGTTGCAGCGCGAGCTCGACGAGATCCGCACGGCCGGCCTGTTCAAGACCGAACGGCACATTGACTCGCCCCAGGCCAACCGCATCAAGGCCGGGCAGATCGGCGAGTCCGGCGCGGACGTGCTGAACTTCTGTGCCAACAACTACCTGGGCCTGGCGGACCACCCGGAGATCATCGCCGCCGCCAAGTCCGCCATGGACGAGCGCGGCTTCGGCATGGCCAGCGTGCGCTTCATCTGCGGCACCCAGGACCTGCACCTGGCCCTGGAGGAGCGCGTCTCGAAGTTCCTCGGCACCGAGGACACCATCCTGTTCTCCAGCTGCTTCGACGCCAACGGCGGCGTGTTCGAGTCGCTCTTCGGCCCGGAAGACGCCGTCATCTCCGATGCCCTGAACCACGCCTCGATCATCGACGGCATCCGGCTCTGCAAGGCCCAGCGCTTCCGCTACGCCAACCAGGACATGGCCGACCTCGAAGCCAAGCTGATCGAGGCCACCACGCAGTCGAACCCGGCCCGCCGGAAGATCATCGTCACGGACGGTGTCTTCTCCATGGACGGCTTCCTCGCACCGCTCGAAGCGATCTGCGACCTCGCCGATAAGTACGACGCCATGGTCATGGTGGACGACTCGCACGCTGTGGGCTTCATGGGCTCCACCGGCGCCGGCACCCCGGAACATGCCGGCGTCTCGGACCGGGTGGACATCTACACCGGAACCTTCGGCAAGGCCCTCGGCGGCGCATCCGGCGGCTATGTCTCCGGCCGCGGCGAGGTGGTTGCGATGCTGCGCCAGAAGGCCCGCCCCTACCTGTTCTCCAACTCGCTGGCCCCGGCCATCGTCGCGGCCACGCTCACGGCGCTGGACCTCGTGGAAAGCTCCGGGGAACTCCGCAGCAAGCTCTTCGCCAACGCCGGGCTCTTCCGGAACCGGATGAGCGAGGAAGGCTTCGACCTGCTCCCCGGCGAACACGCGATCGTCCCGGTCATGTTCGGCGACGCCGTCATGGCGGCCAAGGTCGCCGATGCCATGCTGCACAACGGCGTCTTCGTCACCGCGTTCAGCTACCCGGTGGTGCCCAAGGGTGCCGCCCGGATCCGCGTCCAGCTCTCCGCCGCGCACAGCGCCGACGACGTCGAGGCCTGCGTCCAGGCCTTCGTCCGCAGCCGGGCGGCAGTGGCCGCGGCCTAGGGCGGATGCCTGGGCCGGGCCCCGCTTTCAGCACGGGGTCCGGCCCGGCCCGGCCGCGCTCGTTCATCACGGCTTCCTGCACTTGCTTGTCCGCGGGACATGCTCAGCCCCGGCAGCGAGGACTGGACATAATGCCACTATGTCCAACGGCCACGACCAACGAGGGGCATGTCCGGGGCCGGCCCGCCGCAACGGAGGGCATGTCCAGTGGTGCGGACCAGGGAGGGGCATGTCCAGCGGTGCGAAGCGTGGATATGGCACGTCGGCGATCTTCGAACCATCCACTGGCGCTTTTGCCGGTTACTGCGGCGTCGTCAGCGCGCCGGACCGGGACTTTGCTGAACTGATTTACGCCTTTCACCAGGAGTTCCGGGGCTAAGGCTACGTAACCGAAATCGGGCGGGGAAATGCTCGCCCACGTCTTCAAAATCTCCGCACTCCGGTCAATCTCCACGATGATTGATCCAGGCAACCGGCAGTCCAAGCAGGTCGCGGCAGAACTCGGAATGGCGGAGACGCCGTTTGCCGACAACACCGGTAGCCTCCGGACTCTTCAACGCCCTGGAACCCAACAACATCGCCGGATGACTGCGGGACCCGCTGCATGCGCCATGGGCCCTGCGTAGGGTCCGCCCTGCTCATTTCCGGGAAGCGGCCGCCGCACGGGCAAATTCTTTTTGCGGCTTAGCCCCTGCATAGGGGCTCAAAATCTCATATGACTTGGATTTGTCCCGGATTTCTTCGGGGCCGCGGCGGCCCCCGGAGACCCGTACGGGGGCGGTTGCCGGGACGGTGCAAAAGGCTCTGTGACGCGGATTCTTACGGCGCTCCGGACAGTCCTGACCTCCGGGCTCCGCCGGGATTTACCTGCGTCCCTGGTGGTGTTCCTCGTTGCGGTCCCGCTGTCGCTTGGCATCGCGGCGGCGTCCGGGGCACCGGTCATGGCCGGGCTGATGGCAGCGGCCGTCGGGGGCATTGTCGCCGGAAGCCTCGGCGGTTCGCCCCTGCAGGTGAGCGGTCCGGCCGCCGGGCTGACCGTCATTGTCGCCGGCCTGATCGACCAGTTCGGCTGGCCGGCCACCTGCGCCATCACCGCCGCCGCAGTTGTCCTGCAGGCACTCCTCGGCTTCGCCCGGGTTGGCCGCGTCGCGCTGGCCATCGCCCCCGTCGTCGTCCACGCCATGCTTGCCGGAATCGGCATCATCATCGTCCTGCAGCAGACCCACGTGCTGCTCGGCGCCGAGGCCGGGGAATCGGCGTGGCAGAACGTCGTGGCCTCCCGGCGGGCATCGCCGCGCTGGACCCAGAAGCCGCGGTTCTGGGCGTCGCCGTGATCCTCCTGCTGCTGGGCTGGAAGTACGTGCCGGCGACCCTGCAGCGCGTCCCGGCACCCCTGGTGGCGGTCGTCGCCGCCACGGCGCTGTCGCTCCCGTTCGGGTCCGACGTCGACCGGATCACCTTCGACGGGTCCCTGCTGGGCGCGCTGTCCCTCCCGCAACTGCCGCAAGGAAACTGGGGCGCCATAGCCGTCGGCATCGTGACCCTCGCCCTGGTGGCCAGCGTCGATTCACAGCTCTCCGAAGGTCGCGGACTTCGCCACTGCCCGCGTCACCGGAAACCTGGCCGTCTATGCCGTCACACTGCTCGCCGTGGTGTTCGTGAACCTCCTGGCCTGCGTGGTCACCGGGCTCGCCCTGGCCATACAGCGCTGGCGGGTGGTCATCGACGGGTCCTGCAGCTTCCTCGCTCTTCAAGCCTCAGCCACGTGCTGGCCTCCGTACTGTCGGGAGCGCACGTGACCGTCGCGCTGGAGGTGGACTTCCTCGATCACCCGGTCCACGACACCCTGGACGCCTGGCGCCGGCGCCACGTCGGCAATGGCGGCACCGTGGAGGTCGAGGAAAGCGGCACCGCCACCCTTCGCGGGGCCCAGGACCGCCCGCCGGCCCGCGGCAGTTCACGGACGGCCCATGCGGGCCCGGAAGCCGAGAGGCAGGCTCCGTCGCGTCCCGTGCTTGCCGGGGTGGACAACTACCACCGCCGCCACGCGCACCTGCTCCGTCCCCATGTGCAGGAACTGTCCGCCGGCCAGAATCCGGATACGCTGTTCCTGACCTGCGCCGATTCCCGGCTGGTGCCGAACCTGATCACCAGCAGCGGCCCCGGCGACCTCTTTACCGTCCGCAATGTGGGCAATGTTGTCGGTAACGCCGTGGGAAACGACCGGCTCGATCCGTCGGTGGAGGCAGCCCTCGACTTCGCGCTCAACGAGTTTTCCACTAAGTCCGTGGTCATCTGCGGACACTCAGGCTGCGGAGCGATGTCTGCCCTGACGGCCGAAGCGGGGGGCGGAGCGCACGGCCGGGGCCGGACGGAGCCCCGTCGACGTGTGGCTCGACCACGCCCGGCCGAGCATGGCCGCGTTCCGCGCAGGCCATCCGGTGCAGGCCGACTCGGGAGACGCCGGATACGGGGGGTTGATCAACTGGCGATGGTCAACGTCGCCGTCCAGCTGGAGCGCCTGCAGCGGCATCACAGCCTGCAGGAGGCGCTGCGGGCGGGCAGGCTGCACCTGACGGGGCTGTTCTATGACATCGCCACGGCGCAGGTCCTGCAGGTGATAACTGCCCGCATCAGCCACTTGGATCCTGTCCCGCGAAACGCCGGCAACGCCTACGACGCCGGAACCGCCGGCAACGCCGGACCCGCCCCCAGCGGCGCAGCCGGGCAATCTGCAAGGATGTAACCATGTCAGCCCATTACGACGTCGTGATCGTCGGCGGCGGTATCGCCGGCCTGTCCCTTGCCTCCGCCCTCGCCGGGAAATGCAGTGTGGCCCTGGTCGAAGCCGAGCAGACCCTGGCCTACCACACGTCCGCGCGCTCGGCGCGGCAGCTGATCCCCAGCTACGGTCCCGCCGTGGTCCAGGAGCTCACCCTCCGCAGCCTGGAACTCATCGCCGCCCAGGACGCCGCCCGGCCCGAACCGGTGCTCACGCCGCGCAGCTTCATGCTGATCGGGGACGACGCCACCGTCCGTGCCGAAGCCAGCGGCCGCATGCACCGCATCACGCCCGCGGAGGCGCTGCGGCTCTGCCCGGCGCTGCTGCGCAATTCCTTCACCGCCGCCGGCCTGGACACCGGCTCCTTCGGCTGCAACGCCCCCCTGCTCCTGGCGGACCACCGGGAACGTGCCCAGGCCGGCGGGGTGGACATCATCACCGGAGCCAGGGTCCATTCGGCCCAGCGCCTCGGCTCGGGCTGGGAACTCGGCGCCGGGCAGGAGGGCTTCCAGGCGGCCGTTGTGGTCAACGCCGCCGGCGCCTGGGCGGACGAGCTCGCCGTCATCAGCGGCGTCGAGAAGCTCGGCCTCCAGCCGTACCGGCGGACCGCGGCGATCGTGGACGTCGAGCATCCCCTCCCGGTGGACTGCCCCATGGTGGCCGCCGCCGACGAGACCTTCTATTTCCGCCGCGACGGCGACCAGGTCCTCATTTCCCCCGCCGAAGCCGTTCCCAGCGGTCCCGAAGACGCGCAACCCTACCCGGGCGACGTCGAGGCCCTGGTGGCCCGGCTCAACACCGTCACCACCCTCGGCATCCGAAGCGTCCGCAAGGCCTGGACGGGGCTGCGCACCGAGGCGGCCGACGGCGTCCCCGTGGTGGGGTTCGATGCCGAGGCCACCGGATTCTTCTGGCTCGCCGGCCAGGGCGGCTACGGTTTCCAGACCTCCTCCGGCATCGCCGAACTGGCCGCCGGCCTGATCCTGGCCGGCCAGGGCGCCGGTTCCGCAGGCGGCACCACGGCCGCGAGTCCGGCATCCCGGACAGCGGAGGCGCTGGCGGCAACGCGCTGGTCCATCCGGCGCTGAAGAATGTACACATGAGCACCCTCGTCACCAACATCGCCGAACTGATGACCCAGGACGCGGAGCACCGCGTCCTGACAAACGCGGCCGTGGTGATCGATGGGGAGCGGATCGCCTGGCTCGGCGCCGCGACGGATGCGCCGGCCGCGGACGAGGCCCTCGATGCCGGCGGCCGGGCCCTGCTGCCCGGCTGGGTCGATTCGCACACCCACCTGGTCTTCGCCGGGGACCGGACCGCCGAGTTCGAGGCCCGGATGGCGGGGGAGAGCTACAGCGCAGGCGGCATCGCCGTCACCACGGGCGCCACCCGGGAAATGAGCGACTTCGACCTCACCCGGCTGGCCATGGGGCGGGTGGCCGAGGCCGTCTCCCAGGGCACCACCTACCTGGAGACCAAGACCGGCTACGGCCTGGACGTGGAGAACGAAGCCCGCAGCGCCCGCATCGCGTCCACCGTGGTGGACGAGGTCACCTACCTCGGCGCGCACCTCGTGCCCGCCGGCATGGATTCCGAGGAGTACACGGACCTCGTCTGCGGGCCCATGCTCGCCGCCGTCCGCCCCTATGCCCGCTGGGCCGACGTCTTCTGCGAACGGGGCGCCTTCACCGAGGAACAGTCCCGCCGGGTCCTCCAGGCCTGCAAGGAGGCCGGCCTGGGGCTGCGCGTCCATGGCAACCAACTCGGCGAAGGTCCCGGCGTGCGGCTCGCCGTCGAGTTCGGCGCCGCCAGCGTGGACCACGTGAACTACCTCTCCCGCGCCGACGTCGATGCCCTCGCCGCGAGCTGGTCCGGCTGGGACGCCGCCGGCGGCAGCGGTACGCGGGGAACCGTCGCCACCTGCCTGCCGGCCTGCGACCTCTCCACCCGACAGCCGCTGGCTCCGGGCCGGGAACTGCTCGACGCCGGGGTGGAGCTGGCACTGGCCTCCAACTGCAACCCGGGGACCTCCTACACGAGCTCCATGGCGTTCTGCGTCACCACCGCGGTGCTGCAGATGCACCTGAGCGTCCACGAGGCCGTACGTGCCGCGACGTACGGCGGTGCGCTCGCGCTCGGCCGGGAGTCAGGGAACGACGCCGACGGCGAACGCGCCGTCGGCTCGATCGCCGTCGGGCACCGCGCCGACCTGCACCTCCTCAACGCGCCCTCCGCCACGCACCTGGCCTACCGGCCCGGCATGCCGCTCACCCACGCCGTCTGGCGGGCAGGCGTCCGCGCCCGCTGACGGGCATCCGGCCCGGTTCCCCGCAGTGTCGGCGCGAGCGCCCTGCACTGGTGCATATGCTGGAACCATGGCAACTTCCGAACCATCCCTCCGCGAACGCAACCGGCAGGAGGCGTGGACCGCGATCCATGAGGCCGCGTCCGCCGCTGCCCTGGAGGGCGGGCTGGCCGCGGCCACCGTCGACGTGATCGTTACGCGCGCCGGGGTTTCGCGGCGCACGTTCTTCAACTACTTCCACACCAAGGAAGACGCCATCCTGGGCCTCCGGGAACCCGTCCTGGCCGACGACGCCGTCGCAGCCTTCCGGGCCGCCGGCCGCGAAGTGGTCGGCGACGCCGTGCACTTGATGGCGGCAGTCATGCGGACGGCGGGACCGGCCGGCATGGCCGATCAGCGGCCGCGCACCGTCCTGCAACGTGTCCCGGAACTCCTGACCCGCCTCAAGCAGCACGTCACCGACGTGCAGCAGCTCGTGGAGCCGCTGATCGCCGAGCGGCTGCGCAGCCGACCGGGGGAGAACGGCGAACCGGGCGAGGGCGGCGTGGAGTCGGCGGCCCTGCAGGAACGCGTCACGATCGTGAAAATGCTCGCGGGCTCCATCCTGCAGTACGCCTACGCCACGGAGCTGGCCGCCGTCGTCGCCGGCGATTCCGCCGCCATCGATCGGGCCATCGACGCCTTCAGGACGGTCAGCAGAACCGCCCTGTGACTGAGGCGCACACGGCCGGACCGGCACGTGTGAAGCAGGCGGACCGGCCTAGAAGAACATCGGCGGGGCGTCCAGGACGGTCTCGTCGACGCGCCGTGGCTCCCACTGGCTGAAGGGCTTGTCCAGCTCATACTTGCCGCGGTCGGTCCGCAGCAGCGTGCGGACCTCGGCGTTGTCCGGGTTGTTCAGTGACTCGAAGTACTCCACGGACCAGTGGAACCAGCGCATGCAGAACAGCCTCATCGTGAGTCCGTGCGTCACGAACAGGGCGTTCGGGGCATAGGTGGGCTTGGACCAGTGCCGGTGCAGCGTCTCCATGAACGAGGAGATCCTGTCGTACACATCCGAGCCCGACTCGCCCTCCCGGAAACGGTAGAAGAAGTGGCCGTAGGCGTTCCGGAGTTCCTTCTGGTCCTCGATTTCGCCGGCAATCTGGAAGTTCGCCCAGTCCTGCTCCCGCAGCCGGGGCTCCTCGATGACCCGTTCGGTCAAGGGACCAAGGTTGAGTGCCTCGAGGGTCTGGTAGGCCCGGAGGTAGGGGGAGACGTAGACGCAGACCTGGCGGCCGTCCAGGAGGCGCCTGACCTGCTCGCCTGCGGCCCGGGCCTGCTCCAGGCCCAGCTCCGTCAGCGGAATGCGGTAGTCCGGCACCCGGTTGTAAATGGAGGTGTCGGCGTTGGCCGCGGACTGGCCGTGCCGGATCATGATGATTTTCCCGGGCGCACTCATAAATCCCAAGCATAGGGCCGCCCGGCGGTTCCTCAGCTTCGGAGCCCCGTCGGGGGCCGGAGCAGGCAACTGCCAGCAACTGCGGGCAAGATAGGAGCATGTTGGTTCCTTCCCGCCGCCGGCTGCGGATAGAAATGTGGATTGTCCTGGGTCTGTCCCTCGGGCAGTCGGCCGTGTACTCCGTGGTGCAGCTCCTGGACAAGATGACCAGGGCACCGCTGGCCGAGGGCACGTCCACCCTGAACCAATCGCAAAGCAGCCGCGAGTACTTCGACCTCACCTACCAGCTGCTGGACATCTTCTTCGCCCTGGTACCGGTGGCGCTGGTGATCTATTTCCTCACCGAACACCGTCCCGCGGGCGCGCACGGCGACACGGCGTTCGGCAAGATCGGCTTCAATTTCGCCCGGCCCGGCAAGGACCTGCTGCAGGGCCTGGGCCTGGCGGCGCTCATCGGGATTCCCTCGCTGGGCCTCTACGCCGCCGGCCGGGCGCTGGGGATCACGACGGCGATCATCCCGAGTGCGCTGGACTCGTACTGGTGGACGGTGCCTGTGCTGATCCTCTCCGCTATCCGGCACGGGATCGTGGAGGAAGTGATCGTGGTGGGCTACCTGCTGGACCGGCTCGGCAAGCTCGGCTGGAGCGTGCCCCTGGCAATCTTTGCCAGCTCCATGCTGCGCGGCAGCTACCACCTGTACCAGGGCTTCGGGCCGTTCATCGGCAATGCGGTCATGGGTGTGGTGTTCGCGCTGGTCTACACCCGGACCCGCAGGGTGATGCCGCTGGTCATTGCCCACGCACTGCTGGACATCGTGGCGTTCGTCGGCTTCAGCCTGTTCGGCAAGGCCATCGGCCTGGGCTGAGCGCGGACCGGCCACAGCGGACCGGTCCCTCAGCGGACCGGCCCTTTAATAGAATTCGGCCGCCATCGGTGGGTGACGTCATTGGCACCCGCTGATGGCGGCCGAAGTGTTAGGGCGGTGTAGGACCTTAGATGATGACGGCTCCGGAAGTCGTCTCGAAGGTGACGGACAGGATGCCGGGCGTGCCGTGCGGGGCAAGCCAATTGACGGCGACATCTTCCAGCGGCTTCTCCACCGGTTCGCCCAGCCACTCCGTGACGCGGTCCGCCGAGCCGGCGATGGTCAGCGCCGTCATCTTGACGTCGCTCGGGTAGGCGTTGGACGGGTGAAGTTCCGGATCGCCCTCCCACTTGAGCATGTACGGAACCTGGGGATCGGCGATGAGCCCCAGGATGCCGATCTGCTTCCAGACAAGCTCGCGGCCGTCCGGGAACTTCCGGTTGCCGTTGACGGCGGCGCGGCCCAGCCGCTCCTCGAACGGTGCCAGGTCGTCCACCTCGACGCACCAGCCCATCCAGCCGCCGCCCGCTTCGGAGCGGGCGCGTACGGCCTGGCCGAACGGAGCCTTGTCCGAGGCCGGGTGGTTCAGGACCTCGACGACTTCGAGGTATTTGTGTCCCGCGAGGGGGATGATCATGTTGCGGGTCCCGAAACGGGGATGCACTCCGCCCTTAACGGCATCGACGCCGAGGGCAGTTGCAATACGTTCGGTGGTGGCTGCCAAGCCATCTCGTTCACAGGCGTAAGAGACGTGATCCATGCGCATGCCATCATCTTGGCACTTTGTGATGGAGCTCTCAGCTTAGGTAAACCTAACCGAGATGGGATGTCATTTAATGGTGGCCGTGACGCCATGGCGGGGACCGCGATCCGGGCTCCCGGCCGGAATCCCGCAGCGCGGGCTTCATGTTCGTCACAAAGCTATCCAAGGCCCGGACGGCGTTCCTACACTGAAGCCAGGTCATGAGTGCCAGCACACAGCCCCGGCTTGCTGGCCGGCAACCCTCGTATCGCGGTGGGGTGCCCCGGGTGAAGACCTGGCCGTCCGGCGCCCGCCGGAGGGCAAGCGCGGCGCCTGTCCCGTCCGAGCCCAGCGGCCCGGCGGCCTGTGCCCGGTCCTTGAGGAGCATTCCGATGTCCAACGCCTGGTCCTTTGAAACCCGCCAGATCCACGCCGGCCAGGAGCCGGACAGCGCCACCGGCGCGCGTGCCCTTCCCATCTACCAGACGACGTCGTTCGTCTTCCCGAGCGCCGAAAGCGCCGCCAACCGCTTTGCGCTCGCCGAACTCGCACCGATCTACACCCGGATCGGCAACCCCACCCAGGACGCGGTGGAGCAGCGGGTGGCGAGCCTGGAAGGCGGACTCGGGGCCCTGCTGCTCAGTTCCGGCCAGGCCGCCGAGACCTTTGCGGTCCTCAACATCGCCGAGGCCGGCGACCACGTGGTGGCCAGCCCCAGCCTGTACGGCGGCACCTACAACCTGCTGGCCCACACGCTGAAGAAGTTCGGCATCTCCGTGACGTTCGTGGAGGACCCGGACAACCTGGAGCAGTGGCGCGACGCCGTCCGGCCCAACACCAAACTGTTCTTCGGCGAAGTGGTCTCCAACCCCCGCCAGGACGTCCTCGACATCGAGGGCATCTCCCGAGTGGCGCACGAGGCCGGTGTGCCCCTGATCGTCGACAACACACTCTCCACCCCGTACCTGATCCGGCCGATCGAGTGGGGCGCGGACATCGTGGTCCACTCCGCCACCAAGTACCTTGGCGGGCACGGCGCCGCGATCGCCGGTGTGATTGTCGACTCCGGCAACTTCGACTTCGGCAAGGACCCGGCACGGTTCCCCGGCTTCAACACCCCGGACCCCACCTACAACGGGCTCGTCTACGCCCGGGACCTCGGCGCGGACGGCGCCCTCGGCGCGAACCTTTCCTACATCCTCAAGGCCCGCGTCCAGCTCCTGCGCGACCTCGGCTCCGCGGTGTCCCCGTTCAACGCCTTCCTCATCGCCCAGGGCATCGAGACCCTGAGCCTGCGGGTCGAGCGCCATGTATCCAACGCCACCCGGGTGGCCGAATGGCTCGAAGCCCGGGCCGACGTCGAATCGGTGGCCTACGCCGGGCTGCCGTCCAGCCCCTGGTACGAGCGCGGCCGCAAGTACGGGCCCAAGGGCACGGGCGCCGTCGTGGCCTTCAACCTCGCCGGGGGAGCGGAGGCCGGCAAGCGCTTCGTGGACGCCCTTGAACTGCACTCGCACGTGGCCAACATCGGCGACGTGCGCTCGCTGGTCATCCACCCGGCGTCGACCACCCACAGCCAGCTCTCCCCGGAACAGCAGACGGTGGCCGGCGTCAACCCGGGACTCGTGCGGCTGTCGGTGGGCCTGGAGCACATTGACGACATCATCGCCGACCTCGAGGCAGGCTTCCGGGCGGCCAAGGGCGCCTGAATCCGCCGGTTTCCGGTGCCCCTGCCGTGTGCAGGGGCACACCGGCGGCCACGCCCGGAGTCACACAGCCGTCACAATTTTCGCCACAACGGCGCCTCCTTTCGTAAACTCAAGGCAGGTCATGAGTGCCAGTGACAGCCCCGGCTTGCTGGCCGGCAACCCTCCTTTTGCGGCGGGGTGCCCCGGGTGAAGACCTGGCCTGCCGGTCTGCCGACGGCGGGCAAGCGCGAAGTTAGGTCCTCAGATGACGATTGCCGCCACCCGCACGGGTGTACCCGGAAGTAAAACCGCCGAAACGCCGGCCGCCGGCCCCGCCGCCGCGGAACCCGACACCGCCTCCGGCCGGACCGTTCCCGACGGAACCGTCCGGCACCTCCGGATCGGTGACCTCGACCTCGAGTCCGGAGCCCGGCTGCCCGCTGCCACGCTCGGCTATGAGACGTGGGGGACGCTCAACGCGGACCGTTCCAATGCGGTCCTGATCGAACATGCGCTCACCGGCGACACCCACGTCACCCGCGGTGCCAGCGAGGAGCCCGGCTGGTGGGAGCAACTGGCCGGCCCCGGCGCCCCGGTGGACACGGACAAATACTTCGTTGTCTCCATCAACATCCTCGGCGGCTGCTACGGCTCCACCGGACCCTCGACGCCGGCTCCGGACGGGGCACCGTGGGGCTCCCGTTTCCCGCTGGTCACCTTGCGGGACACCACAGCAGCCGAGGCACGGCTGGCCGACGCCCTTGGCATCCGCAGCTGGTATGCCGTACTGGGCGGATCCCTCGGCGGTGCCCGCGCCCTGGAATGGGCCGTGTCCTTCCCGGAACGAGTCCGGCGCTGCGCCGTGATTTCCATCGGCGCCAGCAGCACCGCCGAACAGATCGCCTTCGCCCAGGCGCAGACACTCGCCATCCGGCAGGACCCGAGCTTCAACGGCGGGGACTACTACGGCGGCCCGGAACCTGAAGCGGGCCTCGCCCTCGCGCGCCGCATCGCCCACATCACCTACCGCTCCGCCGCCGAACTGGACGTGCGCTTCGGCCGGAATGCGCAGGACTCCGAGGCTCCGCTGGGCGCAGCCTCGCTGGCAGGCCGCGGACGCTACCAGGTGGAGAGCTACCTGGACCATCAAGGCAACAAGCTGGTCCGGCGCTTCGACGCGAACAGCTACATCGCGATCACCGAGGCCCTTATGAGCCACGACGTCAGCCGCGGCCGCGGGGCCCTCGGGGAGGCCCTGGCCCCGGCCACTGCCGACTTCCTCGTCGCGGCCGTGGACTCGGACCGGCTGTACTTTCCGGCCCAGTCCCGGGCCCTCGCCGAAGCCTTGCCCGGCGACGTGGAAGTGCACCTGATCGAGGCGCCGATCGGGCACGACGGCTTCCTGACCGAGATCGGCCAGCTCAGCAGTCAGCTCCGGGAAAACTTCTTCGGCTAGGCCCAGCCTTTAAACCGTCATCGCTGCAGCCGAAACGGCCGCCCCTTGTGCATATTTGCAGATGCGCTCTGCACTAATGGCCGTTGAGGCTGCGGCCGGGAGGGACCATACTCATTGAGAATGACGGCGCGTGTCACAAATCACAGCCGCCCTCCGCCCAATGGTCCATAGGGTGTCGACGGAGACACCAGAGGAGTCGAAATGAGTACGCACAACGCAGCCGCGAGGCGCCCGGAAGAGCCCGAAGTCAAGTCGTCCGGACTGAAGAAGGTGGTGACGGCCTCCATGGCCGGCACCGTCGTGGAATGGTATGAGTTCTTCCTCTACGCCTCCGCCGCCACCCTGGTCTTCGGCAAGCTGTTCTTCCCGAACTCCGGCACGGAGCTCGATGGTATCATTGCCGCCTTCGTGACCTACGCTGTCGGCTTTATCGCCCGCCCGATCGGCGGCATCGTCTTTGGCCACTTCGGCGACAAGTTCGGCCGCAAGCAGCTCCTCCAGCTCAGCATCATCCTGGTGGGCGTCGCGACCTTCGCGATGGGCTGCCTCCCGACCTTCCAGCAGATCGGCTACTGGGCACCGGCCCTGCTGGTCTTCCTCCGCTTCGTCCAGGGCTTCGCCGTCGGCGGCGAATGGGGCGGCGCCGTCCTCCTCGTGGCCGAGCACAGCCCGAGCAAGTCCCGCGGTTTCTGGGCCAGCTGGCCGCAGTCCGCAGTCCCGATGGGCAACCTGCTCGCCACCGGCGTGCTGTTCACCCTCTCCTCGCTGCTCTCCCCGGCCGAATTCCTCAGCTGGGGCTGGCGTGTGGCCTTCTGGCTCTCCGCCGTGATCGTGATCGTCGGTTACTACATCCGCACCAAGGTCCAGGACGCCCCGATCTTCCTCGAGGCCCGCAAGGAAGTCACCGTCGAGAACAAGGGCTACGGCGTCGCCGAAGTCTTCCGCCGCTACCCGCGTGGCGTCTTCACCGCCATGGGCCTGCGCTTCGCGGAAAACATCCTCTACTACCTGGTGGTCACGTTCTCCATCACCTACCTGAAGATCGTGGTCCAGACGGACACCTCGCGCATCCTGCTCCTGCTGCTGGTGGCGCACTTCATCCACTTCTGCGCAGTGCCCATGGTCGGAAAGCTCTCGGATGCCTACGGCCGCAAGCCCGTCTACATGGCCGGCGCGCTCCTGGGCGGCACCTGGGGCTTCTTCGCCTTCCCGATGATGGACACCAAGAACGACCTCATCATCCTCGCGGCCATCACCATCGGCCTTCTCTTCCACGCGCTGATGTACGCCGGGCAGCCGGCCATCATGGCCGAGATGTTCCCGACCCGGATGCGCTACTCCGGCGTCTCCCTGGGCTACCAGGTCACCTCGATCGTGGCCGGTTCCCTGGCCCCGATCATCGCGACCGCACTCCTGAGCCAGTACAAGTCGTCCACCCCGGTGGCGATCTACCTCCTCGGTGCCTGCCTCGTGACGGTATTCGCGGTGTTCATGCTCAAGGAAACCCGCGGGATCTCGCTCCACGACGTCGACGCTGCCGACGCCCGGGGCACGGCGGACCTGCTTGCCGCAGGCAAGAAATAACAGGCAAGAAATAACAGGCAAGAGAGATAGCAACAACGCCAACAGCCACTGTTCCCGTTTCCGCGGGGACAGGGGCTGCTGGCGCTAACCGCCCCGGGCTTGGCCCGCCCGACCGCCTGCCGGCTTCTCAGCCGGCCAGGACATCCTGGCGGGCGGAGATCTCGGTCCGGATCGCCTCGAGCACTGCCTGCACCGGCGCCGAGCGCAGTGATTCGGAACGTGCCACCGCCCAGATGGGCAGCTGGCGCTGGAAGTCATCCGGCAGGACCGGCAGGAAGTCCGGGTTCCCGACGACCAGGAAGTTCGGCAGCAGCCCGATCCCGCCGCCGCGGCGCACGGCCTCGAGCTGGGCGAAGATGCTGGTGGCCTGGAAGCTGGACCGCGGCACGGGCAGCTGGGTGGAGCGGTGGCCCAGTTCCGCAACCTGCAGCGCCGACTCCACGTAGGAGACAAAGCCGTGCTGCCGGACGTCGTCGAGGGTCAGGGGCAGGCCACGGTCCTGCGCGTACTGCGGGCTGGCGTAAAGCCGCAGGAAGTAGTTGCTGAGGAAAATGGTCTGCGCATTGCTGACGTCTAGGTTCCCGACCACCACCTCAAGGTCCACCCCGGAGCGGTTCTGGCTGACTTTGCGCGTGGCGCTGAGCATCTCGACGTTGAGCAGCGGATGTTCCCGCTGCAGCCGCACGAGTGCCGGGGCAACGAACCCGGCGCCGAAGCCGTCCGGCGTCGAGATCCGGACCAGTCCGGAGAGCAGGTCCCCGGTCCGGGTGATTCGGCTCGACAGGGCGCCGAGGGTGCCCTCGATGGCCTCCGCCGCGGAGACCGCCTGGCTGCCGAGCTCGGTCAGCTCCCAGCCGTGCGGGCTCCGTTCCAGGGTCCGGCCGCCGAGCTGTTTGTCCAGGGCGACGATCCGGCGGGAGATGGTGGTGTGGGTGGTGCCAAGCGTCTCGGCGACTGCATTGAACCGGCCCAGCCGCGCCACGGTCAACAGGATCAGCAGGTCATCCGGGCTCGGGAGCCGCCTCAAGTCCACAATGACCTTCCTCCAACTTCCATGTGCAGCGCCATGTGCATCCATGCACATGGCATCTGTGGTTTTTTACCTTGATTGCACTGTAACAGGGTGTGATGCTGGACACGGACCATCCGGCGTCGAGGCCGGACCACGCGCACAGCGCACAGCAACTGCGCAAAGACACTGTGCAGCACAAAGCAAAGGAGCTTATGCCATGGCAGTAATCGCTTGGATCGGACTGGGGAACATGGGCGGGTCCATGTCGGTGAACCTGGCCAAGGCCGGTCATGACGTCCGCGGCTTCGACCTCAACACCGAGGCAGTCGCCGCCGCCGAAGCCGGCGGCGTGAAGCCCGCCAGCAGCATCGCCGAGGCCGTTAACGGCGTCGACGTCGTCTTCACGATGCTCCCCAAGGGCGAGCACGCCCGCGCCGTCTACCTCGGCGAGGACGGCGTCCTGGCGCACGCAGACACCCGCACGCTCCTCGTGGATTCCTCCACGATCGACATCGCCTCAGCCCAGGCCCTGCACGACGCCGCCGCTGCCGCCGGCTTCCGCTTCGTCGACGCCCCGGTCTCCGGCGGCATGAGCGGCGCCAAGGCTGCCACTCTGACCTTCATGATCGGCGGCGAGGCCGGCGCCGTGGCCGAGGCGAGCGAATACATCAAGCCGATGTCCGCGAACATCATCCCGACCGGCGGTGCCACCACCGGCCAGGCCGCAAAGATCTGCAACAACCTCATGCTCTTCATCAACCTGGCCTCGACGGCCGAGGGTGCCGTGCTGGCCGACCGGCTCGGCCTGGACAAGCAGGTGTTCTGGGACATCGCCTCCGTCTCGTCCGGGGACAGCTGGGCGCTGCGCACCTGGTACCCGGTGGCCGGCGTCGTCCCGACCGCGGCCTCCAACAACGACTTCGCGCCCACCTTCACCACCGAGCTGGCCAACAAGGACATCGGCCTCGCGATCAGCGCTGCGCGCGACACCGGCACCCCGCTGGAACTCGGCGAGCACGTCCAGACGCTCTTCCAGCGCCTCATCGACGCCGGCCAGTCCGGGATGGACTGCTCCGCGATCGTCAAGCTCGTCGACGGCTCGCTCGAGTCCGCCAACTGACCTCCTGCCTGCCGGCAAGCTGTATCCCCGAACCTGCACCATACGAAAGAGACCCACTCCATGGAACGCATTCCGCACTTCATCAACGGCGCCCTGATTTCCGACGCCGACCGCTTCGGCCCCGTCTTCAACCCCGCCACCGGCGAGCAGGAAAAGGAAGTCGCCCTGGCCTCCGCCGCCCGGGTCGAGGAGGCCGTCCAGGCCGCCCGCGCCGCCCTGCCGGGCTGGCGCGCCACAAGCCTGGCCAAGCGCACCGCCATCTTCTTCAAGGTCCGTGAACTGATGATGCAGCGCCGTCCCGAGCTGGCGGCCCTGCTGACCAGCGAGCACGGCAAGGTCCTCTCCGACGCGGAGGGCGAGATCACCCGCGGCCTGGAGAACATCGAATTCGCCACCGGGCTGTCCCACATGCTCAAGGGCGAGCGCTCCGAACAGGTCGCCGGCGGCGTCGATGTCCACTCGGTGCGCCAGCCGGTGGGCGTCGTCGCCTGCATCACCCCGTTCAACTTCCCCGCCATGGTGCCCTTGTGGATGATCGGCAGCGCCCTGGCCTGTGGCAACACCGTGCTGCTCAAGCCCAGCGAAAAGGACCCGTCCTCCGCCATCTTCATCGCCCAGGTCTTCGCCGAGGCAGGGCTTCCGGCCGGCGTGCTCAACGTGGTGAACGGCGACAAGGAAGCCGTTGACGTCCTGCTCGAACACCCGGACGTCAAGGCCATCAGCTTCGTCGGATCCACGCCGATCGCGCAGTCCATCTACAAGCGTGCCGCCGACCACGGCAAGCGCGTGCAGGCCCTCGGAGGTGCCAAGAACCACATGGTGGTCCTGCCGGATGCGGACCTCAACATGGCCGCGGACGCCGCGATCTCCGCCGCCTACGGCTCCGCCGGCGAACGCTGCATGGCCGTCAGCGTCCTGGTGGCCGTCGGCAACATCGCCGACGAACTCGTCGACGCGATCACCACCCGGATGGCCACTCTCAAGATCGGCCCCGGAACCGACCCCTCGTCCCAGATGGGCCCGCTCATCACCGCCGAGCACCGCGACAAGGTGGCCTCCTACGTCGCTGGCGCCGAAAGCGAAGGCGCCACTGTGGTGGTGGACGGCCGGGACCACCAGTTCGACTCCAAGGGCTTCTTCATCGGCGTCAGCCTGATCGACCACGTCAAGCCGGGCATGAAGGTCTACGACGACGAGATCTTCGGCCCGGTCCTCTCGGTGGTCCGGGTCGAGACGTACACCGACGCCGTCCAGCTCGTCAACGAGAACGAGTTCGGCAACGGCGTGGCGATCTTCACCCGCGACGGCGGCGCCGCGCGGCAGTTCGAGTTCGACGTCGAGGCCGGCATGGTGGGCGTCAATGTGCCGATCCCGGTGCCGGTCGGCACCTTCTCCTTCGGCGGCTGGAAGAACTCGCTCTTCGGCGACACCCACATGTACGGTCCCGAGAGCATCCGCTTCTACACCCGCGGGAAGGTGGTCACCACCCGCTGGCCGGATCCGTCCACCTCGGTGATCGACCTCGGCTTCCCGCAGGTCGACTGACCCCTGCCGGCCCGGCGCCGGCGCACGAACGAGGAGAGGCCCCGCAGCTGCGGGGCCTCTCCTCGTTCGTGCCTGGCAAAGTGTGCGGAACTAGCCCTTCATGATCTCCGCGCGCTGGGTCATGTAATCCTCCATGGCGAGCTCACCGTTGCTGTACCGCTGGTCCAGTTCGGCGAGCTTGCGCGCCCGGAAGCCCTGCGGAGCCGACGGCACCGGCGGCACCTCGGGCTGGCTCTGCTGCCAGGCCGGCTGCTGCGGCTGCTGCTGCTGTTCCGGGCGCGGCTGCGGCGCGTTGTTCAGGTACTCGGGGCTGTCCTCATAGGGCACCGGGGGCTGGTGGCCCGGCTGCCCGGGGTAGCCCTGCTGTCCGGGGTGGCCCTGCTGTACGGGGTGGCCCTGCTGTCCGGGGTACGGCTGGTTCGCGGGCGGCTGCGGGGCGCCCAGCTGGCCGAACCCGCCGAAGTAGTCCCGCTGCGTGAAACCGTCCCGAGGCTGGTTGCTCTGCTGACCGGGGAACTGGCCGAACTGGCCGGGGAACGGGCCGCCCTGCTGGTCCGGGTACCCGCCGGTCATGCCCTGGTCCTGGTTCCGGCGGCGCACGGATTTTTTGTACAGGCGCATCGCCATCGGGATCAGGAATGACAAAACGATGATCCAAAAGAACAAACTGTTCACGGTGCCGCGCCTTTCAAAGGGTGTCCTTTCAGCTTATCCCCATCCCGCCGCTCCGGGCTCAGCGCAGGATTGCCGGCATCCCGAGAAACCTGCCGTACGCTGCCACCGCGGTGCCGACCGGCTTCCCGTGGTCCGTTCCGGAGCCCGGCTCCAGCCGGAAGTCCACCTCGCAGCTGCCACGGACGAAGCTGTGCCGCCACACCCCGGCGAGCCGGCCGTCCCGCAGCACCAGGTGCATGGGCTCGCCGGCAACGGGCGCAAAGGGAGCCCTGCCGGCCAGGAAATGCCGCGAACTCGAATAGCCCATGACGTATTCGTCGTAGCACTGGATGAGGTCGATCTGCCCCGGTTCCGCTTCAGAGCCCCGCCGGTGCTGCGTACCGGCGCCCCGCTGACCAGCACACCGTTGCTCGTCGCGCCCTCGGCGGGGCCGATCCCGCTCTGGCGGTACATGCCGGCATTGAGCTGATGGAGCCTGGGCGCGGAGAGTGCCTGCAGCCAGCGCAGATCGTTGCGGTGTACGAAGTGCCAGGTGGGCCGCAGGATATGGGTGCGGAGGATGGTGCCGTCGGACACCGCCTGTTCGACGTCTGCGGCTGAGGCGCCCGCGGTGGGCTGGGCCAGCGTCCAGCGCGCGTAAGCGAACTCCTGGGACTGGACGGCCAGGAGGTTCCGCAGTGCTTCCTCCGCCGTAGCGGCGAAGGGCTCGCGCAGCTGCTGCCGCCGCAGCCGCAGCCGCAGCCGCACGACGTCGTCGGCGTCCATTCCTGCTGCCGGTCCGTCGGGCCGCTACGACCGCACGGGATCCTGGGCGCCCGGGGGGCCTTCCCCCGAGCCCAGCGGAACGCCGGGGCCGAACACTGGTCCCGGCAGGGGACGTTTCGCCGTGATGCCGTCCCCGGAGGAACGGTGCCGGAGCCTGCGGACCACCCAAGGCACAAAGTACTCCCGGGCCCACACAAGGTCGCCGGAGCGGGCCTCCCGCCAGCTGCGTTGCGGCAGGGGTTTGGGGGAGAGGGGCTCCAGGGTGTGCTGGATGTTGAGCGAATCCAGCACCATGGCCGCGATGGTGTGGTGGCCCAGCGGGGAGAAATGCAGGCGGTCCGCGTCCCACATCTGCGGATCGTTCAGCTGGCGCAACGCCCACATGTCCGCGATGACGGCATCGTGGCGTGCGGCGATGGTGCGGAGGTTCTCGTTGTAGATGGCCACTTTGCTGCGGATCCGGCCCAGCACGGAGGAGCCGGTGTCCGGGCCGTTGAACAGGACCACCGTGGCGCCGCCCAGGCTCAGGATCTGCACCACCGAGTCCAGCCTTTCGGCCAGCAGATCGGGATCGCCGCCGGGCCGGATCAGGTCGTTGCCGCCGGCGGAGAGCGTCACGAGGTCCGGCTTGAGGGAGAGGCAGTGCGCCAGCTGCTGGTCCACGATCTGCTGCAGTAGCCGGCCGCGGACCGCCAGGTTGGCGTACGCGAAGTCGATATGCCCGCGGCTGAGTTCCTCGGCCACCCGGTCCGCCCAGCCGCGGTGTCCGCCGGGGCTGGCAGGCTCGGGATCGCCGATGCCTTCCGTGAAGGAATCTCCCATGGCCACGTAGCGGGTCCAGGGGTGGGTTACGACGCTGTCTGGCGAATTCTCCATGGCTTCGGTTTCGCTCACCTTCATATCCTGCACTGTTTCTGCAAAGCTACGCCACCGCAGCTTGTTACTTCGGGGTAACTGCAAGAATGGACCCATGACTGAAGCCGCTGCCTTTCCCGCCCCCGTTGTCCTATGGTCCAAGCCCGAGGAGGAGCGCGCCGGCAAGCCGCTCCTGGTCCTGCTGCACGGCTACGGCGCCAACGAGCAGGACCTGCTCAGCCTGGCGGACATGCTTCCCGGGGACTTCGCGGTGGCCTCGGTGCGGGCACCCCTTGTCACCGGCCCCGGCTTCACTTGGTTCCCGCTGACGGCCTCCATCGACTATTCGCTCGACGCCGTCAAGGCGGCTTCGGAGTACGTCCTGGACTGGATCGACTCGGTCAAGGCGAACCATTCCTCAGTGACGCTGCTGGGCTTCTCCATGGGCATGGCCATGGCCACCACGCTGCTGCGGCAGCGGCCCGCCGACTTCGCCGCCGTCGTCGGGCTGTCCGGTTTTGCCGTCGACGCCGACTCGGACCCCAGCTTCCACGACGCCGAACTCGACGGAACCGTGCCGATGTTCTGGGGCCGGGACCAGCAGGATCCGGTGATAACACCGGACAAGATCGAGTTCACCATGGGCTGGGTGCGCCGGCACGTGAAGCTGACGAAGGTGCTCTACACAGGCATGTGGCACGGCATCAACCAGCAGGAAGTGGGCCACGTGTCTGAGTTCCTCACGCACGAGGTCCTGACGAAGTAGCGGCCCGCCGCGCCCCCGCGGTTAAGCCCCGGCCGGGGTGGTGATCCGCACGGTCTGCCCGTTCACCGTAACGGTGTCGCCGTGATGGAGCTGGCGGCCGCGGCGGTCATCGATCTCGTCGTTGACCTTGACGAGCCCGCTCTTGATCAGTTCAGCCGCCTCCACACCGTCCTCGACCAGGTTGGCGAGCTTCAGCAGCTGCCCCAGGCGGATCATGTCGTCGCGGATGGGGATTTCTTCAATTTCCGGGTTGCTCATACAAGCAATAATGCCTGACGTAAGGTGACAGCAATGACCCACACATCCCGCCCGCCGATCCTCGCAGGGCTTCCCCTTGCCGTGGCGGCCGGCCTCCTCATGCCGGTCCAGGGCAGGATCAACGGCGCGCTGGGCGTCGCGCTCGCGGACGGCATCGCCGCCGCGGTGGTGAGTTTCAGCACGGGGCTGGTGCTGATCATCGCCATTTCGCTCGGGCTCCCGAAGGGCCGGGCGGGCCTGGCCCGGGTCCTGCCGGCCGTCCGGAACCGTGAGTTCCCGCCGTACTACGTCCTGGCGGGCTGCATCGGCGCGTTCTTCGTGTTCACGCAGTCCTTCACCGTCGGCCTGCTGGGCGTAGCCCTTTTCACCGTGGCGGCCGTGACCGGCCAGACCCTCAGTGGGCTGCTGGTGGACCGGATGGGGATCGGCCCGGCCGGCAAGAAGCCCATCACCGGCATCCGGGTGCTGGGAAGCGTCCTGACCGTCGCCGCCGTCGCCTGGGCCGTGTCCCCGCGGCTTGGCGGAGCAGGCGAACAGCTCCTGCAGTTGCTGGTGCCCGTGCTGCTACCCGTGCTGGCCGGGTTCCTCATGAGCTTCCAGCAGGCCATGAACGGGACCGCCACGGTTCACTACGGCACCCCCATCACGGCCACCCTGGTGAACTTCATCTCCGGAACAGCCGTGCTGTGGATCGCCTGGCTGGTCAAGCTGGCGGTGGCCGGCGCGGGCAACCCCCTCCCGGGGCAGTGGTGGTACTACCTCGGCGGCCCGCTGGGCTGCATCTTCATCGGAGTGGGTGCCCTGCTGGTGCGCAGCCTGGGCGTGCTCGTCACGGGGCTCGGCATGATTTCCGGCCAGCTGCTGGGCTCGCTCGGCCTGGACCTCGCCTTTCCGGCACCCGGCACCGTGGTGGCGCTTCCCACGGTGCTCGGGACGGTGCTGACACTTGCCGCCATCATCTTGGCCACGCTGCCCTGGCCCCGGGGTGCGCTGAAGGGGTCACGCTGAGGTGTCAGCCCGGTAGGCTAGGAGGCGCAGCTTCCTGCACCGCAATCATTCCCGTGCCTTGTCGGCATATTGTTTTGCGTCTTAGTGCCCTGTCCGGCAACCAGCCGGGGTTCCAGGGCTGAAACCGCGGACCGCACCCAGCGGCCCTGTAGAAATTGGAGTTCCCATGGCAGCAAAATCCGTCCTCGACCAGATCATTTCCCTCGCCAAGCGCAGGGGTTTCGTTTTCCAGGCCGGTGAAATCTATGGTGGCTCCCGTTCTGCCTGGGACTACGGACCCCTCGGCGCGGAGCTGAAGGAAAACATCAAGCGCCAGTGGTGGCAGTCCGTGGTCCGCGGCCGCGAAGACGTGGTGGGCCTGGACTCGTCCGTCATCCTTCCCCGCCAGGTCTGGGAAGCCTCCGGACACGTCGATGTCTTCTCCGATCCCCTGGTCGAGTGCCTCTCCTGCCACAAGCGCTACCGCGCGGACCACCTCCTGGAGGAATTCGAAGAAAAGAAGGGCCGTCCCGCCGAGAACGGCCTCAAGGACATCGCCTGCGCCAACTGCGGCACCCGCGGCGAATGGACCGAGCCCCAGGAATTCTCCGGCCTGCTCAAGACCTACCTCGGCCCCGTCGCCAGCGAAGAGGGCCTGCACTACCTGCGCCCCGAAACCGCCCAGGGCATCTTCGTCAACTTCAGCAACGTGCTCACCACCTCCCGCAAGAAGCCGCCGTTCGGCATCGGCCAGATCGGCAAGTCCTTCCGCAACGAGATCACGCCGGGCAACTTCATCTTCCGCACCCGCGAGTTCGAACAGATGGAAATGGAATTCTTCGTCGAGCCCGGCACGGATGAGCAGTGGCACGAGTACTGGATGAAGGAGCGGATGTCCTGGTACACCGGCCTGGGCATCCGGGAAGACAACCTGCGGTTCTTCGAGCACCCGCTGGACAAGCTCAGCCACTACTCCAAGGGCACCACGGACATCGAATACCGCTTCGGCTTCCAGGGCTCGGAGTGGGGCGAGCTCGAAGGCATCGCCAACCGCACCGACTTCGACCTCTCCACGCACGCCAAGGCCTCCGGAACGGACCTGAGCTACTTCAACCAGGCCACCAACGAGCGCTACACGCCCTACGTGATCGAACCCGCCGCCGGCCTCACCCGCTCCTTCATGGCCTTCATGATCGATGCGTACACCGAGGACGAGGCACCCAACGCCAAGGGCGGCGTCGACATCCGCACCGTGCTCAAGCTCGATCCGCGGCTGGCCCCGGTCAAGGCCGCCGTGCTGCCGCTGAGCCGTAACGAGGACCTGTCGCCGAAGGCCAAGGACCTCGCCGCCCAGCTGCGGAAGAACTGGAACATCGAGTTCGACGACGCCGGCGCCATCGGCCGCCGCTACCGCCGCCAGGACGAGATCGGTACGCCGTTCTGCATCACGGTGGACTTCGAGACCCTGGACGACCAGGCCGTCACCATCCGCGAACGCGACACCATGAGCCAGGAACGCGTTTCCCTGGACAAGGTGGAGGGTTACCTGGCCGCACGGCTGATCGGCGCCTGATCATGGCGATCGAATACCGTGAATGGCGCGACGGCGACGACCTCGCCCTCCTCGAGATGTGGGGCGGCCCGGAAACCGTCCAGGCCGGGCAGTTCCGCGGCACGCTGGCACCCTCGGGCAACTCCCCGTGGCGCCGCTGCATTGTGGCTGAGGACGTCGTCGACGGCGTGGCCATCCCGGTCGCGGCCGGCGTGGTCCACGAGGCCTCACTGCACCCGGAACGGCTGTGGGCCTACATCGAGGTCGACCGGCAGCACCGCCGCACCGGCGTCGGCTCCACGCTGCTGAGCATGCTCCGGCACGAAGCCGGGCAGGCGCCGTCGGGCGTCACCAGGCTCCGCTGCAAGGTGGAACCCGGCACACCCGGTGCCGCCTTCGCGGAGGCAGCGGGCCTGGCACCGATCCAGCGCTCCCGCCTGGTGGTCCTGGAGCCGGGAGCGCTTAAGCTGCCGGTCTTCGGCGACGGGTCCGAGGCCGCCGCCGCCGAGCAGGTCGAGGACCTCGCTACCGGTTCGGTGGAGCTGAGCGACGTCGTGGGCCGGTACTACACGGCCGTGCACGGCTGGGACAGCCCTGGGGACCTCAGCATCGCCACGGTGCAGCGCGTGTTCCTGGCCGAGCTCAGCGGCGCCCACGGCGCGATCGTCCTCCGTGCCCCGAGGGCCAGTGCCTTCGGCCCGGGCGTGCCGGCCAGCCGGAAGGGCCGGCTCGAGGCGTTTGCGATCAGCTACGCGGAGCTTGCCCCCGTCGGCGGGGAGGAGCCGGCGCAGGCGACGTCCGGCCAGCCCACCGAGGTGTTCCTGGGCCACGATCCGGCGCTCTCGCTGGAGGAGGCACGCGCCGCGGTCCGTGACCTCCTGGCGCTGATCGCGTTCCAGCACCCCGTGCTGCTGGAACTGGACGGCGCCATGGCGGCCGTGACCGGCGTCGTCGAACCGCTGCTGGAAAGCGGCAAGGCCCGCGTCCAGGGTGCGGAGACCCTGGTCGTGTCTGACCCCGAGTAGTGACTTAAACCCAAACGACCCGCAGTTGTCCACAACTGCGGGTCGTTTTGGTTTAACGAGGTGCCGGCCGGTCCTACTTGGGCATCACCGGGGGGACGAAGTCGAAAGTCATGCCCAGCAGCCACACCAGCAGCAGCACCACCGGGAGGTGGGAGATGAACTGCAGGAACGTGAAGCCCACCAGATCGCGGGCCCGCAGCCGCAGCACGGCAAGGAGCGGCAGCATAAAGAACGGGTTGATCAGGTTCGGCAGGGCCTCGGCGATGTTGTAGATCTGCACGGTCCAGCCGAGGTTCATGTTGACGTGGGTCGCGGACTGCATCACGTACGGCACTTCCACGAGCCACTTGCCGCCGCCGGACGGCACCAGGGCCGCCGATGTCGGAGAAGAACTCGGCCAGGTGCGCGGAGCCGCCCTGGGGGGGCGGAGAAGTGCGCAATCACGGTGGTCAGGGCCAGCAGGATGGCCAGGGTCAGCAGTGACTGCCAGGTGAAGATGGTGGTGCCGAAGTCCAGGATGCCGGTGATCTTCAGCAGCGCCGGAGGCAGCGACGCGGCGGCGGCCTGCAGCTGCGCCGCGGAGGAGGACAGTCCAAGCGCCCAGACGGCGCCGAGTCCCATGAATGCGGCCGCGCCGAGTGCGCGGTAATCCACGGTCAGGTCCTTGCGGCGGGCAATGGCCCGCGCCAGCAGGCCGCCGAAGATCAGGCTGAGGCCCCAGTTGAGGAACGAGACGGACATCGACATCAGTGCCACGAAGCTCACGGCCGTGCGGGCCGTGGACGGCATCAGCGCCAGCCGGTTGATGAGCTTCGCCGCGGGCGGGGAGGTCGCCACGACGTAGCCGGTGAGGACCACCATGGCCATCTGCAGGGTGAAGGCGGTCAGGTCCCAGAAACCGTTGCCGAAGGAATCGGCGATCGACTGGGGCGAGGCGCCGATGGCCAGGGCGGCCACGGCGATGATGACGACGCCGGCGAGGGCGAAGATGTAGGCGTCCGGGAACCATGTCTCGGTCCAAGTTGGGCTTACGGGCGAGACCGCGTTCTTCGATTCCGCTTTTCGTCAGGACTGTGTTTGCCGCAGAGGAGTACTTCTCCATTGAGTGCGAGTGTGATTTTGTTCTCGTTGGAGTTTAGTCAGGGCGCGCGCGGTAACCGGGCTTATCGGCGGCGGCCGCCTGCGCGCCGCGGGCCCTCGGCCTTGTCCAGCTGCTGCCGCTCCTCTTCGCTGGGGGCACCGCCGCCGAGGTCCGCCGGCATCCACCACGCGCCGGGGGCCGGGTCCAGCGGGAAGTCCGCGATGCCGGCGTCGATCCCGGCCTGCAGGACGCTCCGCAAGCTGGCAGTGGCGGCCTGGACATCCGCCGAGGGGTCAACGCGGATCGGCTTCCCGATGTGGATCCGGACCGGGGCACGCCAGGCCCGGCGCGGGGAGAAGCCGCCCCCGCCGGTAAGCAACCCGCGGGTCGACAGGCGGCGGTTCACGACGCGGCGGGTCATCAGCCGGTGGGAGCCCCAGATGGAGACCGGGATAATCGGCACTCCGGCCTCGGCTGCCATCCGCACCGCGCCGGTCTTGCATTCACGGACCCGGAAGCTGCGGCTGACCCCGGCCTCGGGCAGGATGGCGATGTATTCGCCGTCCCGGAGTTTCTGCACGGCGGCATCGTAGGCGTGGGAGCCCGACTCGTAGCCCACCACAACATGGCCGGCGGCGCTGATGGCGGGTCCGGCGAACCAGTGGTCGGCCGCGCCCTGGGTGACCAGGAACCGCATCTGGGCCCGGCTGTGCCACCACAGCAGCAGTTCCGCGAAGGCGAAGTCGAGGTAGCCGAAGTGGGTGATCGCGACGACGGCGCCCTGGCCCGGGATCGCGCGTCGGGACGAGCCTGCGGGGGACCCGGCAGGGGGCTCCGGTGCCGGGAGGTTCTCCCGCCCGGTGACGATGACGCGGATCCGGAACAGCCGGCGCAGCGCCAGGCCGGTGCGGACGATGACGCGGTAGAAACGGTCGTTGGGCTCGGGCCGCCAGGCCATGGTCAGCGCCCGCCCTGGTGTCCGTCGGCTTCGGGCCCGTCGGCTTCGGGCCCGGCGGGGCGTCCGCCGTTTCGCGGCCGGCGGGGCGGCCAGGGAAGGAAACCGGACGTGGACTCGATGTATTCCTTGTAGCCGGGGCGGGCGGACATCGCTTTTTCGGTCAGCGGCTTGCCGGTCTTGCCGGCGAGAGTCCAGATCATCAGGGCGGGGGAGAGGATGGTCAGCACACCGGGCCAGGAATCGGCGGCGACGAGGAAGAGGCCGGCCCAGACGGCCGCGTCACCGAAGTAGTTGGGGTGGCGGGTGTAGCGCCAGAGGCCGGTGTTGAGCACAGTACCGCGCTTCGCGGGGTCGGCCTTGAACTGTGCCAGCTGGCAGTCGCCGACTGTCTCGAAGACGAAGCCCACGATCCAGAGCAGGGCGCCGAGGATGGCGAGCCGGCCGAGGCCCCCGGTGCTGAACATGCCGACCTGCACGGTGAGCGAGACGAAGAACAGCACAACGGACTGGGGGAGGTAGACGCGGCGCAGCGCATAGACGTTCCGCGAGCCGGGGGCCGTGGAGAGCATGTCCACATACCTCGGGTCCTCGTGCCCGCCACGGGCGCGGAGCCCGATGTGGACGGCCAGCCGGATGCCCCAAACGGCCACGAGGGCCAGGAGCAGCAGGCGGCGTCCGCCGTCGCCGTGTCCTGCGGAGAGCAGCCAGGAGATGGCTGCGACGACGACGAAGCCGAGCCCCCACACGGTGTCGATGACGGAGTGGCGGCTCTGCCGGACCGCAACGGCAAAGGTCGCCGCCAGCAGCAGCACAAGCCCGGCGGCAGCCCACGGGAGGCTGGCGAGGAAGGCCTCAAGCGGGAAGGCGGGCATCACAACACCACCGGCAGGGCCGCGCCGGCGGCGGGCAGCAGGCTCCGCAAAGCCTCGGTGCTGCCCCGGAAGTCGGTCCCCGCACTGTTGCCGAACGCGTCCAAAACGAACCCGTTGGCGAGCGAGTTCCACAGGCCCACCCGGGTCAGCATGAAATGCCCGGCACTCTTGAGTGAAACATAGTCCACGGACTCCGCGACGGCCTCGGCGCGCCGGGCGTAGGCGAGCGAGTTGGCGGGACTTGTCCAGTGGTCCTCGGCGCCGTGCACGATCAGCACGCGGCGGCCGGCGACGGGCGCCACCGGGGTTTTGCCGTCGAGCCAGGGCGCGAGCGCCACCACGGCTTCCACCTGCGGATCATCGGCAACGCAGAGCGCGGTCAGTCCGCCCATGGAATGGCCCAACAGGTAGACGGGCACGCCCGGATGGTCCCGGCGGATGTGCGAGAGGGCCCAGCGCGCATCCTGGACGGGGGACATGTCCGCCCCGTTCCAGCCGCGGTAGCGGTTCCGCAGCGTCCACACCGCCAGCCCGTGGGGGCCGCCGCGGGTGCGGAGGGCCCGGGCGAAAGGCAGCATCCGGGCCGGGCTGAGATGCCGGGCGCTGACCGATTCGTAGCTGTCCGCCCGGCCGCCGTGCAGGACCAGGGCCACGCCGCGGGTCTCCCCGGCGGCTTCGGCAATGGTCAGGACCGCCTGCGGGGTACCGGCCTGGCCAGCCACCCCGGTCTCGCGGTCGTCTATCTTGCGTATCGCCACGCCGGTGTCCTCCACTTCATCCGTCAATTACCAACCATAAGGCGCCGTGTCCGCAGTTCAAGGTCTGCGGCTGGGCCGCTGACCGGCCGGGTCCTCCCGGGTTCCGGGGGGACATGCCCATTGACCATTCGGAGCGGCACCGCGCAAAGATGGGCCGGGCGGACGCCGCCGGCCGCGGGCTCCCTGGGCCCCGTCACGGTCACGGGCCTTGGGCGGGGACCGGATCCTCTTGACCCCGGATCCTCTTGGCCCCGGATCCTATTGACGGGGCAGGGCCGGAGGAGTAGGCCTTTGCTGGTAAACCTCCGGACCCCACGCCGGCTGGGAGCACAGTCACCGTCCGGATCGGGTTTCATCACACATTTTCCCCGATACAGAACATGAGACGGTACAGAAAATGAACGGAATCAGCTTCGACAGCCTCCGCGAACAGGTCCGCGGGCAGATCATCACGTCTGCCGATGCGGACTACGACGCCGCGCGTGCGGTGTACAACGGCATGATCGACAAACGGCCGGCCGCGGTGGTCCGGGTATCCCAAGTGGCAGATGTCATTGCCTGCGTCAACTTCGCCCGGGACAACTCCTTGGACCTGGCCGTCCGCGGGGGAGGCCACAGCGCCCCGGGTTTTGGAACCTCGGATGACGCCCTGGTGATCGACTTCGTCAACACCAGGGGTGTCCGGGTGGATCCGGCACGCGGGACAGCCCGATCCGAGGCCGGGGCAACCTGGGCCGATTTCAATCACGCCACGCACGCCTTCGGGCTGGCGACCACCGGCGGCATCGTCGGTTCGACCGGCGTTTCCGGGCTGACACTCGGCGGCGGAATCGGTTACCTGAACCGGAAGTTCGGGCTCAGCTGCGACAACCTGCTCTCCGCCGACGTCGTCACAGCGGAGGGGAAATTCCTCACCGCGACCGAGAGCGAGAATGAGGACCTCTTCTGGGCGCTGCGTGGCGGCGGCGGGAACTTCGGCGTCGTGACGTCGCTGGAATATCGGCTGCATCCCGTGGACGTGGTCCACACCGGCATCATCATCTACCCGGTGGAGCACGCCGAGACCGTCGCGGATTTCTACCGCGAGACCATGAACTCCGCCCCGGAGGAGTTCGGGGCCTTCCTCGGGTTCCACCAAGGGCCGCCGGTCCCGTTCCTGCCCGAGGAGTGGCATGGCAAGCCGGTGTGCGTGGTGGTGGGCATGTGGACCGGTGACATGGCAGAGGGCCCGGCCCGCTGGCAGCCATTCCTGGATGTCGCGCCGGTGGCGGGCTCCATGGTGGCGCCGATGCCTTACACGTTCCTGAACTCGGCCTTCGACCCGCTGCTGCCCAAAGGCATGCAGGCCTACTGGAAGGCGGCCTTCCTGGCGGAACTCAACGACGGAGCCATCAAGGCCCACCTCGAATACGGGAGCCGGGTGCCCAGCGTGCAGACATCGGTGCACATCTACCCCATCGACGGCGCGGTGCACCGCGTCGGCGCCATGGAGACCGCCTTCCCCAACCGGACGGCGAAATTCTCGCCCGTCATCGCCTGTATGTGGGATGACCCGGCGGACAACACAGCGAACATCGCCTGGGTGCGGGACTACGCCGCCGCGCTCCAGCCGTTCTCCGACACCGCGGGCTACATCAACTTCATGGACGGCGATGACCTGCCCAAGGTCGCTGAAAACTACGGGCCGAACTTCCGCAGGCTGACGGAAATCAAAGCCAAATACGATCCGCAGAACCTCTTCCACGTCAACCAGAACATTCCGTCCGCCTGACCGGCTCGTCCCGCCTGACGTCGTCCGGCCGGCTCATCGCTCCCGGCACCGGGTGTCCGGCCCCGACGGGCATGCCGCGCATGCCGCGCATGCCCGTCGGGCCTCCGTCATGCGTCCGGCCGCGAGCCGCCGACGCCGTAAGGTTTTCCCCATGAGGTTGAACTGCTGATGGGCGCCGGACATTCACATGGCTTGGCCGAACCTGCGGAGCTGACGCCGCAGGCGCTCGCCGCCCGGAAAAAGGCGAACTGGATCCTGGCCGCGGTCCTGATCCCGTTGACCCTGCTGACGCTCGCGGCGATGGTGATGCTCTGGCCTTCGGGCAGCAAAGAGGGCATCAAACTCGCCAGTCCCTACGCTGCCGCGCCGGGCGTCACCTTCGATACCGGCAAGATCCAGCGGGTCGTCACGGCCAGCTGCACGGATGGTGCCCAGCCCGGCACGGACGCGTCAGGCCAGCCGCCGCAGCAGGGCTCGGAATGCACCTTCGCCTTCACCGAACCGGACAAGGGCGGCAACCCGGTCAAGGTGGTCATCAACCCCGACGTCGCCAAATCCCACGGCGTCAAGGCGGGGGACAACATCCGCTACCTGAACCTCTCCAAAGCCCAGGGATCCGCCGAGGCCCAGGGCACGCCGGCCTACGTCTTCGTCGACTTCGTCCGGACCCTGCCCATCATCTTCCTGGCCGTGCTCTACGCCGCCGTCGTGATTGCCGTGGCCCGCTGGCGCGGCCTGCGGGCGCTCATCGGGCTGGTCGGTGCCTACGCCGTGCTGGTGACCTTCATGCTCCCCGGACTCGTGGAGGGCAAACCGCCGCTGCTGCTCGCGCTCGTGGGTTCGACCGTGATCATGATTGGCGTGCTCTACTTCGCGCACGGCTTCTCCGCCCGGACCTCGACGGCGCTGCTGGGCACCATGTTCGGGCTTGGCATCACCGCCTTCCTTGCGGCCTGGGCCACTGACGCCGCCAACCTGGCCGGGGTGGGCAGCCACGACGCAGCCACGCTGACAAACATCTCGGACAACATCTCCATCTCCGGCATCATCCTGTGCGGCCTCATCATCTCCGGCCTTGGTGTCCTCAACGACGTCACCATCACGCAGTCCTCCGCCGTGTGGGAACTGTGGGAACTCGCGCCGGAAACGAGCGCCCGGCAGCTGTTCACCTCCGCCATGCGGATCGGCCGGGACCATATCGCCTCCACCGTCTACACCATCGCCTTCGCCTACGCCGGCGCGGCCCTGCCGGTTCTCATCCTGGTGATGCTCTATGAACGGCCCCTCGGCGACGCCCTCACCAGCGCCGAGCTCTCCGAGGAAGTCATCCGCACGCTCGTCGGGTCCGTCGGACTGGTGCTGGCGATTCCGGTCACCACCCTGATCGCGGTGCTCGTGGTCAAGGCCACCGGTATCCGCGGCGGCGGCACGGGACCCGGCGTCAGGACCCCCGTCCGCGTGCCCGCCGTCGTCGGGGGGGGGGGGGGGGGGGCGGGGGGGGGGGGGGCGGGGGGGCGGGGGGGGGGGGGGGGGGGCCCCGGGGGGGGGGGGGGGGGCGGGGGGGGGGGCCGGCCGC